>WFSA01000219.1 GCA_015486215.1 Anaerolineae bacterium | reverse complement strand
CCCCTTTAGGGGGAGGGAACTTGCTCCCTCTCCCTTTGGGAGAGGGCTGGGGTGAGGGTAAAACGCCAAAGTTAAAAACGAGTGTTCCCTAAGGAACGAGGATTTATTTAACTATCAAAGTTGTCATTCCCCCATCTTCTCAAAAAAGCGGGGAAATTATTTTGTTTTTAGTATGACTACAGCGGATTATGAAAATGAACCGATGTTTTCTCGACTGCGCTATCCGTTTATTTCTTTCATTCGTTGTAGTCACCCCGAAATATTGAGAAGTTACGTCGTGATCGTATTTCGTGATCGGTTTTTTCGATTTTCGATCACGAGAACGATCACGAATTAAGGCGGGTATGCAATCGCCCTGCCCCTCCACATTCCACGCTCTCACCATCTTATGGTATAGTTCAGCCTACATAACATAAAAAATGAATTCCTGCCCTTGCAGGCGTGACAATTTCTGACAACATGAGCAAGAAAAATCCGTCTACTAAAAAGAAAAAGGTATCTGCTGGCATCATCGGAGCTATTGTTGTCTTTTTTGTGCTTGTCGCCATCGGCTCCCGATTAAAAGATAGTCAGCAAATACCAGAACCTTACGGCATAGAGATGGGCATCATGTGGGGAAGCACATTCGTCACCTTTTTTATGGTGTGGATACTTTACTTCGCCTACTTTGTGCTGCAAGGCAGCACCCATGCCGAATGGGAACGTGGATACCGTCTGCTGAGCCGCTATTACATCTACCAAGCCAAAACCTATCTCGATTATCACCTCAAACAATCCTCCACGCGCAATAAAGAGCGAGAACGACGCAGTACCAAAACCGAGTTGCTGATACCCACTTATAAAGATCGTATTGAGCAAATTGGTGCTGGTGTTGTGCCGACACATTACGTTCTAGCACTTGATAGTCCGTCAGGATTTTCGCGGGCGGTGGGGCCGGGCGTTGTCATTTTGGCAGGCAAATTTGTCAAAAAGACAGAAAGTGTGTCGCTCACATTAGATATGCGCCCCCATCTGCGACAAGAGCGGGTTGAAGCGATTACGAACGATGGCATTGAGATAAAAACAGATGTTATCGTCACCTTTCATATCAATCGCGCCGAGCAGCATATAGTGATGCCAGAACCAGATGAAGGGGACGGGGCTGTTCAAACTGAACAGAAAACATTGCTTTACCCGTATGATGAGGCTGATATTCGACACATTCGGTACGCTTCCAGCATTGATGCCAAGCTGAATGTTAGTCAATGGAATGATCATATCGCCCCCTTAGCGGCTACGCTGCTGGCCGACGAATTATCTTCGCGCACATTGGAGCAGCTGCATGATGTGAACAGCTTTGTGTTGCAGGAAATTCGTGCCGTTGTGCAGGAACGGCTTGAGCGACGGTTGAACAGTACCTTGAGTACGGATGATGAAGGGAACGAGATAGAAGAGTATAAAAACTCAGGAATCACGATAACGGCCGTCAATCTCACCCCCATAGAAGAGCCGGAAGTTGTCCAAGAACAACGGTTGGCACTTTGGAAAATGGGCATAGAAGAGCAGATTAACGCCCAAAAATTAAGCCAAAAAGCGCAATCAACCAAAGATATTCAAAATATGCGGGCGGCGGCACAAATTGAGATTGTCAATAATATCATCGAAAGCATTCAATCCATGTACGATGCTAAAAATATCAATCTAGCCGAAATTGTGACATTACGCATGGTCGCCGCCTTAGAAGAAGGGATGAAAAACGAAGCCCTCTTGAACATGACCCCGCAAACGATGACCCATTGGGTAACTGACAGCATCAAACAGTTGCACACATTGCTGGAGGATGGAACATGAGACGCACCTCCACGCCGCGCTCATCAAAAAAGAAAGATGCTATCTTTAGGCAGCTATTTTCCATGCTGATGCTGATTGGTCTCTTGATTTATGCGGGATATATGGTCTATCTGGAACAGCCGGCCGGCATCCTGCCCCCTTTAACGCTTGCCACAAATACAGTTAAGCTTTTCCGTCATCTTATCCCCTTGATTGTGGGGTGGCGGCTGGCTCACAATACGGCGTTGACGCTGGTACAGATTTTATACAATTTACCAGATCGCCAAACGGCCGAAACCTTTCTCTTTCGACGGCGCAAACCATATAATCGGAGCAAACCGATTGTGGTTAAGAGCAAAATGTTGGAAGAGCAGCGTTCAAAGCATGTCTCGTTGCGCGTCGGCGGGCCGGATTGGATAAAAATCAGCAAGGGGGAAGTGGCTATCACCGAGCGGGACGGATATGTTCATCGTGTTCTGGAAGCGGGGGATTACTATCTTGATATGTTGGAATATATCTACATCGTGCTTGATTCTAAACCGCAAGAGCGCAAAATTGATGCCCTGTTGTATACGCGCGAATATATTCCTGTAACGGCCGTGATCACCATCAGATTCCGTATCAACTCAGGCCAAGTGAAGATGAGCGACGACGATGACAATCCATACCCCGTTGACAAAAATGCGGTGCAAAACATCGTCTACGCCCGCAGTGTCAAGAAAGATGGCAGCATCACCGATTGGGACGCAAAAGTAAGATCCTCCGCGCTTCATACCCTGCGTCGGATCGTCCATACATACTCATTAAGCGAAATTATGTTTAATAAAAATGTATATGCCGACATCCATACGGAGTTGATCCCGCTCGTTCAAATGGAACTCAAAGCGTCTGGATTTAATCTGATCAGCATCCGCGTTGCTAACATTAAACCAAAAGATGAAACCGTCTTTGAACAATCCATTAAATTGTGGAAAACCAATCAAGAAGCGCCCATCTATCGGCAAAAGGCAGAAAATCACGCCCAACATCTATTTAATGCCGAAGTGGGCAAAGCGGAAGCGGAATTGGATATGATTCGGGCGATTATCGAAGGGGTAGACCAAGCACGGAGCGAAGGGGCTGTCATTGACATAAAAAGCACCATCTCGCTTAGATTGATACAAGCGATGGAAGGGTTGCTCACTCAGGCATCGGAAACGCAACCTATCGCGCCCCAGTTGATGGCAAATTTGAGAGGGCTAAATCAGATACAGTTGGATGAGCAGCTGCATCTGCGCGAGCAACTGTCATTAAACAGGCAAAATAAAAATGATTGAGACTTTGAGCCAATTAATCTCCTGTTTGTATCCCGATCCGCCGCCGCCTGGCCTTCTTGTGCTGGGCGGGGACAGCCCGCCGATCCCATCTACGCGCACGGCGCAGGCGGTCGCCGCTGTCACCAATGCCCAGCGGCTCAATCGTGGGCGCGATTATGTGTTGAGCGGGTTATGCGAGTTTCATATCGGGATCATTTATGCGTATTGGGATGATTTTTTGGGCGCGGGGCAACAGTTCATTTTGGCGCGGAGACAGTGGCGGTTTTCTAATCAACAAACGGCCGTTTGTCTAACCCATTTTGCCGAAGGATACGCCCAAGAAGCCGCCTTTGCCTACGAATCTGCGCTCACTGCGTACCGATACGCTGAACAATGTTTACCCGCATGGTCGGATAATTGTCTTGATAATTTGCAGGATGCGCTGGCAGCGAGAAAGGCGCACGCTCACGAGCAGTTATTTTCGGCGTTAACAGCCGCGCCCTCCTCGTCACAACAACATGCGGTTCCCGCCCCTATTTCGCAAATCAACGCGGCCCCGTCTGCCCATGAACGAACATCAACGAACGATACGCCGCCGCCCGTGCCGATGGACGTGCCGCCGCCGCTGTTTAATCTGAGCAAACGGCCGTTAGCCGCCTCTCCCATCCCTAATCACAGCAACAACGGATATCATCAATGGTATCGTGTCCATCACCTCAACGAACACAACCTTTTTCCCCATATCAAAGCGGACACCTACTTGCTCATCGATACCACTCGCGCTGACACCTACAAAGAGGATGAGTTTTTGCTCATCAAAAACGGACAGGAGGGGGATGGGGTCACCCTGCGCCCCTATCCGCCGCCGCAAACCCCATTTGAACGCATCTACTTGACAGAAGTCGTTCAAGCCGGCCGATTTGTGCGCGATATGTTTAACGGCACTGTCCGTTTTTCATCCATCCGCCAAAAAAATAATATCCATAAGCCCGACATCATCGGGCTTGTCATTGGTATTTGGCATAGCGGCGTGGGGCGGAATAGTGAGGGGGCGGAGTAGGGGAGACCCGCTGGGCCGCCTAACAAAAAACGCCCCTATCGGCATCACCGATAGGGGCGTTTTTTGTTTTAGCGTAACGGATAGACCTTAATCATTAACGCGGGCTAATATGTCGCCCTCATCCATAATTAGATATTCAACGCCATCCATTTTGAGTTCGCTGCCAGAGTATTTTGGAAAAATAACGGTGTCACCAACGGCCAAGTCGGTCAACATGTCATCTTCACCGCCAATTGCTTCTACCACACCTTGTTGTGGTTTTTCTTTAGCAGTTTCTGGCAAAATCAGGCCGCTGTTGGTCTTGTTCTCTTTTTGTGTTGGACGGATAAGCACCCGTGCGCCCATTGGTTGAATTGTTGTCATTTGTAAAAATCTCCTTATGCTTTTGAATTTAAGATACGGCAGGGAACGCTCCTTGCCGTACATCTTGATAGTTCTGTATGCGCGTTATTATAATGCGTGATACAGAATATGGGTAGGGTTGGGGCAGGGATTACCCTATTGGATTGGTAAGTCCTAATAATTTGTTGATTTTGGGCTTATCAAAACCGACGATCAAACGGCCGTTAATATCAATCACCGGCACGCCCATCTGTCCGCTCCGTCGTTGCAAATCACGCGCGGCAGCGGCATCTTTGCTCACATCTACATCCCGAAATTTAATTTTATTGCGCCGAAAATATACTTTTGCCATATTGCAATAGCTACATGATGGCGTTGAAAACATAATCACGCGCGGTCGTTTTGTTCTTTTAGCTTTTGGTGCCATACGTACCTCTTTGTCAATGAGCAATGAACAATTATTGTATCTTCTCAGTATTCTGGGGAGACTTGACAAATTTTTCTAATGATACTCGTGTAAAATAAAGTGCTGATGAAATTTGTCAAGTCTTGTCCACGATTTATTGAGAAGATACCAATTATTCATTGTTCAGTATTCTGGGGAGACTTGACAAATTTTTCTAATGATACTCGTGTAAAATAAAGTGCTGATGAAATTTGTCAAGTCTTTGCTTTCTAATGATGGGTGTGTACCCGTGCTTGGTTTTGTGTTAATGTGTCGTTTAGGAAGGCGGAAACGGCCGTTTCTACGTCTCCTTCATTGGTCATAAACGGCCGTATGCCCGCCTGTTCCAATTTATCAAACGCCGGTTGTCCCATCCCCCGCGAGATCAGCACATCGCAATCGGCAATCACTGCTTGTACTCGCTGGAAAAAGCCGCCATGTCCGTGATGATGGTCGTGGTCGTGGTTATGATCGTGGACATGACCATGATCATGCAAATGGTTATGATCGTGGTTCTCTTCCCCATGATACGGTTTATCCCGCAATTCGCGGGCGATCTCTTTGCCGCCTTCCGCTGTCACAACCAAAAAATGGGTTGCTCTGCCAAAATGAGCATTCACCCGTTTGCCGTCATCTGTTATAATTGCTATTTTCATCAATTTCTCCACAAATCCTATTTATCTGTCCTTATCTCAGACCGTTTAGATGCAATAACGGCAAAAAGGTAACAGATCATTATGGGGGATGGGACGCAGATTTTCAGAACCTTAGCAATGATATTTTTGTACCATGTACAAGAAATTGCCCGCAGATTGAATGTTTTTATCTGCGCCAATCTGCGAAATCTGCGGATCATGCTTTTCTGGTTTATCCAGATTATGATTTTTAAGTATCTTCTCAATAAATCGTGGACAAGACTTGATAAATTTCAGCAACACTTTATTTTACACGAGTACCATTAGGAAAATTTGTCAAGTCTCCCCAGAATACTGAGAAGATACAGTTTTAAGATGAACATAGATTTTTTTATTAACACCCCATCTACCCACTTGCAAACCTACAAACCTGCATACTTGCATACTTGCATACCTGCAAACTTGCAAACTTGCCATGTAACTACCCGTATCTGACAGCATCAAACAACCTATGAATAACGAACCCACCCTAGCCACATTTGAAGCCGAGAGCAACCGCTATTACAACCGCAATTTTAATGCCGGCATTATACACGGCATATTTTTCCAGATGGGATCCGCTTTTGGCAGCATCCATACTGTTTTGCCCGCTTTTTTGGCATTGCTCATCACGGGGGCGACAACGGCCGTTGGTCTCATGGCCGCTATTGAAGGAGTGGGAACCGTACTGCCCCAACTTTTCACCGCCTATTTAATAGAAGACAAGCCGCGCAAAAAGCCATATCTCATACTCGTCATCATCATCCGCTTCATCTCTTGGGGCATTTTGGCGTGGCTCACCTACAGCTACGGATTGAGCAATCCCAAGCTCATTCTTGTCGTGCTGCTGACGCTTTTCAGCATTTTTTCGCTCGCTGGCGGTGCCGGGACAGTCGTCTACGCCGATATTTTTGGTCGCGCCATTCCACATAATCGACGCGGCCGTTTTAGCGGCGGCAAACAGTTCGGCGGCTTCATTCTCGCCATTTTGGCGGGATGGATCGTGCGCTACATTTTAGGACACGAAACCATCTTCCCCTTCCCCATCAACTACAGCATCATATTTAGCTTGAGCGCACTCTCGCTCGCCATTGCCCTGATTGGCTTTGCTCTAATTCAGGAACCGATCTACCCATCGCAGAATAAAACCAAATCGTTGCGGCTGATGTTGGGGCAAGCGTCCGTTTTGCTCAAACAACATAGCAATTTCCGTGTCTTTCTCCTCTCTCGCTCCACCATCGGCATAGCGATTGGATTAGCCCCCTTCTACATCGTCCACGCTCGTGGAAGCAGCACCTTTGACGGCGGCCAAATCGGCCTTTTTCTGACGGCGCAGATGGCTGGAGCCGCCCTGTCCAATCTGCTTTGGGGATGGATGGCTGATAAATATGGCAATAAACCTGTCATGCTGGGCAGTATTTTGATCGGGGCGGCGGCGACCATCACCGCCCTCATCGTCCCCTCTATTTGGCCGCCCGCTTACGCCCTCGTCTTCATTTTTGTCGGCGCAATGATCAGCGGAATGAAAATCGGATACAGTAATTTCATCTTAGAGATGGCCGAGCCAACGATGCGGGCGACCTGCGTCGCTTTGCAGAACACGATCATCCTCCCCGTCACCGCCCTGCCCTTAGTGACTGGATTTTTGCTTGAATCCATCTCCTTTCCCACTATCTTTAAGGGGGAATTGATCCTGTTAGCGATTGGTTTCATTCTGTCGCTCAAATTGATAGACCCGCGTCAACATAAAGAGGGAATTTGTGTTTTGTAGAATAAATCGTGGACAAGATTTGACAAATTTCATCAGCACTTTACTTTATTTGTCAAGTCTCCCCAGAATACTGAGAAGATACATTGTAAAGATGATTTGTCCTGTTTTGAACCATGCCGGATTTTTTGATCTGTGTCCGATTATGATCTGGGGTGATTATAACCTCCAAAATTGGACACTGATTGCACAGATGAATACAGATAAAATCGGTGTCTAATTTCAAAGCAAGACCACCTCAATTTTCTGTAAAAGGCGGAGTTGCAATCGCCTTAAATTATGATCACAGTTGTTTATACAAAATCGGGGAATCATCTATAATCTTGCACGAGTATAAATATCTATCATTCGTACAGAAAAGGAGTTCCCAAAATGAAGAAGTTGATCGTTTATATCGTTAGTCTATTTATTCTGCTCACGGGCTTGATCGCTTGCGCTGAGGCAGACCCGACCCCATTCCCACCAACGGCCGTTCCCGAAGAAGCCGCTGTCATGCCCGAACTGGCGCAGGAAGCGACAGAAGAAGCGGCGCAGGCGGCGCAAGAGCCGACGGCCGTTCCCACCCCCGCCGAAGAGCCGACAGCCGAACCGACAGCCGAACCCATCGCCGAAGAAACGGCCGTTGTCACCACGCTGTCAGCGGACATTACAGACCAAAGCTGGCAATGGATCAGCTTTACCGATCCCGTAAGCGGCACGCAATCGATCCCCGAACCAGGGAAATATCAATTGACTTTAAATGAAGACGGCACTTTTGATATGCAATTAGATTGTAATACTGGCAGCGGCGCATACACCGTTGAGGACAGCAATATTGTGCTCATCATAGACGCAGTTACAGATGCCGACTGTCCTTCTGATTCCGTCACCGACACGCTTTTGGAAAATCTGGAAACGACTGCGCTCTATTTTATGCAGGATGGAGACCTCTTTCTTGAATTGCTTTATGACAGCGGCATGATGCAGTTTACGGCCGTTGCCGACGACGATACACCTGGCGACAATACCGAAAATATCAGCACAGAAAGCGAAGAGGAGAACGGCGGCAATAATGAAATCACTCCCCAATCGATCCGTATGGATACACAAGGATTAGCCGATAGTTGGGCGTGGCAGGTGATGAGCAACCGTCCCGGTGTCTCATCCTACATCTTGCTGACCTTTGACGACAGAGAAGCCGATTCTGACACCGTTTTAGCCAATGCTATTCCGCATATCGCCATCTTCCCCACCGAAAGTTACATCGCCGCAGGAGGCAAAAATATAGAGGCTGAAATCGCGCGCTTGCAAGCGTTGATTGATGGTGAAAACGTAGCCGATCCGATGCCGCTCTTGCCATTAGCCGACAGCTTTATGGGGCAATGGACACAATACGCGCCTCTCAATTTCAGCGAAGGGGGCGGGGTGCGCTACATTTCGGAGCGTACCGATCGGCAAGAAAATGGGGCGTGGGTGAATGAAGGAACGGCGTATTATTATGAGGGATTGACGAAAGACGGCCGTTTCTACATCTCGCTCGTCTGGCCTGTTCGTACCGACAGCCTGCCAGATACGGCCGATGATGTATCCGAAGAGATACAAAATGCGGCCGTTGAGTCGGACGATACATACGAAGCGTATCTCATCGAGACGCAGAATAGGCTCAATATCCTGCTCAGCAGCGCGTGGGAGCCAAATCTGGACGACCTAGACGCGTTGGTTAACTCTTTAACTTTATATGAATAAACAAATTGCACTTATATTCGTATCTTCTCAGTATTCTGGGGAGACTTGATAAATTTTCCTAATGATACTTGCGTAAAATAAAGTGCTGATGAAATGTGTCAAGTCTTGTCCACGATTTGAGAAGATACTTATATTCCTATTTATATTGATGACCGCGTGCCAATCGGGCGGCGGCACTGTAAAAATAGAGGGTGAAGCGACGGCCGTTCCCAAACCGACGGCCGTTCCGCCCGCCATCGAACCCACAGCGACATCTGCCGCGCTGCCAACTGTTCCGCCCAGACCAACTGCCGCGCCTCCCGGCGCATACATAAACGGAGTTGACGGTTTCACCTTTCATTATCCTGTAGAGTGGGTTGTGGCTGAAGACGGCCGTCAAGGATTACAAGTTTATAGCAACAGTTCAGGCATCATGCTGTCCGTTTTCAGCGATCCAAAAACGGATGAAACAAATTATGACCTGTATAAAGTTGAATTCAGCAGCCGCGACCTTATGGAAAGCTGGGGATTAAAAGATGTGGAGCTAATCGCCGAAGATGAAGTGCCATTCGCGGCCGATTTCACCGCCCAAACGGCCGTGTTCACCGCCACAGATGTGCATGATGGGTTGATGGAATTATGGATAGCGTATGCCGAAAGCGAAAAGAGCGAATTCTTCATCTTCGCCTACTCCATGACTGGAGAGGATATACCAAATGCGGCGGAAAATGACGAAACGCGGCGAGTGTTGTTGAATCAACTGTTGGCAGATGCGGAAGTTAGCGAGTAGGAGAATTGTCAATCGTCAATGGGCAATTGCCAACGGGGGGGGATGCTTTTGGGCGTACGGCCGTTTTCCCCATAGCAGATTTTTTGTTGAAAGAAATCCGTGTTCATCCGCTAAATCCGCGTGCGAAGCATCCGCGCCCCATCCCCATAGGTATCTTTGGTATCTTCTCAAAAAATTGGGGACAAGACTTGACAAATTTCATCAGCACTTTATTTTACACGAGTATCATTAGGAAAATTTGTCAAGTCTCCCCAGAATACAGAGAAGATACTATTGCCTGTTATTGCGGGTCATTCCTCATTCTCCCATATCTGTTTTTACAAACGAGAGGCGGGATGGAAATAGGGCGTAGTTTATAAATCAAAAGTTTTGCTTTATCCTGAAAATCTGCGTCCCATCCCCTCTACACAACCTCAACCACCCCCGTCAAATCATACGCCATCGCCCCGTCAATGCGGACAGGCACGATCTCGCCCAGCGGCCACTCGCCCGGCACCACCACCAATCCATCAATCTCAGGCGCGTCCCGATAGCTGCGCCCGATGCTGATGCCATCCCCATGCCCTTCGATCAGCGTCGGCAATGTTTTGCCGACAAAAGATTGATTTTTGCGTAACGATATCCCCTGCTGCAACTCCATAATCTCATCCCGCCTCGCCTCCATCACCTCTTGAGCGACCAATTTCCCGGCCGTTGCCGACGGCGTAGACGCTTCATATGAATAGGTAAACACCCCCACCCGATCAAATTGTGAATCAGCAATCATCTGTTTGAGTTCCTTAAATTCGCTGTCCGTCTCTCCCGGATAGCCGACGATGAAGGTTGAACGGATCGCTATATCGGGCATAGCGACGCGCAGTTTCTCAATTGTCCTGTACACCCATTCGATATTAGCTGGGCGGCGCATCCGTTGGAGCAATGATGGGCTGCCATGCTGTAGAGGAATGTCGAGATAGTTAAGGATTTGCGGCGTGGTCGCCATCACCTCAATCAATTCATCGGTGACATATCCGGGGTAAGCGTACATGACACGCAGCCACGGCAAGGATGGGGCAACATGATTGATCCCTTGCAATAGTTGGCTCAATCCATTTTTTATACCCAAATCACGGCCGTAATCACTCGTATCTTGCGCGATGAGGATCAATTCCTGCATTCCCGCGTCGGTCAGGGCGGCGGCATCGGCCAGCACAATATCGGGCGGGCGACTGACCAGCGTTCCTTTGATTTGAGGGATGGCGCAAAAGGCACACGGCCGTCTACACCCATCCGCTATTTTGAGATATGCCGAACGCCCTTGAACGGCCGTTCGTATCACCCCGCGCTCCTCCGTCCCTACCGTCAACGCCTCATCTGGCAGATGGTAGATCGGTTGCGGATGCTTCCCCTTACGCCGCTTTAGCTTACGAATAAAGGGAACAATATCCATCCAGCGGCGCGTGCCGATCACACCATCAATACCTGGCACCCACTCGATCATCTCATCCCCATACCGTTGAGCCATACAGCCCGCCGCGATGAGCATCTGATTTTTCCCTTTTTGCGCCGCCAATTGACGCAGCACGCCAACCGACTCTTCCCGTGCCGATTCGATGAAGCCGCATGTATTCACCAGCAGCACCCCCGCATCCTCAGGGTCAGGCGTGCCGCTAAATCCAGCACGCTCCATCAACTCAGCCATCCCTTCGGAATCAACTGTATTCTTACTACATCCAAGGCTAATCAAATGGAACTGTTTTTTTTGCTTATATTTGCTCATGGGGGGCATACTTGCTTCTATTTATAAAGCCCAACAATGTTGGGAATCAGATACTCGTCGAAAGCGCGATCTAGATCGTAGAGGGGGGTCCAATCCCAGTCGCGGCGGGCGGCATCGTCGTTGAGGCCAGACGGCCAACTATCTACGATCCCTTGCCGTTTGCCGTCAGAGAGGAAATGGATTTCTGCGTTGGGGAAAGATTCGCATACCTTGTCGCGGAATTCGCCAGCGGTGAGGCTGAAACTGGTGACATTATACACCCGCCGCGACAATTTCTCGATGGGCGCGGCCGCCAAGCCTAACAGCGCATCCACTGCGTCGGGCATTGCCATAAACGGCAAGCGAGAATCGGGGCGGACGAAGGCGACGTATGGATCGCCCTTTGCCGCCGCATGCAACATCTCTGGCCCATAATCGGTCGTGCCGCCGCTGGGCAGTGTGAACGCACTGATGAGGCCGGGGAAACGCACGCTACGGAAGTCGAGCATGATGGGTCGGGCATCAGCCAACTGCTGATAATTATGGCTGTAATAATTGCCCAACATTTCGCAATATAATTTATTGCAGCCGTACATCGTCGTCGGCTCGCTCCATTGCCACTCCTTGACCGCATTATCCCGATCTTTGGTATACAGATCGGGCATGCCATAGGCGGCGATGGAACTGGGGAAGATAAATTTGACCGATTTGCCCCGTCGCTGGGATTGTTCAGCGGCCAACTGCAACAGCCCCATCGTGCCGTCCACATTGACACGATGGGCTAGTTCGGGCGCAAATTCGCCCCGCGTAGAGAGCAGCGCGGCGAGATGATAGACGGTATCCACTTCATACTCGGTAATAAGCCGCGTGAGCATATCACGGTCAAGAATATCCCCTTGTATATGAATAGAAAGGGGGACAAATTCGGGGGGGAGCGGCTGTAAATCTAATGTTAATAGTTTGTTTATGCCTGATTGACTAAGTTTTGTTAATAACGCTTGTCCGATCTCGCCAACGGCTCCCGTGATTAAAATTACTTTTTTACGCATGATATCTCCTTGACAATTATCAATTGACAATGGGTGTGTTTCATCTCAGTAGAAGTGACAGTCACGGGGCGCATAACTTCGAGTAAGCCAAGCCCGTTCGCTCCGTGGCAGTCACTCTGGTTCAAAAAGGGGATTATCAATGGTCAATGGTTAATTGTCAATGAAGCGTTTGATTATGTTAGGGCGATTGCAACCTCGCCTTAATTCGTGATCGTGATCGTGATCGTGATCGTGATCGTGATCGTGATCGTGATCGAAAATCGGAAAAACCAATCACGAAAACGATCACGACAATCATAACGCATAAATTCCCCGCAATTCACATGTTATGTCAATTGCGGAGCTGCTAAAAACGGTGTAAATTTGGAATTTAACAGTACGATTGCATATTCTAAAATTGGACATTGATTGTACAGATGAACACAGATAAGGCCATTTCTAAATTTAAATCATCCAAAATTTTGATTGTTATTCCCGCCCTCACGAAGGTGGGGGCGGGAATGACAACTTTGGTAGTTAAATAAATCCTTGTTCCTTACGAATGAAGAATTGACGATTACTATTATCTCACCGACAATCACCCTATGAAAAAATTGACCCCCTTTCAACGATTGTTACATTATGCACGCAATTACCGCAGGCGTATACTGCTTGCTTCCCTATTCTCTATTCTCAACAAACTGTTTGATCTTGCTCCACCTATTCTTATCGGTATCGCTGTAGATGTGGTTGTCAACCCGTCCACCTCATTGCTGGCACGATGGGGTATTGAAGAGGGGATGATCCAGTTAAGTGTGCTGGCCGGATTAACGGCCGTTATCTGGGCAGCAGAATCGTTTTTTGAATATCTCTATGCCACCGCATGGCGCAACCTTGCCCAAGATGTGCAGCACGACCTGCGTCTTGACACATATAGTCACGTTCAGCAGCTCAATTTGGCTTATTTTGAAGACCAAAGCACAGGCGGATTGATGTCCATTCTAAATGATGACATCAATCAACTTGAACGCTTTTTGAACACAGGTGCGAGCGAAATATGGAAAGTCAGCACCACCGTTATCATTGTCGGCGGCGTATTCATCGCCCTCGTTCCCAGCGTGGCGTGGATGGCACTGCTGCCAATGCCATTCGTTCTCTTGGGATCGGTTAAATTCCAAAAATTACTCGCCCCCCGTTACGCCGCCATGCGTGAGCGCGTCAGCCTGCTCAACGGGCAGCTATCCAATAATTTAAGCGGCATCGCCACCATCAAAAGTTTCACCGCTGAACGGCACGAGAGCGAGCGGATTGAAGCGTTAAGTTTGGAATACGGCCGTTCCAACCAAGAAGCGATCAAATACAGTTCCGCCTTCGTCCCTCTCATCCGCATGGTCATCGTGACGGGATTCATCGGCATTCTCGTCTTTGGCGGACAATTGGCACTCAACGGCACATTGCCAGTTGGCGCATACAGCGTGCTTGTCTTTATGACCCAACGCCTCCTCTGGCCGCTCACCCGCTTGGGCGACACCCTTGATCTATACCAACGGGCGATGGCCTCAACCGACCGTGTACTCGATCTGCTGGACACAAAATCAACCATTATTGGCGGCACAACTGAGCTGCCTGTCAGCACCGTGCAAGGTGAAGTCGCCTTTGATCATGTTCATTTTGCCTACGGCGAAGGAGATAGCACGCATCCCGTCATCCATGATTTATCATTGCGTGTGAGGAAGGGAAAAACGGCCGCTATCGTCGGCGCGACTGGTGCTGGTAAAAGTACCATCATCAAACTACTCTTGCGCTTTTATGATGTGCAGTCGGGGAAAGTCACCCTTGACGGGCATGATTTACGTGACCTGCATCTGCATGACCTCCGTCACGCTATCGCCCTTGTCAGTCAAGATGTGTTCCTCTTTCATGGCACCGTGCGCGAAAATATCGCCTACGGCACATTTAATGCGTCGCTGGACGGCATCATTGCGGCGGCGAAGGCAGCTGAGGCACATGAATTCATCCTGTCGCTGCCAAACGGATATGACACCATCGTCGGCGAGCGCGGGCAAAAGCTCTCCGGCGGCCAACGGCAGCGCATCTCCATCGCCCGCGCGGTGCTGAAAGACCCGCCCGTACTGCTGTTAGATGAGGCGACTTCTTCGGTAGATAACGAGACGGAAGCGGCGATCCAACGCTCATTGGAGCGCATCATCGTTGGCCGCACGACGATTGTCATCGCCCACCGCCTCTCCACGATTCGTAATGCGGATGTGATTTTTGTGCTGGAAAACGGCCGTTTAACTGAAACAGGCGGCCATAACGAACTTATCCTCCAAAATGGCCTCTATGCCGCCCTCTGGCGTGTGCAAACGGGGGAGCGGGGAAACAAGTAAGCAGGACTGCAACTTTCTTTTATCATTCGCGTACTATATTCATACCGCTATTTATCAAAACCTGTTAATATAACACTCATTAGCGAAACAAAACGTAGTTTTTAGACTTTTACTTAGGAGAAAATCATGAATTTTGAAAAAGCATTTACTTACCTTAAAGATGATGAGCGATGGATGACCAAGCTGGGTATTGGTGCACTGGTATCATTCCTTTCATTCCTTATCGTTCCCATATTTTTATTGCCCGGTTATATGGTGCAAATTATGCGTAATGTGCGCGACGGTGTAGAGCCTGCCCTTCCTGAATGGGATGACTGGGGCACTCTTCTTGCCGATGGATTCAACATTTGGGTGGTACAAATGGTGTATACCATCCCCTTCTGGCTGCTTATCTGTATCGCCATGTTCGCCACTGGCGGCGTGACTGCATTATTTGGTGATGCCACCGGCGGAACTGGAGATGCGGCTGCGCTCGGTCTGCTCTCCGTTTGGGGTATCGTTGGCTGTTTGGGCATTTTATTTCTCGTTGCCCTAATTTTCCTTGCGCCAGCCATTACCATTCAATATGTTCGTGAAGGATCGCTTGCCGCTTGCTTCCGTTTTGGAGACGTTATCGCTATTATCCGCGACAACATGAGCGATATTGTAATGATTACTATCGCTTTCGTGGCGGCATCATTTGCTATTAGTTTGGTCGTCGGTATCGTGGGACTTATTCCTTGCCTCGGCCAGATCATCGTTTTTGTTGCTATTTACGCATTATCTCCTTACTTAACTATGGTAGCTGGTCATTTATATGGTCAACTTCTGGTCAAAATGGATGGCGGAAATAAGGATGTAATCTTCTAATTTTAGAATAGATACAGCTGCTCCCGAAAATCGTGGACAAGACTTGACAAATTTCATCAGCACTTTATCTTACACGAGTACCATTCGGAAAATTTGTCAAGTCTCCCCAGAATACTGAGAAGATACTACTCGTCTTTAACTTAGCCAAGGGTGGCTCACTCTCGAAGGAGTGGTTCACTCTCGAAGGAGTGAAATACTTTGTATTTCAAAGTTATTTACGAGCCTTTTCTGAGTAGAAAACACGGCCGTTAAACGGCCGTGTTTTTTTGTCCCCATACGCTAAAAACAGCATCAAATTCTCCCGTTTATACAGCTTTAGAATCAGTAATTTTACTTGTCTCATCCCCCGTGAAAGCGTACACTTGCAGGTATGGAAGATTCGTGCTCTTGTGCATCAATCTAAGAAAATGATGGGGCAGATGCCCCCTAATACGACTCTACAAGGAGAAGAATATGCCCGATTTTAACTTGTCACAATACGGCCTTACGGTTGATACTATCCTCCGTAATCCCGACCCCTCAATCCTTTACAAAGAAGCTCTGCTTTACGAAGAAAATGCAGCTATCGCCAACTCTGGCGCACTCGTCGTTGATTCTGGCGTAAAGACCGGACGTAGCCCTAAAGACAAACGCATCGTTGAAAACCCTGAATCCAAAGATAATATTTGGTGGGGCGACATCAACATGCCCATCAATGATGAAACCTTCGCCATCAACCGCGAGCGTGCCATTGATTACCTCAACACCCTCGACCGTCTGTACGTTATTGACGGCTACGCTGGATGGGATGAAAAAGAACGTCAAACCATTCGCATCATTTGCGCCCGCCCCTATCACGCCCTTTTCATGTGGAATATGCTTGTTCGTCCCACCGAAGAAGAGATGGCTGATTTTGATAATCCCAGCTATGTTTTGTTTAATGGCGGCGGCTTTCCTGCCAACCAAAGCGCACCTGGCGTAGATACGAAAACGGCCGTCAACCTCTCCTTTGAAAGAAAGGAGATGGTCGTTCTCGGCTCCGATTACGCTGGCGAAATGAAGAAAGGTGTCTTCACCGTCATGAATTACATCATGCCCGAAAAAGATATTCTTTCCATGCACTGCTCCGCCAACGAAGGCGATAATGGTGATGTGGCCGTCTTCTTTGGTCTTTCTGGCACGGGCAAAACGACCCTTTCTGCCGACCAGAGCCGCCAGCTCATCGGTGACGACGAGCATTGCTGGACGGATGATGGTGTCTTCAATATCGAAGGTGGCTGCTACGCCAAAGCGATTAATTTGACCGCTGAAAGTGAACCAGAAATATACGGCGCGATCAAATACGGAACCGTATTGGAAAATATGGTATACGACGAAGCGACACACGAAATTGATTTCACCGACACCTCATTAACCCAAAATACCCGCGCTTCTTATCCGCTCGACTACATCCCCAATGTCAAAATTCCAGCCGTTGCCGGGCATCCTAACAATATCATCTTGCTCACCGCCGACGCGTTTGGCGTTCTCCCCCCCGTCAGCAAATTGACTCCCGCACAAGCGATGTATCACTTCATCAGCGGCTACACCGCCAAAGTTGCCGGCACTGAGGTTGGGGTGACTGAACCGAAAGCGACCTTCTCCGCTTGTTTCGGCGCGGCGTTCATGGTTTGGCATCCCAGCAAATATGCGGAACTGTTGGCCGAAAAGATGGAAAGATATGGCGCATCTGCATGGCTGGTCAACACGGGCTGGACAGGCGGCGCATACGGCACAGGCTCCCGTATCAGCTTGAAATATACGCGCTCTATCGTTGACGCTATTCTCGACGGCTCATTAAATGATGCTGAGTACGTTATCGATCCGCGCTTTGGATTGGCCGTGCCAACGGCCGTTGCCAACGTACCATCCGAAGTGCTGATGCCCAAAAACACATGGTCAGACGGTGATGCGTATGAAGCGCAAGCCCTCAAATTGGCAAATCTGTTCAACGAAAACTTCAAAGTATACGAAGAAGGCAGCAGCGAAGAGATCATCGCCGCAGGCCCGAAACTGTAGGTAATAATGAATTGAGAATAACTAATAATGAATAATGGCCTAATTCATTATTCATTGTTCATTATTCATTGTTATGCTATCATCCTTCCGCTCTCACGACCCTATGGTCTTATTATGGAAGATAATGATAAGAATCAGTAGGATTAGATATACGGAGGTTAGAATTGGCTAACATAAAATCTGCAAAGAAACGCATACGACAGACAGAGAAACGCACCGCACGCAATCGGCATTATGTCGCTACTTCTCGGACTTATGTCAATAACACTCGTCAACTCATTGACGCAGGTAAACTTGACGAAGCTGAAGAAATGGCGCGTAACGCCTACAGTGCATTGGATAAATCCGCCCGCAAAGGCGTTATCCATCGCGGCAATGCTGCTCGACGTAAAGGTCGTTTAATGGCACGTTTGGCAGCTGCAAAAGCGGCCGTATAACAAGTCAGCGAAATCGTATAGAAACGTGAAAAAAGGCCGCTCAGAGATGAGCGGCTTTTTTGTTGCCTGTGTGACAGGGTGCATGTCCGTATTAGGCACCGATTGAAATCGGTGTCGTGCCCGTCACAGAACTGAAATATACCGCTTATGATTTTATGATCCGTGCGCCGATCCAAGCGATACTCATTGTGGGCAGGAATTGGGTAAACGGCAATAATGATTCCACCGTTGCCACGCCGCGTAGCGCCTTTAAGCCCAATCGGTCTAGAATAATCCACGCGATAGGCGCACCTAGAAAATCCAGCGCAAAATCCAACAGATCGATCATCAAGACGACGGTAAACGGGGTGTGGCGTAATGTCTCAGAAAAATCTGCCCCCTCTGGCACATCAATCCGTTTCACCTGCCACGCAACCCATCCTAGCAGTAACAGCCCCAGCAATAAACTGACAGCCATCGCCACGCCCATATAAGTTAAAAGTGTGTTTACGGTTTCGTTATTCATAGGTTAATGTTGCACGCTCGCTTTTACCGCCCTACGCCGACGGCTCCGCCGAATGCGGCTGACATTTCTTCGTAGATTGCGTCGATGCTGGCTTCGTCGCCTAAGTAGAAGTTGCCGTTGGCGGTTTCGGCTAAGGCGCGGAGGGTTTCTTCATCGGCATCACGGCCGTATGCAATGGTGAACACGGCCGTTTCAGCCTCATTCACTAAATCGATCAATCTTTGATCAAAAGCGTACCGATAGCTGCGCGTATCCTCGCCGTCCGTCAGCACCACTAATGCATTGCTCGCCTCTACCGAGTGGGTATTGATGATTTGGGTCGCCCCATCTCCGATTGCGTCGAATAGAGTGGTGTCGCCAGCCGCACTCAATTCTTCTATGCTATGTATGATTTTTGTGCGCGAGTCGCCGACGCGGGCGTGGTCAACGATCAACTGTGGCTCTGTTTCAAAAGCGATGATGGAGATGGTATCATCATCCCCCATTTTGCTCACAAAATTTTGGGCGGCGGTACGCATATTCACCATTTTTGAGCCGCGCATACTGCCCGATGTGTCCAGCAGCATCACCATATTGACATCTTTGCGCTCTTGCTGCCACAACTCTTGTATCGCATACACCGTCTCCACGCTGGGGGAGGGGAAGAGTATGTGGGGTTGTGTGAGGTCAACGCCGTGCATCTTGTCACGGTCGGTCAGGGGGGCGACGGCCGTGTTCACCGTGCGTAATCCGTAAGCGACGGCCGTTGTCTGCCCCTCCTCCCCTAACAGATAGTCGCGGAACAGCCCTGCCGCCTCTTTTATCTTTACATCGGCCGATTGATTGATGCACGCGGGGAAATCAGCCATAAACGTCCCTTCAAGCGGGTAAATGGGGACAATATCCCCTTTGCCGTAATAGATGATCGTGTTCTCGTACATCACGCCCGCGCCTAGATAGGATGGATCGCGGGCGGCCATCGTCTGCCCCAGCAGATCGGGGCCGGTGCTGAACCATGTCACCCCGCTCTCGAACGCGCCGACAGATGCTTGGACGATGGGCTGCTGGATGTCAACGGCCGTTACCGCTTCTGTTTTCGATTGCGCCGCCTGTACCAACGCCAATAATGTCCCCGTCCCCGCTCCCGACAGGCCGGGATGGGCGTGACTGATCCGTAAGGAGTCCCCATATTCACCGCCGCTATAATATGCCCATGATGACGGATCGCCCGCCAAACTGCCGATGTCCAGCCAGCCGAGCGGCAAGCCCGGCCAGCCCAACGATTCAGCCACCGGCCGCCACATGCCAATCACAAGCGGGCTTTCGGCCGTGCTGACACAATCATCCTGAAAGGCAGCGTTGCCTTGATCGGCCAGCAGGTTGACCCATACGCGATCATCTGGAATCCAGAGGGCGGCTTCGGAGCCAGCGGCCATGTCGGCGGCGGCTTCGCCTGCTTCAACGGCCGTTAATCGCGCATACACCTGCTCTTCGGCACTGTTCATCACCTCAGCATTATTGAAATCCTGAACAGCTTGCGTCAGCCACGGTTCTAACGCCGTGCTGGCGGCCACGTCGATCACCTGTGCGTTGTTGGGTAGTGCATCCACCCCGTCTTCGTCGTCACCGCCGCCTGTCAATGAGCAAGCGAGGGTGGGCAGAAGCAGGGTTATTATGAAAACGGCCGTCCATCGAAAATTTCGTACATTCATCATTACCTCTCCAGACTAAGAAGTCAGGCTTTTATCAAAAGCCTGACTTCTGGCCGTCCTACCGCCCCGCCGTAATCAACGTCAACTCCACATACCGATCACTCGCCTGCACATTCGGATCATCCGTATTACGGTTTGCCTCATCTGGCAGCACCGCCACCACGATAAACCGCGCGGGATCAATCCCCTGCGACACCAAATAATCGACAACCGATTGCGCCCGCCCTTCTGCCACTTCCAAAATATCAGCTTCCGTCCATGGCGGCTCGTTTGACGGCCACGCCGATGACCCTTCCACCCGCAAGAAGAGGCCGACGCTTTGCGACAGCGTTGGCACAACACAGCTATCCAAAACGCGGCGTGATTCCAGCGTCAATTCGGTCGATTCGGGCAAAAAGGCAAAGCTGCGGCAGGGCAGTACGCCCAGCGTGGCCGCATCTTCCGTCGCCACGCTGCTCAAATCCACTTGGGCAGAGATGGAGAAACTGTCATTTTGCGGATTGCCGTTCGCTTGCAAGCTCGCTTGGTCGGCGGCACGGAGTACGAAGCCGGGATTGACCAAGGCATTGACATCACCTGCGGCTGGATTGGCATCTGAAGCCGCCCATACCCGCCGCGCAATTTCTAAGCGGCTGATGATGGGGCGCGTGTCACGCATGACGAAGGCGTTGTCGCCTAAATCCGCTTGTGCCACACTCTCCAGCCACACGGCAAAATCATCCGTTGCGCTTTCGGGGTAGATGAAGCTCCAATCATTATGCCCCCATTTGGCGATTTGGGCAGCGGCCGTATCGAAATCTTCCACCTGTGATTTGAGCGTATCGAACCACGCATTATGGAACTCTTGCACCAATTCAGCCTCATCGGCGATGGATTGGCGCGAGGTGACGATGGTATCAACCACGATTCGCAATTGATTGGAACTCATCAGCGATACGCCGCCCCCTTGTTCGGCAT
>WFSA01000218.1 GCA_015486215.1 Anaerolineae bacterium | reverse complement strand
CAAGCGGCGCAATCTGACACGTGGGCGGCTGCCAGTGCCGCCCAAGCGACTGTGGATGAGCTACAAACGGCCCGCGATTTACTTTGGAGCGGGTGGGCACCGGATCAAGATCGGGCGATTGCCGATGCGAATCTGGCGGCGGCGAAGGCGACGGCCAATGCGGCGTATGCATCAGGGCAAATGGCCGTGCAAGCGGCTAAAGATGCCCAAACGGCCGCCGAACGGGATGTGCAAACGGCCGTTGACAACATCGCCCGCATCACCGCCGATCTAGAGAATGCCCAACAAGACGCGGGCGTAAAAATCCCCGCAGACGAGATGGTATTTATCCCCACTTTTCCCGTGCGTGTGGAACAAACTGATTTGCTTTTGGGTGATCTGGCTAACGGCCGTGTGATGCTAGTGACCAATAACCAATTGGCAATCGACTCCTCTCTGCCGTTGGATGAAGCACCGCTTGTGCAGGCGGGAATGGCCGTCAACATTGATGAGCCAGATTTGGGAATCACCGCCACTGGCATCGTGGGGCGCGTGGCCGACACGCCCGGCACCGATGGCGTAGACGGCTTTCACGTCTATTTTGAAGTCATTGTAGATGGATCACCAGCTTCTTTGGTCGGCACCTCATTACGCCTGACCATTCCTATCGAATCCAGCGGCGGCAAAGTGATTGCCGTGCCGGTGAGTGCCGTCTCGATGGCCGCCGACGGCAGTTCCCGCGTGCAGGTCAGCAACAACGGCACATTGGAATACGTTGTCGTGGAGCCGGGATTATCGGCTGGCGGATTTGTTGAAGTTTCCCCCGTCAACGGCACGCTAACACCCGGTCAACTCGTCGTTATAGGATTTGAGCAATTACCATGACACATTCTGAACAAAATAAACCCAGAACAGTTCTTAAACTGCAAAATATAGGCCGCCAATTCGGCGTTGATCCGCCAGTGAATGCGCTTATTGATGTCAATTTCAAGCTGGAAAGCGGCGAATGGTTAGCCATTACCGGCCCATCTGGCTCCGGAAAATCAACGCTGCTTAATATCATCGGCTGTTTAGACACCCCCACCAGCGGCGATTATTATTTTGATGGGATTGATACGACCGAATTGAATGATAAAAAACGGGCGGGATTACGCAGCCGGCGTATTGGCTTTGTGTTTCAAGCCTTCCACCTGCTGCCCCATCGCTCCGTCTTGGAAAACGTGATGCTGGCGGAGGTGTATCGCAAGCATCACGCCCGCGGCCGACGGGAACGCGCATTGGCCGCGCTGGAGCGGGTGGGACTTGCTCACCGCGTCAATTTTTTGCCGACGAAACTGTCGGGCGGCGAAAAACAGCGGGTGGCGATTGCCCGCGCCTTGGTGGGATCGCCCAGCTTGCTTTTATGCGACGAACCAACCGGCAATCTCGATTCAAAATCGGCTGAGAGCATTCTTGAACTTTTTAAGGAACTCAACGAGCAGGGATTAACGGTTGTCGTCGTGACGCATAATGAACAGGTTGCCGAACGCGCCACGCGCCGCGTTCACATCATTGACGGCGTGCTGACGGAAATTACAAATGGGGGAAACCATGCAAATTCGCTTTCCCCCCAAGAAACAGCCCCCAGCGAGCCGTCTGTCTCTCGCTCAGGCATGACGCTGCGCGATCTATTAAATGAGGCGATTGCTGGTCTGTTTGCCCGGCCGGGGCGGATGGTTTTGACGATGTTGGGCGTTGTGATTGGCCTGACTGCGCTTGTGGCCACGATGGGACTGTCACGCACGGCCAGCAACCGGATCATTGGCCGATTTGATGAATTGGCGGCAACGGAGATTTTTATCTCGACTAAACCGGGGCCGACGGGGGCGCAAGTTGAATCGTTGCCGTGGGATACGCCGGCGCGTCTGCAAGAATTGAATGGGGTGGTGGCGGCGGGGACGCTGAGCTCTATTGATGTGGGGGATGCGCTGGTGAGCGCGTCTCCTGTAAGAGACCCGCGTGGTCAGACGGATTTCAAGCTGTCGGTACAGGCGGCATCGCCAGAATTGTTTACGGCCGTGCGTGCTGAGTTGGCAAACGGCCGTTTTCTCGATTTAGGTCACTCCGAAAGAGCCGACAGGGTAGCCGTGCTGGGGCCGGGTGCCGCCTTGCGGCTGGGCATCGTTGGCGTAGAGCAGCTTCCCGCCATCGCCATTGGCGACAATTTGTATCTCGTCATCGGCATCCTGAGCGATGTCGCCCGCCAGCCCGACTTACTCGGCTCCGTCATCATTCCCGAAGGCACAGCCCGCCGCGATTTTGGCTTGAGTACGCCTGAACTGGCCGTTGTCGAAACCCAAATTGGCGCGGCCAAGCTCATCGCCCAGCAAGCGCCACTGGCCTTGCGCCCCGACAATCCATCCGTTCTCAAAGTCGCCTCGCCGCCAGAACCGCAGCGTGTGCGCGATGCGGTACAAAGCGATCTCAATGTGTTGTTCTTGTTGCTCGGCGGTCTGTCGCTGATTGTGGGCGCAATTGGCATTGCCAATATCACGCTGGTCTCGGTGATGGAGCGCACGGGCGAGATTGGCTTACGCCGTTCTATTGGCGCGACGCGCGGCCACATCGCGGCGCAGTTTTTGTTGGAGAGTACGGCCGTTGGCGTTATCGGCGGCATTTTGGGCGCCAGTTTAGGCGTTCTCGTTGTGGTCGCTGTCTCTGCTTATCAGGTCTGGACGCCGGTGCTGGACCCAGCAGCACCTTTCCTGTCGCCGCTGGTGGGCGGGGTGATTGGTCTGCTGTCGGGTACGTACCCAGCGCTGCGGGCGGCGCATTTGGAACCGGTGGAAGCGTTCCGTGCTGGAACGTGATTAGGCGGCCCGCTTTCATCGTTCTCTTAATATCGCCTGCTAGTATAGCTTGGCCTAAGTTCTTAGATGATATACGCCGCCTGTATCGGGAATCGGAATTCCCGATACCTATCTGATGGGAGTTGCGGGAATTCTGATTCCCGCAACAAATAAGATAAGTTCAAAAGGGAAGGAAGTACCACCGCTTGGCGGCTGTCGTAAGATTTTTCATCATCGCCGCCGATTATCCATTGACAATTGAAAATTGACCATTATTTATCAGTTCCCCATACCTGCTTCACAATATCTTCATACCTGCCCGCTATTATTATTCACATAGAAGCGGGATGGCAATCATCTTTCTTCAATCAAAAAATAACAATTACATATGTCATTTCGACCCCTTCAGTGCTACTCAGGGCAGGCTGTAGGGAGAAACCTTTACTCCTACTGAGACAAGATTCCTCACCCCTTCGGGGGTTCGGAATGACAATTAAAACATGGAGAGATCATGTACAACAACTTAAACAACACATTTTTTAACCGTAAACGTACCAACAGCCTGTTGGTACTTGCTTTGATTTTCGTTTTATCCGTTTTTGCAGTGGGGTGTGACAGCACCGCTGAGGAAGCTAGTGCCGCTGGAGAATCGAGTGTGCAAACGGACGTTCAGGAAACGGCCGTTGATACCACGACTACTGAAATGGCCGATGTTGAAGTCGCTGATGCGGCTGTCATCGACACGACAAACACGACCAACAATCAAAACGGTAATGGTAACGGCAACAACAACGGCGCAAACACCGACCCAGAACACCTTCCCGCCGCCGATTTGGCGGCACAGATGGACGTTGACATCAGTGACGAAGAAGCGGCCGCACTCGCTTTCATGCGTGAAGAAGAGAAACTGGCACGGGATGTTTATCTGACGCTCTACAATGTATGGGGAACGGCCGTTTTTAACAATATCGCCAGCAGTGAGCAAGTTCACATGGACGCAATTCTGATGCTGATGGATCAATACGAGCTGGCTGATCCCGCCGCTGGCAATGAAGTCGGTGTCTTCACCAACCCCGATTTGCAAGCATTATATGACGAATTAGTCAGTGTTGGCAGTCAATCCTTAGCAGATGCGCTTGCCGTCGGTGCAGCCATCGAAGAAATCGACATTCTCGATTTAGATGAGTACACCGCCGCAACAAGCAACCCAGCCATTCTGCAAGTGTACGCCAGCTTAATGACGGGTTCAGAAAGCCACTTACGCGCTTTTGTCTCCCAACTGGAACGGGAAAGCGGCGAAACATACATCCCGCAATACATGAGCCAAGACCAATATGATGCCATCATGAGCGCGGCTGGAAACGGTCAGCAAGGCGGCGGACAAGGTGGCAATGGACAGGGTGGTAACGGACAAGGCGGCAATGGACAAGGCGGCAATGGACAAGGTGGAAACGGTCAGGGCGGCAATGGACAAGGTGGAAACGGTCAGGGCGGCAATGGGCGAGGAAGCAATGGAAAGGGCGGCGGTAACGGGCAAACCCAAGGATAATTATCCACCTGTTGCCCACAGGCAAATCGGACTCATCAACTCCTGATTCGCCTAAACCGAAAGAGCCATCTACATTTTGTAGATGGCTCTTTTTTCGCTACATTCCAAGTGTCATTCCCGCGTAGGCGGGAATCCATTTTCTTAGACGGCGTGGATTCCCGCCTCCGCAGGAATGACAAATTTTATGAACCTACAATCTGAATCTCACCAAACATTTGCGATTGGCTGGCGCGTAATTCACGCCGTTTGATCAACTCCAGCGTTGCCAACAACGAAACTGAAATCTCTGTCATATCCGCTTTAGGCGATAAAAGGTCATTAAACGTAAAGGAGTCTGCCTGTCTGACCATGCGGCGCAATCGCTTAATCTGGTCATCAATGGTTAGGCGGCGGGGGCGGGCGATGGTAACGCTTTTATCAATATCATCCAGTCGGGCGAGGGCATTACGAACGGCCGTAACCAACACCTCCACCGTCACCCCGCTCATATCCAACTTGCTCTCCACCTTTGGCGGCGGAGCCAGACGGAGGTAAGTGCGCTGCACGGCCGTTTCCCTCCCACGCAGCCACGCCGCCCCTTTTTTGAACCGTTTATACGCCT
>WFSA01000217.1 GCA_015486215.1 Anaerolineae bacterium | reverse complement strand
GTGACCGCGCCCGTCATGGACGCAATGGTGATGAGGGCGGCGCGGGGCTGGGGCTGGCTATCGCGTATGAGATTGCCCGCGCACACGGCGGCGATCTGCTCGTGTCCAGCGAGAGTGGGCAAGGCACAACCTTTACCTTTCAATGTCCGATTACTTGGTAAGGCCATTTCTAAATTTAAATCACCCAAAATTTTGATTGTCATTCCCGCGTAGGCGGGAATCCACTCCTCGAAAACATATGGATTCCCGTCTTCACGGGAATGACAAACGTGTAATTATTTTGGCTCTCTGGGAATTCCCGTGATTTTTACAGTAAGGGCGTACCCTTGTGGTCGCCCTTAAACTGTAAAGATGATTTTCGCCATTTTGAACCATGTCGAAATAGGCAACATGTATCAGAATAAATAATCATGATTAATGCAATACAACGCTTTATACGAAAATTCACGCTGATAAATGGGTTGCTGATTGGGGCAATCCTCGTGAGTGCCGCCACTCTCTTTTTTGAACTGGCCGAAGATGTGTGGCTAAAGGAGGGCTTTGTCTGGGATGCTCCTTTGATGCTGGCTTTGCACGGCATGAGCCGGCCGTGGCTGGATTCATTATTTATTGCCATTACACATACGGCCAGCATTTGGGTGTTGCTTCCATTGACGATAACGGCCGTTTATCTATGGAGCAGATCAGAAAAGGAAACGGCCGTTCTTATCATTGTTTCATTCGTGGGCGCAGTCATTCTAAACTCCCTGCTCAAAGTGATCTTCGCCCGCCCCCGCCCAGACATTTTTCCCCCGTTGGTTGTGGAACAAAGTTACAGTTTTCCTAGCGGCCATACGATGTCGGCCGTTGCCTTTTATGGCCTTTTGTCCATCCTCCTTTGGCAGCGCGGACATCATTTTTGGGCTGTGCTGTCGGGAATCTGGGTATTTTTGGTTGCCCTCAGCCGCGTCTATCTTGGCGCACATTATCCCAGTGATGTATTGGCATCGCTGGCATTGGGGACAATCTGGCTGGCTGCCATTTTATTGATATTCATCATGTACCAGAATTCTTCATATTCCTCATAAGACCCCCTGCTTTTTCAACAGCTAAAATTT
The DNA here is from genome assembly GCA_015486215.1 of Anaerolineae bacterium. GTDB lineage: Bacteria > Chloroflexota > Anaerolineae > Promineifilales > Promineifilaceae > S016-13. The sequence goes on along the minus strand of WFSA01000217.1, from coordinate 3,101 downwards.
TCCAGAAAACGGCCGTTTTCTGCCAAAAATAAGACCTCTCTTAAAGTTATTTCATCATCTTCTTAAACTCTATCGCTATAGTCGGATTGTGAAAACAATTTGGTATCTTCTCAATATTTCGGGGAGACCTGACAGGTTTTTTTTGAGTACTCGTGTGAAACAAGAGTATTTGTGAAACCTGTCAGGTCTTTTCCACGATTTATTGAGATGTTACACAATTTCGTACATTTAAGCATGGAATCTTGCAAAAGATCATTCAGGCATGTCCTCAGGAGAAAATGAAGCCCATGACAACAATAATGGAGACCAATGGAAAAGTAATAGCTGTGTTGCCATCTCGATGGCAGCAAGTATTCAGCACAACGACTTTCCAGGTATTTATTTTTTCATTCATCATTCTCTTTTTGGAAGCGACACTGTTTTCCACGTTGTTGTTTACCCACACATATCTCATAGCCATGCAAAGCATTGCTTTTGCGCTCCTCGGCATCGGCATCGGCTCGCTCATTGCTGCATGGCTTGACAAACAAGCAATTTCAAACTGGATGACATGGGCCATGCTCGGCAACATCGGAGCCATTTTTGCCCTTTTTATCAATATCACCGCCTTTCCCAATACAGTCACCTACTCGCCTTTTCTGATACTGCCTTTTGTTTTTGGCAGTGCCGTCATTAGTCACGCCTTTAGTCAAGGAGACACAGGCAGTCTCTACTTCTTCGATTTGGCTGGAGCCGCCGCTGGTATTGTTTTATTTGTTATTTTATTGCCTTTGTGGCGCATCGAAGGCAACCTGATTTTTCTGGCATTACTGATGGCTGGTATGGCCTATTTACAAATACGGCCGCAAAGAAAAATCAAACGAAGTCTGTTAGGCATGCAAGTCATCCTTCTCCTCATGCTTCCCCTAAGTATGTTTACCCGAACCTTTAATTTATCCAGTCTGATCAGTTGTCCCTCGTTTGCCCCGCCTAAAAAGATTTTTTGCTGGCTGGATGCCAGAGCGGATTCCAGTCACATAGTCGTTTCTAAAGGGGATCTGGCGGCACGGATAGATATTTTGTCCCTCTTTTCCCCAAAGCACGGTCATAACCGGCTGTGGGTGAACTACAACGGTATGATGGCTGACAGCATATCTGCCTCTAAATTAGAGACGAGCAAAGGAGACTTACGCATACCAGAGAACCTGACCGCCGATCCTGATATTTTGATTATTGGCACAGCCGGAAATGGAATCATCCGCCCTGCTCGCTTGTTGGCTGGTAAGACAGGAAAGATAGATGGTTTAGAAATTAATGCGGGTCTAGTCTCGTTGATGACAGGGCCGCTTAAAAAGGCCAGTGGCAATGTGTATGATTATCTTGATCGTCTTTTTATTACCGATGCGCGTACTTTTTTAAATACCCACAACAAATCGTATGGTGTTATCACCTTGTTAAACACGTATACCGGCCGACTTGAACACAGCTTGGGTGCTCCAGAATATCTGCATACTGTCGAAGCAATGGATAGTTACCTGGCGCACTTAACGCCAAACGGGTTTCTCATCTTTGAGATTCGGGATGTTAACGGCTTGACCAGAGCTGCGGGATTACGCATTATCAACGCCTTGGCGGAAGCATATTCAGTCCGCAGCGGCGATCCCCAGGTGCAAGACAATTTTTATGTTTATGAATATTATCCCAAAAATCAACGTCTGGTTCGGGGCAATAATTATACGATGGTCATCTTTAAGAACGCCTCTCTGACAGGTGCTGAAATCAACTATCTCAACAGTTGGATTGATGATCACAATGAACCAAGGAAAACACCGCGGGTCAATCGTCTCCATGTTCCGGGTGAAACTTCTGTGCATGATTACGGCCGTTTCATCACCGCCACACCGGAAGAACGCCTGCATTTTTTTGCAGACAGCACTTGGATAACGGCCCCGACGACAGATGATCGGCCATTTCTGGCAGATTCTAAAATTGGTTTTCAGGAGGTAAAGAATGTTGTCCAACGAACGGCCGTTATCATCCTCATTGCCGTCCTCGTCCTACTGATCAGCCAATGGCGCGGTAAATCTGTGCGTAATATGGTTGAAATGGTGCCCTTTTGGATATATTTTGCTGCCACCGGACTAGGTTATCTCCTCATCGAAGTCGCGCTTATCCAATGGCTGCAAATTTTTACCGGTCTGCCCGCATATACCTTCATCTTTGTTTTAGGGTCACTCCTTTTATTTAGCGGGATTGGTGCCTATATTTCTCGCAACTGGTCATTTCGAAAGATTGCTCCCAGCTTTATCGTTTTATTAGGCTTAATTGGCAGCTATGTCCTATGGTTGCAACCTGTGATGATTTGGTTGCAAACGCCATCCTTCTTTTCGAACGCTTTGCTGGCCGCGCTCTTGTTGTTTCCACTCAGCTTTGTCATGGGAATACCATTGCCCTATGGGTTACGTCTCCTTCGCCAACAGTTTTCCGAAAAAGATGTTCCATTTGGATACGGGCTAAACAGTTTATTTGGTACATTGGGTAGTAGTATCGCCATCTTCATTGCTCTGTACGCGGGTTTTAATATGGTGTTCAAATTGGGTGCGGCAGCCTACCTTTTCGCCTTCCTTGCCTTTGTTTTCATTCAGAAAAAGTAACTACTCAGCCTCAGAGGTGACAGTCACTTAAAATGCAGCAAGCCGTGACCAATGCCTCTGGGAAAAGTGACTGTCACCCGAGTAGTCACCAGAAAAATGTGAATCACGTTCATCTTAAGGCAGTGCCGTAAGCCGTTAACATAGTGCAGCAAGATGTAACAGGTGTTGCGATTTATCGACTTTGTGCTACGATTCCAAAAATGTAACACCTGTTTCATTTGGAGATGAAAATGGAAAAACAAGCATGGTTATTATTCAATTCTCAATTACCCGCTTCCCCATCGAGTTCGCGGGTAATGGTATGGCGACGGATGCGGGCGGCTGGGGCGGTCAGTTTGCAAAATGGGGTCTGGGTTCTGCCCCACACGGAGGAACAAGCCGAGAGGGCGCAAAATCTGTTGGCTTACGTCAAGGAACAAGGGGGGACGGGGCAACTCTTTGTCGTCAATTCGCTGACCGATGATGTTG
>WFSA01000216.1 GCA_015486215.1 Anaerolineae bacterium | reverse complement strand
TTTGTCGTCCCCCACCCTAACCCTCCCCCGAAGGGGGAGGGAACTTGCTCCCTCTCCCTTTGGGAGAGGGTTGGGGTGAGGGTAAAACTCCAAAGTTAAATGGGTAAGTTATTTAAGGCTCATTCCTAATCGGCGAAATCTGCAGATAATGTACCAAATATAAAAAAAGAGGATTACGTTTTATACGCAATCCTCAATCAAACCATAATGCCCTCACCAGGACTCGAACCTGGGCTCCCGGCTTCGGAGGCCGATGCTCTATCCTCTGAGCTATGAGGGCGAATAGCCAAACGGAATTTTGCCATAGGGAACTGTATATGTCAAATCTGAGAATCCTTTACCTAACCGCCGAAGCCGCCCCCTTTGCCAAAACAGGCGGGCTGGGCGACATTGGCGGCTCGCTGCCAAAAGCATTACACGAGATGGGACACGATGTTCGTATCATCATGCCCGCATACAAAAATATAGAAGACGGCATCGTCGGCGTGACACCGATGGCGAATATATTGCACGTTCCCATCCGCGGCGGCACAGAAGAGGCGGGCGTTTTTCAAGGGCATCTGCCCAATAGCGACGTACCCATCTACTTCATCGCCCATAAACCGTTATTCAACCGTCCCAACTTATATGGTTATGATGATGACCCTTACCGCTTCGCCTTTTTTAGCCGAGCGGCGATGGAGTTAGCCGTCACCCTCAACTGGAAACCAGATGTCGTTCACGCGCACGATTGGCACACCGCCCCCGCCGTCACATGGTTAGCAACGGCCGGGCAAAAGCATCCCCATCTTGCTGGCACGCCCAGCCTGTTCACCATTCATAATCTCGCCCATCAGGGAAAATGTTCCACCGATATTTTTGAATATCTTAACATTCAAACCCACCCCCTTTTTGAAGAAGGGGCGGGGGAAGTCAATTTCATGGCACGCGGCATTTATCACGCCGCCAAAATCAACACCGTCAGCCCGACTTACGCCCAAGAGATAGTGACGCTCGCTGGCGGGGCGGGATTGGACGGCTTATTGCGCCATCGCTCCGACGATCTGCATGGCATTTTGAACGGATTAGATTATGATTTGTGGAATCCAAAGAGCGACCCCCGTGTACTCACGAACTATGGCGTAAACAGCATGGACGCACGTTTAGCCAATAAACGCGCCTTGCAAGAGCGATCTTTCCTGCCCCAACGGGACGATCTGCCGCTCATCGCCTTTGTCTCCCGTCTTGATTGGCAGAAAGGATTAGATATTATGGGGGATGTGATTCACCGATTGATGAAGATTGAAGCACAATTTGTCCTGCTCGGCACGGGTGAGGCTGAAATTGAGCAGGAATTTGCCCATTTAGCACAATTGCACGGAGAAAAAATGGCGGCATATCTTGATTATAACGCTGGATTTGCTCCCCAGATTTACGCGGGCAGTGATATGTTTCTCATGCCCTCCCGTTTTGAACCGTGCGGCTTGGGGCAGTTGATCGCCATGCGGTATGGCAGCGTTCCCGTTGTGCGGGCGACGGGCGGCTTGGCCGACACGGTGCAAGACGGGGTGACAGGATTCGCTTTTCGTGAATATAGTAGCGATGCGTTTTGGCACGCGCTCCAACGGGGGATTGATATGTATAATCATGATCGCCCTGCGTGGGAAATGGTGCAAAAAAATGGGATGATGGCCGATTTTTCATGGCAGCAATCAGCTAATGAATATGCACAATTGTACGAACGAATGCGGGAGCGGTAGGACAAGTTTGCAAACTTGTCTTACGATTGAGTGTAGCGTTAATGTAAAGGCGTATAAATGAATCAAAACGACGAAAATAAAGATATAGAACCGAAAGACGAAACGGCATCTTCCACAGAGGAAATCTCCCTCTTTGAGCTACTGGCAGAGGATGGGGAGTTGACAGATGACGCATTATTAGACGACGCGCCGACGGAGACGTTGAGCGATATACCTGCCATCACCCCGTCCCCCGTCTCCCCATCGCCGCGCCCGCTGCTGATTGATGTGGAACCGCTTGCCCAACGGCCGTTGCACCAAGACCCCGAAGCGACCATCGTCCAGCCTCGCGTCGCCTTTTCCGACAAAGTAGAGCCGCCGCCGCCCGGCGATGCCCCCACACAACCCCATCGCATCATAAAGCCGACTGCCGATCCCAATAAAACAATGCCCAGCGGTCAGCCCGTGCGAGCCATGCCAACCCGCCCCCCTATGCAGGACATACCCGTTCGCCCGCCCATCCGCCAATCAACACAAACGCCGCCCCCCCGCGTCGTTCCCGGCAACACCCCGCTGCCTTCCCCAAAACCGCGTAAAGATCGGGCAGGCTGTATCAAACGGTTTTTGCTTATTGGCGGGATGATGATAATCGTTCTTTTCGCCTTGCTGTCGGTGGTGGCCGCCTTTGCCTATCGCAGTATTGCCGTTGATTTGCCAGAATCAGACGATTTACTCGATCATATTAGCGCATTTGAAACCGCCCGCATCTATGATCGGGACGGCAACGAGATTTACGCCCTTTCCGATCCTAATAGCGGCAAGCGCACCTATGTGCCGCTTGATCAAATCTCCCCAATCCTTAGACAAGCGACGATTGCGACTGAGGATGCCAATTTTTACAGCCATCAAGGGTTTGATTTGGGCGGTATTATAAAAGCGATTTTGCGGGCGGCGCGTGAAGGAGAGATACAGGGAGGCGCAAGCACCATCACCCAACAGCTTGTGCGGGCGATTTTGCTGGATGAAGAAGAGCGGACTGAACGCAGTTTCCGCCGCAAAGTGCGCGAAATCATCTTGGCGGCCGAGTTGACCCGCACCTATGAAAAAGATTTGATTTTAGAGATTTACCTCAATGAAATCTATTATGGCAATCGTTCCTATGGGATTGAAGCCGCTTCACAGACATATTTTAACAAATCAGCCCGCGATTTGACGCTGGCCGAAGCCTCGCTGCTGGCTGGGTTGCCGCAAGCTCCCGCGTGGTGGGAGCCGTATGGTGCGCCCGACAAAGCGATTGGGCGGCAGTTGCAAGTGTTGAACTTGATGGTTGATGAGGGATACATCACCGCCGCTGAAGCGCAAGCGGCGTTGAACGAGATGAATATCCGCGTGTTGGCGATGAGCCCGCCGACTGTCGGGGCGATCAAATATCCGCACTTTATTTTTACCGTTTTGCGGCAAGCGGAGGAGTTGTTGGGAGCGCAAGCGATTTATCGCGGCGGATTGAACATTTACACGACGCTTGATCCCGAAGCGCAACGATTGGCCGAGCAGAGCGTGACCAGCCAACGCGACACGATCAACGGATACGGCGGCAATAACGCTGCCCTCATCGCCGTTCAGCCAGATACGGGCGAGATTTTGGCGTTGGTCGGCAGTATGGATTTTAATGATGAGACGATTGATGGGCAGGTTAATATGGCGTTCGCCCCGCGTCAGCCGGGATCGTCCATCAAACCGTTGGTCTATCTGTCGGCGATGGAGCGGGGATGGACACCAGCGACGCTGATTTGGGATGTGGAAACGGCGTTCCCGAACGGGGCGAACCCGCCCTATGTGCCGAAGAATTATGATGATGAGTTTCATGGTGCGATGCGTCTACGGCCGTCTCTCGGCAACTCGTATAATATCCCCGCAGTGAAGGGGATGGAGTTTGTCGGCGTGTGTAACTTCATTGAGGATGTGCAAGCGTTGGGATTAACATCGCTGCAAGATGATGGGTGCGCCGAACAGGGTGTGCCGCGCAATTATGGCTTGGCACTTGCGCTTGGCGGCGGCGAAATTCCGCCGATTGAGATGGCGGGGGCGTTTAACACCTTCGCCAGTCAAGGGCGGTATGTGGCCCCGTTTTCCATCACCCGCATTGAAGATCATGGGGGGACTGTTTTGCATGAGCATGAGCAAACGGCCGTTGAAGCGATCAGTCGTGACCATGCGTACCTTCTCAACGATATGCTGTCGGATAATAATGCCCGTCAGCCTGAATTTGGCACCAATAATAATTTAGTTATTGGCGGCCATCGGGCGGCGGCGAAGACGGGGACATCGGGATCGAATGCGGGCGACGTGCGCGATGCGTGGACGATTGGGTATACGCCGCAGGTGGTGACGGCCGTTTGGGTCGGCAACACTGACAACAGTCCGATGGCACGAGGCGCGTCAGGGTACACCCTTGCCTCGCCCATCTGGAACAGCTTTATGAACGGCTATTTGGCGGGCAAACCGCCGATCGACTTTATCCGTCCGCCTAGCGTGGTTGATGTGGAAATTTGCGTCGACTCTGGCACGCGCCCAAGCGAAGGGTGTCGCGGGCGGATGATTGAACGGTTTGCAGGCGACCAAATGCCGTTGCCAGTTGAGGATGATTTCTTCCAAAAGGTCGCCATTGATTTGTGGACGGGGCTGCGGGCGACGGAGGCTTGTACGGAGGCGGTCTATCCTGCCAATTTCTTTCATCTGTTGGTGAGCGGGCGTGATGAGGTGTTGGCTCGTGAGGAAACGGGCGCACGGCGATGGTTGGAAACGACGGGCGGCGGCCAATACTGGACAGGACAGCGGGGCGTAACAACGCCGTTGCAATTGCCGCCGTCAGAAAGTTGTGATGAAGGGACAGAACGGCCGTTGATTGACATTACAACTCCGCGTGAAGGGGATGATGTGGAAGGGGTAGTACGGCTGGCTGGCTCGGTCAGCGCACCGAATATGCACGGCTATCTGGTCGATTACGGCATCAGTCATCATCCGGGCGGCTGGGGAAATGTGCAAGAGCTGCGCGAAAGTGGCGGTGTGCAAGGGGAGCAGTTGGCTCTTTGGGATAGCACGCAGACGGACGCGGAAGGGCCGATCACTTTCTTGATCAGCATCATTGGCCCCGATAATCCGCATACGCCAGAAGAGGATCGGGTGCGGTTTGAGAAACGGGTGCATGTGATGCTGCGCCTGCCCACGCCGACCCCCGCGCCAACGTCAACGTCAACCCCGACGGCGACGGCGACCGGCACATCTACGCCCACGCCGATGAGTACCATCACGCCCACGCTCCCCGCCGTAACGGCCGTGCCAACAATTGAAGCAACCGTGACAACGGCCGTTGGAACTCCAACAGCCGTTGTCACCCCAACGGCCGTAGACACCCCAACCCCAACAGCAGCAGCAACGGCAACAGCAACCATAACACTGCCGCCAACAGCAACCCCTGAAACATACCCGTAACAGGGTGCATTCCCAAAGTATGATATGTCAATAAATGGACTAAATACACTTTATTTAAGAACAAACACGACGATTTTTTCCTGATATGGCTTAAATTTAACCACGAAGACAAAAAGATCACGAAGAAAAACAAGAAAATAGCAATCTTCGTGTCCTTTGTGTCTTCGTGGTAACTTTTATTATCAATATGTCACGCTATGGGAATGCGCCCCCCCGTAACAAGCGGCAAACGTGCATACTTGCAAACATGCAACATAAACCATGATTCCAATACGACTTGAACTCAGTAATTTTTTATCTTATCGGCAAACGGCCGTGCTTGATTTTAACAACATCCATGTGGCGTGTATTTCGGGGTTGAACGGCTCTGGGAAATCTAGCTTGCTGGATGGGATGACGTGGGCGTTGTTTGGCAAAAGTCGCAGCCGCAGTGATGACGATGTGGTCAATAGTATCGCTGTGCGTGATGGGGATGAGGCCAAAGTGACGTTCGACTTTATGTTGGGCGAAACCGTTTATCGCATCATTCGGCGCAAGAAGGCGCGGAAGACGATGAAACTGGAATTGCAAATCGGCTTGGGGGATGGCGGATGGCGCACGCTGAGCGAGACGAAGCGGCGGGAGACGGAAGCGGCGATTGTGAAGATATTGGGGATGAATTATGACACCTTCACCAATGCCAGCTTTTTTTTGCAAGGGAGCGCGGATAAATTTACGACAGAAACGCCTCTTAATCGGAAGAAAATTTTGGCCGATTTGCTGGGGGTGACGCAGTGGGATGTGTACAAGGGGCGGGCGGCGGAGCAGCGCAAGGCGGTTGAAGGGGAACTACTGATGCTCGAAGGGCAGCTTGGTGACATCGCCCTTGAGTTGAAGGAGGAGGAGGAGCGGCAAACGGCCGTTGCTGCGGCTCAATCAGCGCAAACGCTGATTCATGATCGGCTGGAGGATAAAGAGGCGTTGCTGAAACAGGCGCGATTGAACAAAACGGCCGTTGACCAGCAAACCAAACAGCTTGCCGCCACGCGTGCCGCGTTGACAAAGGCGCGGGCGCGTCTGCAAAAATTATTGGCCGATGTGGAGAGGCGGCAGGAGGAGCGGGACGGCTGCAGCGCACTTTTGGCGGATGGGGAGGCGATTGAAGCGGCGTTTGCGGCGTGGAAAAAGGCAGAAAAGACGGCCGTTACCCAGCAAAAATTGGCCGATGCGTTCCATCGTTTAGATAAGGAGCAACACGCGCACACGGTCACTATCGCCCGCGAAAAAAGCCGATTGATGGAGAAGCGGAAGACGCTACGAGCGGCAAAAAAGGAAGCGGAGACGGCCGTTGGCCGCCGGCAAACCGTCGCCCCCGCATTGGTGGCTGTGAAAACGACGTTGACCGAGATTGTGAACGTCATCGCCCAATTAGAGAAGGATGAAGCGGCGCGTCACGCAGCCAAGACGGCATTGCAAGAGGCCGAAGCGGGACGGCAATTAGTGAGGCAAGAGGCGCGGCAATTGGAGAAAGAGGCGGCGCGGATGGGGCGGCTGGCGAAGGATCGGGAGACAGTTCTGGGGGAGCAGAAAGCGGCGGCGGCGGCGTTGGCAAAGGCGGAGAGAGAGGGGGAAGAGACGGCCGTTTGGAAGGAAAGGCTGGCCGCCGTTGAGGCGGAAAGCGGCAGTTTGGAAGCGGAGCAGCCGCGCTTGAAAGAGGAGATGGACAAGATCAAAGAGCGGATGGACAAGTTGGAAGCGGAGAGCGGCAGCAGTTGCCCCTTATGCGATCAAGCGTTGAGTCCGGCGCATCGGCATACGGTTTTGGCTGAGTTGGGGGTGGACGGCAAGGAGCGGGGAGATCGATTTAGGCAGAATAAAGCGCGTCAGGCGGTGTTGAAGAAGGAGCGGGCGGCGTTGAAGCGAAAAATCAAAGCGGGAGAGGCGGCGGCGAAGCAGATTCCCATCGCCCAAGCGCGAGCGGCGAAGGCAGCGGCGCGTCTGGAGGAGATTGGGGTGGCGTTGGCGGCGTGGCAGGCGGCTGACGGGGCGGTAAAGTTGGCTGATCTGGGGGCGGCATTGGCTGATAAGCGGGAGGTTTTGGCATTGCAGGTGGAGGTGGATCGGTTAAAAACGGCCGTTGGCGCCAAGCGCAAAAAAGAGCAGGAGCGCCGTCAGCATGAGCAGGAAATTGTGCGAATGGAGACGGATTTGACGGCGTTGGCACAGCAGATTGAGAAGTGGGAACGGGAGGGCGTGCCGTCATTGGCAGCGGTTGAGATGACGTTAGGGCAAGAGCAGTATGGCGAAGCGGCGCGGGCGGCGTTGGATGCGCTGAATAAGCAGATTGATGCGCTCGGCTACGATTCCGCCGCCCATGAAGCGGCGAAGGAAGCGGCGGCGGGGCTGGCGGGCGCGGCGGCGCGTCACGCCTTATTGAAGGAGGCGTGGGCGGCGGTTAAGCCGTTGGACGAGAGTTTGGCGGATGCCCGCGAGCAGATCGGGGAGCGGGAGGAGGCGATTCAGATGCTGGTTGCGGAGGAAGCGGCGGCGGTCGAACTGCTGGCGGAGATGGGGAGCGCGGCGGCGGATTTGGAACGGGTGGAAACGGCCGTTCACGCATTGCGCGAGGAGCATATTCAGGCGGTGCGGCGCACGGGGGCGGCACAACAGCGGCTGGATGTGCTGGATGATCAACGTGTTCGTCAAGAGGGGCTGTTGGCGGAGAAGACGGCGTTGCTGGAACGGGTTCGACATTTGAAGTTGTTGGAGAAAGCGTTTGGGCGGGATGGGGTGCAGGCGTTGTTGATTGAGTATGCGCTGCCAGAGATTGAGGAGCAGGCGAATATCTTGTTGGGCAAGTTGACAAATGATGAGATGTCGGTCTATTTTGAGACGCAGCGGGAGTTGAAGAGCCGCGAGGGGGTGGCGGAGACGCTGGATATTCGATTACGGGATGGGAAGGGGGAACGGCCGTATGCCAATTTCAGCGGCGGCGAACAGTTCCGCGTTAATTTTGCAATTCGGCTGGCTCTCTCGCAACTGTTAGTGCGGCGGGCGGGGGTGAATTTACGGACATTGGTTATTGATGAAGGGTTTGGCAGCCAGGACCCGAACGGCCGTCAACGGTTGATCGAAGCGATCCATGCAGTGCAGGATACCTTCGCACTGATTTTGGTCATTACGCATGTGGACGCGTTGCGGGATGCGTTTCCGACGCGGATTGAGGTGGAGAAGGGGGCTGAGGGAAGTCGGTTTATTGTGCGGTGAGAGATGGTGGTTGGCGTAATTTAGGAATGAGGATTGTAACCTCTCAATATTTCGGGGTGAGTACAACAAATTAAGAAAGGAACAAATTGCGTCAGTCGAGTCAATCTGTTCCTTTCCAAATCTGCTGTACTCATGTCCCCAATTTTTTGAGAAGATACTGAGGTATCTTCTCAGTATTCTGGGGAGACTTGACAAATTTTCCTAATGATACTCGTGTAAAATAAAGTGCTGATGAAATTTGTCAAGTCTTGTCCACGATTTATTGAGAAGATACATCCTGAGGATTAAATAAAACCTGAAACTTCCATCTGTCATTCCCCCATCTTCATGAGGGCAGGCTCTGCGAAGGCAGGAAAATCATGGGTTCCCGCCTAAAAGAGTTGGGTGTGTTTCAAATGAGTTGAACCAAAGTGATTGTCACGGGGCAAACGGACTTAATTTACCCGAAACTATGCGCCCCGTGACTATCACTTCTACTGAAATGAAACACACCCAAAAGAGTTTACCCTCACGAAGCACCTGTCCTTAAAAGTGTAAAGATCATCTTGCGTAAAATGAACCATGTCCAAGATTTATGCAATTTGAAGCATGTCGGATTTTCTTCCTTGCTCCGCGTTTATCGGCAAAATCCACTTTCCTTCCGTTTTGTTGACAATTTCCCCATCCTGACCACAATTAGGTGCATGATATGGCAACTGCTGGAAATTTTCTTTAATGTAATCGCGCCCGTGTTCGTTTTGGTTGGCATTGGCTACGCGGCTGGACAGCGATTGGGGCTGGAGGCACGCACTTTATCCCGATACGCTTACTTTATTCTCGTCCCCATTTATGTTTTTAATGTGATTAGCACGGCCGTTATTGAAGCCGATCTCGCTGTGCGGATGATCACCTATATTATTGTGGTGCATCTGATGACGGCCGTTTTTGCCTACGCCGTCGCCCGCTTCGGCAAACGGCCGCCGCCGATGATTGCCGCCTACATTTTGATCGCCGTTTTTGGCAATACGGGCAATTTTGGCCTCGCCCTAAACGAATTTCGGCTGGGCGCGGATGCGGTTGTGCTGGCTGCCATTTATATGTTGGCACTCACCCTCTCCTCCTTTGTTATCGGTGTGATTGCGGCCAATTGGCAAAAAGGAAAAGGGGGATTGATGGCGGTAACGGCCGTTCTCAAAACTCCCGCCATCATCGCCATCGCTCCCGCGCTGCTGGTCAACTGGACGGGGGCGACTCAGCCGCTTATGCTCACCCGCATCACCGGGCTGGTCAGCGGGGCGATGATTCCGACGATGCTCATCACGTTGGGCGTGCAATTGTCCGCCTCTAAAAGCATCAAAATCAATCGTGATATTGTCACCATTTCCGCTATCCGTTTGCTCATCGCTCCCCTGTTGGCGATTTTGTTAGCTATCCCCTTCGCCGTCAGCGGATTGCCGCGCGATGTCGCCTTTCTGCAATCTGCCATGCCCGCCGCCGTTCTGACCACCATCATTGCGATGGAGCATGATTTGATTCCCGACTTTGTGACGACGGCCGTTCTTTTCACCACTATCGCCAGCGTCATCACCCTCACCTTCCTGATGGCACTCCTCTAAAAAAGCTGGCAGTTGGTTGTTTGTACACGGATCGCGCTGATCGCACTGAGACTCTGTTCCCTCGCTCTTTTTGGCTTAGGGAAGGTTCGTTTTTAACTTTGGACTTTCAGGTGACAGGCACTTGGCAAGTGCCTGTCACCTTGGCCACAGTTATTTACGAGTTTTCCCTTAACACTTGTATCTTCTCAGTATTCTAGGGAGACTTGACAAATTTTCCTAATGATACTCGTGTAAAATAAAGTGCTGATGAAATTTGTCAAGTCTTGTCCACGATTTATTGAGAAGATACTAACACTTTATGAAAAAACAGATACACAATACCCTTCTTTATTTTCAGTTTGACAGTTTTCCTGACGACGGCCGTATTCAACACGCTGTATTTAGTCGTCAAGGCGGCGTAAGCCCCGCTCCATTCGACTCCCTCAATCTCAGCGTCTCCGTCGCTGACGAAAAAGATCGCGTTTATGCCAATCGGCGGCTGGCGTATGGCATAGTCGGGCGCGACACGGGGACAGTCGTTCATACTTCCCTTGTGCATGGCAATCGGGTTGGGCGGGTGACGAGCAGGGACAACGGCCGTTGGCTCCCCGACACCGACGCGATTATCACCGATGAACACGGCTGCGCTCTCACCATGAATTACGCCGATTGCGCCCCCATCTTCCTCTATGATCCCGTTTGCGGGGCGATTGGGCTGGGACATGCAGGCTGGCAAGGGGCGGTCAAGGATGTTCCCGGCGAGATGGTGCGTGCGATGCAGGCCGAATTTGGCAGTGACCCCGCCGATCTGCTCGCCGCTGTCGGCCCCTGCATCGGCGTTTGCTGTTATGAGGTAGACGAGCCGCTTGTCAGCCAAGTCCGTGCCGCTTTTGATACCCATCAGCAGCTACTCATCCCACAAGCGGACAGCCATCGCCCCCATTTTGACCTATCGCTCGCCAACGCCCAAAATTTGGCGAATGCGGGCGTACCACAGATTGAACAATCAGGCTTCTGCACCGCCTGCCGCACAGATCTGTTTTTCTCCCATCGTGCCGAGCATGGCAAAACGGGGCGGTTTGGCACAATTTTTGTTTTGGGGGAATAATTGTATCTTCTCAGTATTCTGGGGGGACTTGATCCTAATGGTACTCGTGTAAAATAAAGTGCTGATGAAATTTGTCAAGTCTTGTCCACGATTTATTGAGAAGATACGAATAATTGGCAAAAAGCTGACAGACTGTCGAAGAGACAGGACACGGATCGCGCTGATTTCACGGATATATCGCTTTTATGGAACGCGGATGGGGCGGATTTTGTGGATAAACACGGATTTTTTATTTGCGTTTATCCGCAAAATCCGTGTGCGAAGCATCCGCGTTCCATCTATATATTAAATTGTATGTATCTTCTCGAAAAAGCGGGGAAATTATTTTGTTTTTAGTATGACTACAGCGGATTATGAAAATGAGCGGATGTTTTCTCGACTGCACCATCTGTTTATTTCTTTCATCGGTTGTAGTCACCCCGAAATATTGAGAAGATACAATTGCATGATAATAAACAGACAAGAAATTTACTGTTTTATCAGTGAAATCAGTGAAATCCGTGCAATCCGTGTACAAATTACTTGACATACGGCTGTTTGGCTGATTAAGGAGCATATTTTATGAAAAACAAACGTATATACACTATTTTGATGGCGGTATTGACGGCCGTTATCCTCATCATCAGCGGTACATCAAAAAGCACGGCCGCCGTGCCGCCGCAACAGACAAACTTGCTGACGAATCCCGGTTTTGAAGAGTACGGCGGCAACTCTGTCGCTAACGGTTGGACCTCATGGTTCCGCAGTGGCAGCAAACAGGCCGATTGTGCCACCGCCTATTGGGTGCAGCCGGGCTGGGGCGGCGCGTCTGATATAAAGAACAGCGGCACATACGCCCAATATGTCGGCAATAGCTGGGATACATGGATGGGCGGCGTTTATCAGACGGTTAATGTCACGCCCGGAAGCACGTATCAGTTTTCGTTTAAGGCGTACGGATATGCGGGAGACGGCTCGGCTGCCTCCGATCACGGGGTTAATTTGCAAATTCGTGCGGCCGTTGATTTGAGCGGCGGCAATAATTGGGGCGGAGCGACTGCGGGAGCGATGGGTTCGCCGCACGAAACATGGCAGGAATTTTCGGTTCAATTTACGGCGACAGGGAACAAAGTGACACTGTTCACGATGGCTGACACGGCCGTTAATGGGGTGAATCAATGCCGCGCCAAATTAAACACGTATTATGATGATGCCAAATTGATCGAAGTCGGCTCGCCGCCGACGAACACCCCGCCGCCGCAACCGACATCCCCCCCCGCGCCCGTGG
>WFSA01000215.1 GCA_015486215.1 Anaerolineae bacterium | reverse complement strand
TCGATATTGCAGATATTGAAAAGGGCAACGGCCGTTTCCAAATCCTCCATTCGCCCTTCACGCACCGTATATCCAGCGGGCAGACGGGGGACGGTCACGCCCAACGCCGCTAATTCAGCGTATAAACTGATAGCGGGGTTGAAATGGATACCGTGCATCCCCAATGCGCGTGCGGCCGCGACATTATGGGCAAAATCATCTACAAACAACGTTTCGTCAGCGTCTACGTCAAGCCGTTCAAGCGTGCGCTCGTAAATAGCTGCGTTTGGTTTCATCACTTTTTCGCCAGCCGAACCGACGATCAAGTCAAATGCGTCGGCGAAACGGTGACGGGCGAGGGCGGGCAGAAGATCGTCAGTGGCGTTGCTGATAACGGCCGTTTTATACGATAATTTTAACAGGCGAATCAGGTCAACCAGCCGTTCGTCCAGCACATCCCCGCCCCAAAATTCCTCTTGGAATGCGATCAACTCGTCACTGTTTAGCGAAAGATGGGCGCCGAGCCACGCCCAGAGATCGGTGTTAGATATACGGCCGTTTTGCGCCATCTGCCCCATTTCACTATTAAAAACAAGCCGTTCCGCCTCACCAGCCGCCAATCCCAGCCGCTTTTCCAATTGCTCACGCGGTCTTCTATCCTCCGTACGAAGCAGAACACCACCAATATCAAAAATAATCGCTTTAATCATAATTTTATACCGCATAATTTTATGCCAACTGCAGAGTAACTTCTCAATACTTCGGGGTGACTACAACGGATGAAAGAAATAAACGGATGGTACAGTCGAAAAAATATCCGTTCATTTTCATAATCCGCTGTAGCCATACTAAAAACAAAATAATTTCCCCGCTTTTTTGAGAGGATACATTGCAGAGTTGTGAATGACCTGATTACCTGTGTCCATTAGGGCGATTGCAACCTCTAAAATTGGACACTGATTGTACAGATGAGCGCAGATAAAAAGATCAAAATCAGTGAAATCAGCGTGATCAGTGTCCACTTTCAAAACAAGATCAACTCAATTCTCTGTAAAAGCCGAGGTTGCACTGTTAAATTCCAAATTCATACCATTTTTAGCAACCCTATAATTGACATAACATGCGAATTGAGGGGGATTTATGCGTTATGATTGTCGTGATCGTATGTCGTGATCGGTTTTTCCAATTTTCGATCACGAAAACGATCACGATCACGAATTAAGGCGAGGTTGCAATCGCCCTAATTTCGCCGCCTCATGCTTCCTATGGTATACTTCCTCCATTAACATTGTACCTTGACGATGATGGCTCGTATCTTCTCAGTATTCTGGGGAGACTTGACAAATTTTCCTAATGATACTCGTGTAAAATAAAGTGCTGATGAAATTTGTCAACTCTTGTCCACGATTTATTGAGAAGATACGATGGCTCGCTAAAATACAAGGAACCACATAACTCTTCAAGGAATCAAAATTATCAGTCGCTGCGTACTAATTGTCAATTGCCGACTGTTAATCTGTTCATTGTTAAGGCCATTTCTGAATTTAAATCATCCAAAACTTTGATTGTTATTCCCGCCCCGATCCCCACCTTCGTGAGGACGGGGGCGGGAATGACAAACGTATAATTATTTTTCATAAATGGCCTAATTATTCATTGTTCACCATAAGGGGATGACTGGCTTCGACGGGGAAGGCTGGCCCTAAATTGCAAGCCGAGCACGCTTTACAACTCGTAAAACTGTAAGCAAAACAATAAGTGCAAACGCACCTACAAACAACTACAGTGCCCTTCCTCTTGCTGTTTAAACGCAGTTAGACTAAGGCACTACGGCCTCTGAAATGGGGTCTTGTCCATCATCATTTCGCTCGTTGACCGGGTGGTATGGGCATCATTAAAGTCAACGTGCGCCTTTTTGACACCGATAGAAGCGGCAAAGGCCATCGGTACGTTGTTAGTGAACCCAGTTGGTCGGGGTCCCTGACAATTAAACAAATAGACCAACTAAGCTTGTAGACGTTTAGAGGACGAATTTTTCGGACGTGGGTTCGATTCCCACCATCTCCACAAACAGAAACGCTCCCATTTGGGAGCGTTTTTGCTTGATAGAGTTGCACGTAAGAAATTGTCAATGGTCAATTGTTAATTGTCAATTGTCAACGGGTTTGAGCGTGGGTGCATTGAGGGTGGTTCAAGGCTTTTTGGGCAGATAATCTGTTTTATGCGAGGAATAGGATTGGTTTCCAAGAATCCTCTCCCTTTGGGATGGGGGTTCGGAGTGATAATTTTTTAAACGGCCGTTTTCCCCATCGCCCCCTTTCCTCTACAATACCCGCATGAACCAGAACCCAATCTACACCATCGGTTACGGCGCACGGCCGATGGGCGATTTTATTGCCTTGCTTCAGGCGCATGAGATCGCCTATCTGATTGATGTGCGATCTAGACCGTATTCTAAATACAAACCCGAATTTTCCAGACATGCGTTAGTGCAGCATCTCCGCAAAAATGACATACGCTATGTATTTATGGGGGATCTACTTGGGGGGAAGCCAGACGACTTGGGTTGTTATACAAACGGCAAGGTGGATTATGAGAAAGTGCGTGAGAAACCTTTTTACACTGAGGGGATTGACCGTTTGCAAAATGCGTATCAGCAAGGATTGCGTATCGCGTTGATGTGCAGTGAAGGCAAACCAGAAATGTGCCATCGCAGCAAGCTTATTGGTGAAACGCTGGTGACCAGAAGCATTCCAGTTGCCCACATTGATGAACATGGTCAACTGCTCACGCAAGAATATGTAATTTTACGCCTGCATAAAGGGCAGCAAAGTTTATTTGATGATTTTTTTCAATACACATCCCGTAAACGGTATGTGGATGATGATAGTGAGGGAAAAGAATGACAAAATTTATAACAATTGGCGTGTATGGTGCAACGGAGGGATCTTTCTTTCAAGCGTTGCAAACGGCTGATGTAGACACATTTTGCGACATCCGTCAGCGGCGTGGTGTACGCGGTGCAAAATATGCGTTCGTAAATAGCAAACGGTTGCAGGCTAAATTGGCTGAACTCGGTATCCGTTACCTGCACCGTAAAGAGTTGGCACCAACAACGGCCGTCCGCCAACGTCAGAAAGATGCTGATAAAGCATCAAAAACCGCCAAGCGCAAGCGTACAACGCTCGGCCCCGCTTTTATTGCTGCTTACGAAGAAGAAATTTTGACCGATTTCGATCCGCAATCGCTGTTAGACGCTCTGCCACCAAATGCAGATGTGGTCGCTTTGTTTTGCGTGGAACGTGAACCTGCGGCCTGCCACCGCTCTCTGGTCGCTCATAAACTGCAAAATGAAATGGGATTGACGGTTGATCATATTGTGCCATAAGGATAAATTATGAAAGTAGTTATTGTTGCTAAAACGCGAATGGGGAGCGGGGCTTGTATTGGAGCGATGACGTTTGACGGCATATCTCTCCGCCTCATCGCCTCTGATCAGAAAACAAACGACAAATTTAACATGGAATATAACATAGGCGATGTGTGGGATATTGAATACGCGCCCATTGAAGATCGCCCTGCGCCCCATATCGAAGATGTTGTCGTTCATCAAAAACGCAAATTACCTATCATTGATGACATTTCCTCCTTTATTGATTACCAAATAACACCCAAAATAGGCGGCACAGAGGCATTATTTGAAGGGATGACGCAAGTTACAAAAGCAGGCGCACAATATATTGCCAGACGTAGCGGCATCCCACCCTACAGCACCATGTTCTGGCGGCCTGACAAACCTTTAACCCGTGACAGTGACGCAAAACGCATCCGTTACCGCTATCCCACGCCCGATGGCGGGCGTACACTTACTTTTGTTGGCTTTCAAGAATCATTACCTGAAATTCCAGTAGGAACATTGTTGCGCGTTTCTTTAGCACATTGGTGGCGACCAAAAGATATGCCCGACGGTGAATTACGCTGTTATGTACAATTATCCGGATGGTATACACCAAAACAAGCAGAAATTAGCGGATGGGAAATGGTAGACGAAGCAGATGAAGAACAGATGGCTGCGCCGCTATCCTCTACGCCAACTCGTAAGCTAACAAATTTGCCGCTTACCCTTTCAACTGCTCAATCCATACTTAAAAAAGTGTTTGGCTATGATGAGTTCCGTAATTTACAGCCTCAAGTGATTCAAAATGTGCTGGATAAAAAAGATTCGCTCGCCATTATGCCAACAGGTAGCGGTAAATCACTTTGTTATCAATTGCCATCACTGATGTTTAATGGGCTTACCGTTGTTGTTTCCCCTTTGATTTCATTGATGGAAGATCAGGTGATGCAGTTACGGGAATTAGGCGTTGCCGCCGTTTATCTCAACAGTACCCTAAGTTATGATCAATATCTTTACACTACCAATCAAATTCGGGATGGTGCCGTAAACTTGCTTTATGCCGCCCCTGAAACATTAATGCGCTCAGAAACAATGCTGTTACTGGAGCAATCCAACGTCGACTGCCTGACGATTGATGAAGCGCACTGCGTCTCCGAATGGGGGCATGATTTTCGCCCCGAATACCGCCAACTTGTCGAGCTGCGCCGCCGCCTGCCTGATGCCATCTGCCTCGCCGTCACCGCCACGGCCACCGACCGCGTGCGGCAGGACATCAAACAAGCCCTTGCCATCCCCAACGCGGGCGAATTTATCGCCAGTTTCGACCGTCCCAACCTCTTTTTGGCCGTCGAACCGAAAACGGCTGGGTTGCGGCAGGCACTGACCTTTTTAGACGCGCATCGGGAGCAAGCGGGGATTATCTACTGCTCCACGCGCAAGCAGGTGGACAAATTGACGGCCGATTTATCGGCCAACGGCTGGCCTGTGTTGCCGTATCACGCGGGGCTGGATGCGCGGACACGGCAGAAAAATCAACGCCGTTTTACGCGCGAGGAGGCGGTCGTCATGGTCGCCACCGTCGCCTTTGGGATGGGGATCGACAAGTCGAACGTGCGCTTTGTGCTGCATTACGATTTGCCCAAAAATCTGGAAGGATATTACCAACAAATCGGGCGGGCAGGACGGGATGGATTGCCGTCTGAC
>WFSA01000214.1 GCA_015486215.1 Anaerolineae bacterium | reverse complement strand
CTTATCACCATTCGGCGTGGTGAGATGCTTGGCATGGACGGTATTGAAGAAGCATGACAGCACGAGAGCATTCTGTATGCCAACGATACGCTGGCGGTTGTTTACGAAATTTTCAGTTATTTTATCGCCGAAGATGTAACCGCCATCCGCCTTTTGCGCGACCGCGTGGATGAAATTACACGCGCACTTGAAGAAGATATAACGGCCGTTGATGTCGAAATCGCCTCCGCCCTGCACCGGCGCATAAGCCGCCTGAGCGACATCAGCGAAGACCGCTTTTACACCCTGAAATCATTACTGGTGCTACGCTCCGTGCCATTGCAAATTGATAACGATAAGCCATATATTCATAATTCTCGGGAGACTTGACAAATTTTCCTAATGATACTCGTGTAAAATAAAGTGCTAATGAAATTTATCAAGTCTTGTCCACGATTTATTGAGAAGATACTAAAAACGCACGACGAAACTGAGAAACGATTGCGTATTTTGACCGTGATTTCAGCCGTTTTACTGCCTTTGACGCTAATTTCTGGTATTTTTGGCATGAATTTCGACAATATGGACTTTCTGCACTGGCAATATGGGTACATATTTACGATGGCGGCGATGGGGGGCATCGTCGTGATGATGGGAATTTATTTTTTCCGACACCATTGGTTTGATTGATGATAACTGCGGATCCTTATGTCTGGTCAAAATGACACCTGAGCAAGTTACGATTGATGGAGAATAATATGCGAATAAAATCTATACAATGGGTCATTGTTTTGTTGCTGTTGATGGGGTGCAGTGGAGGAGGGGATGTCGTGCCTAAAGAACTGGATTGGAATCATGACGCAGACGCACTCATCGTTCGCGTCACCGTAGGGGGCGGGATGCAGCCAGAGGCGGCCTATCGCAATGAAATTCCCCGCGCCTCGCTCTGGGGCGACGGCCGTTATGTTTGGCAAACAACCGACAGCGACAACGCACGATTCGTCTGGCAGACACAACTGGATGAAGCTGAAATGGCCGATTTACTGCAAACCTTCATCGACAAAGGGTTCTTTGACCTTGACAGCAGCTACGAACCAAGCGAACAGGTTTTCGATTCCAGTTCAACGGGTCTGCAACTCAATCTATTGGCCGAACAAAAGAGCGTGAGTGAATATCACGATAGTGCGCCGCGTGAGTTTCACGAATTGGTTAACATAATGTCGTCAGGGGCGGGAGCGGAAGGGCAACCGTATGTGCCTGAGATCGGGATGGTAACGGCCGTCTTTCTTGATCAAACCGACACGACCAATCTGCCCGTCTGGGATACCGCCGTGCTGGGGCTAAATTTGGACGATGTGTACGAGACGTGGCTTGAAGGCGATGCCCTCGCCCGCGCATGGGAAATTGTAAACGGCCGTTATTGGTCGCCGCGCGTGGTGCAGGGGGAGGATGTGTACGAGTTGTACGTCAGACTCCCCGATTTCACGGGTGACGTGCCGCCCGCGATGGCTGATCCAGTTGAAGAAAGTGCAGAGACGGTTGAAGAAGTAAAAGAAACGGTGGAAGAAGTGGAAGAAATGACCGTTATCGCCACCCAGGTAGCCACGGCCACCGTCACCATCTCCGCCAGCGATGGGTTGCCCTTGCAAGCGACCTATCTCGTTCCCGCCGCCAACGGCTTGCGCCCCGCCGTCATTCTCCTGCACATGCTAGGCAGCAATCGGGAAGCGTGGCAATCGACTGGCTTGGTGCAAGCATTGGTCGCTGACGGTTATCACGTCCTCGCCCTTGACATGCGCGGGCATGGCGAAACGGGCGGCGAAAACGATTGGCCGCTGGCAGAGGATGACTTACAGCGCGTTTGGGCGTGGCTGATTGAACAAGAGGGGGTTGACGAGGGGAAAACGGCCGTTATTGGCGGCAGCATCGGCTCTAACATGGCGTTGAGAACAGGGGCAAATATCGAAACCATCAACACCGTCGTCCTGCTTTCTCCCGGATTGGATTATTTTGGGGTGACGACGGAGGATGCGTTGGAGCAGTGGGGAAAACGGCCGTTGCTCATCGTCGCCAGTGAAGAAGACAGCTACGCCGCCGACTCTTCGCGCACATTGGCCGCACAAGCACAAGGTGAAGCGCAGTTACAAATGTATAGCACGGCTGGACACGGCACAAATATGTTCAATACCGAGCCAGATTTGGTGACTTTGATCGGCGAATGGCTATCGCAGCATTTTAAATAAACCTTTATTTGTGGTACATACGATAAAGTATGTACTGCTATTTTATCAAAAAATTTAGCGATTTAGGGGAGTGGATACCCCACCGAACCCCACTCTCCTAAATCTCTGCTCTCTCTACCTATTGGCAACGAATTGCACGAATTTACGCAAAATTTTGCTTTTCTCGTGTTAATTCGCGTAAAAGTCATAGTTAGCGATTATTAAACGCCGCCTGCATCACCGCTAAATCAGGAGCAACTCCTGTCCACCACTCGAAAGCGATTGCGCCTTGCCGCAAGAGCATCCCCAAGCCGTTGGCGGCGTGACAACCAGCGGCGCGTGCTTGGCGCATAAACAGCGTCTCTGCCGGGTTGTACACCAAATCGTAAGCGAAGGCGTTGACAGGAAACGGCCGTTTTCCCCAAACCGATCCCTCTTCATGCGGGTGCATTCCCAAATGGGAAACGGCCGTTAATATGTGCTACACTATGTATTCAAATACATAGTTAAGGAAGTATCTCCCCAGAATACTGAAAAGATACATTTTTTGTACTATTTGCGTCCTATCTTCAACAACAAAAACAAGTCACTTTGAACTATCCTAAGAGAAGATTCGTTTTTAACTTTGGACTTTCAGGTGACAGACACTTGCAAAGTGCCAGTCACCTTGAACCTTGACCATACCTATTTACGAACCTTCCCTAAGAAAACCATATGTCTCATCCCGCCCCGCAACCATCCCCCGCTAATATCCTGCTGAACAACACACCGCTTATCGTCATCATCTTCATACTCGTAGACAGCCTGCATTTCGTCTTCGCCCGTTTACTGCTCCCCTATCTCTCCCCGACAGCCGCCTCATTCTTATATATGACAGTGGCGACGATAGAAATTGGCCTGTATACGGCGGTACGCCGTCAGATTGATTGGCGGGTATTGCGCGATAATCTTAAATTCTTTCTCATCATCGGCTTTTTGATTGGCTCCGCCTCAGCGGGCAGTTTTGTGGCTATCCTTTATATTGATCCCGGCGCGGCTTCATTGGTCGCTCGCAGCAATGTCATTTTTGGGCTGGGATTGGGCTACGTTTGGTTAAAAGAGCGGCTGGGGCGGGGCGAATGGGCGGGCGCGGCCATTGCCGTCATCGGCGTTATCATCATCACATTCCAACCGGGCGGCGAAAGCGGCCGTTTATGGTTGGGCGCACTATTGGTACTGCTCTCGACATTCACTTACGCCCTGCACGCAGCCATTGTGAAAAAGCAGGGGAACGAGATAGATTTTATCAACTTCTTTCTCTTCCGAATGATGGCCTCTGTCTTTTTTCTATTCATTTTTACAGTCGCATTAGGCGAGTTGACTTGGCCTAAAGGGACACAGATATGGTGGATTTTGCTATTAACAGGCACGGTCAATGTCATCGTCAGCCGCTCACTCTATTACATCGTTTTGCGCCGTTTCAAATTGAGCATGCTCATCATTTTTCTCACCCTTAGCCCCGCCGTAACCGTCGCATGGTCATACATCCTATTCGGCGACCTGCCCTCATTACAAAGTGCTATCGGCGGAACAATCGTCATCGGCGGCATATTTCTAGTCGCCCTGAGGAATGAGGATTAAATAAAACTAGTACACGCTGGCGGAAGTCCTTGTATGTTATTTGTTGCGGGAATCGGAATTCCCGCAACGCTCCACCAGATAGGTATCGGGAATTCCGATTCCCGATACAGGCAGCGTATATCATCTAAGAACTTCCGCCAAGCTATACTAGAAACTTCCACCTGTCATTTCCGCGAAGGCAGGAATCCACAGACTGGGAAATCATGGATTCCCGCCTTCGCGGAGCCTGCCCTCATGAAGATGGGAGAATGGCAACTTTGGTAGTTAAATACCCCCTCGTTCCTAAGGAATAAGACTTTATTAACTTACCCGT
>WFSA01000213.1 GCA_015486215.1 Anaerolineae bacterium | reverse complement strand
TTTTCGATGCTTGTCTTTGGTGATGAGGATGTGGGGGAAAACGGCCGTTTTTATTCCCCGTTGGCTAAAATGGGACGTGGTTGGAGGTTGTGGAAAACGGCCGTTTTTGTTCCCCGTTGGGTAGAATGGGACGTGGTTGGAGGTTGTGGAAAACGGCCGTTTTTGTTCCCCGTTGTGTAAAATGAGGCGTGGTTGGAGGTTGTGGGAAACGGCCGTTTTTGTTCCCCGTTGGGTAAAATAGGGCGTGATTGGAGGTTGGGAAAACGGCCGTTTTCGGTGTTGGATAAAATTACCGATCCGCAGATTACGCAGATGGGCGCAGATTAAAGAATAAAAATCTGCATGAATCTGCGTAATCTGCGGATCGATGATTTTATCCAACGGGGAACACAAACGGCCGTTTTCGCCAAAAGCCAAGAATAAGCGTACACTTGACGCTATGATGAATGATGAAATTGTGCAGTATTGGTTAACAGAAGCCGCAGAATCTTTAACCGTAGCCGACCATTTGGTTGCAAAAAAAGATTACTCATATGCGCTGTTCTTTGGTCATTTGGCTGTGGAGAAAATGCTGAAAGCCTTGTATGTTGAACGGCATCACAAGAATGTACTGAGAACACATGATTTGGGAAGGCTCGCAAACCGTGTTAACTTACCATTGGATGATACACGTGCCGATCAGTTGGATGTAATGACAACTTTTAATCTTGAAGCACGTTATCCAGATTATAAAAGAGCATTTCGGAACAAATGCACACCTGAATATACAAAAAGATGGATGAAGATTATCAAGGAGACCTATACATGGTTACGCTCGCACTTGACTTCGTAGCACCTGCTATCCAACAATATACACTCGCCATTCAAGAACGATTTGATATTCAATCTATGTATGTATTTGGATCGACAATAACAGGAACGGCAACAAAATGGAGCGACATTGATCTGCTCATTTTATCTCCTGATTTTGAAGATAGATTGGAAGCCCGCCTAGACCTTATGCGTTTACGTCGGGGGATTGATGATCGTATCGAACCTCATCCACTCCTTCCCGAAGATTTTAATGCGTATCATGCGCTTGCGGCTGAGGCCATGCAAAATGGCGTACAAATTGCTCTGCAAATGCCAGGAGAGGGGGAAGAAACGGCCGTATAAAATCGTTACCTTTTCCCCAACATCCAACCCCGTCCCATTCTACCCAACGGGGAACATAAACGGCCGTTTTCCCCCACCACCAAATCTTCATAATTCAATGTCGGCTCTGCCAACGGCCGTTGATAACAGTCAAAATCATCCTTGAGTTCTTCAAGGGTTTCACCTTGCGGCTCAGATGGAACGGCCGTTACCATATAGGGATCGCCATTGTCGTTGTAATACACTTCATGGATGGCAAATATCACTGTACCATCCTCATATGTTCGTTTAATTACGCGGTAATTCCAACTCATTTTCATTTGCCCATCATTAAAATAACAGTAGGCTATTCAGTCACAATATAACCTTCTACAAGCAAACGGTCATAAGAAGCTTCAATGGACTCTTCTAATTCCTGTTCAATTCCATAGTATTGCGCTACTCGAATAGCACAACGCAAGACATCTTGGACTTCTTTCGCCATTTTAGCCTTGTCTGGCTCACCATGTTTCTCTCGTTTAACGCCGCTACCTTCAAAATGATTGATTTGTTGCGCCAATTCGCCAGCCTCCTCAAGAAGTCTGGTCATTAACTGGAACGGTTCATCACCATTAGGGAATCTACGACTAAGCCCTGCGCTTACCGCTACAAGTTTTTCTAACATACGCTATTTCCCCATCGCCTCAAAAACCCGCTGCGGCATAAACGAAATCCGACGCAGACGAATCCCCGTCGCATCCAAGACCATGAAATAAGTGATTAAGTGACAGTCACCTGCGAGGTGACTGTCACTTAATCACTTATTTCCGACCCCTACAAAACAACTCCCTCCAAATAACCCAACTCATCCGACAACCTGCGCGTTAGCAAATAATCACGGACAAATCCCTCATAACTGACCGTATCGGAAAACATCTCAGCAACAAATTGGCGGTCTACCAATATCCCCGACCGTAAACCCATCCATTCCAGATAATTAGAATACGGCCACTCTTCAATATGTTCAACCAGTCCGTCCTTGACTGGATTGGCATGGATATAGCAGCACAAATGGCGCAGGTAAGCGTCGCTATCAACATGTTTCGCTTTGTAGCGACCCTCAAACAAGGTTCCGCTATGATCATATCGCTTGTTATACGCTTTGCTATAGCTGTTAAATACACGCTGAGGCGCTGTTAAATACACGCTGAGGCAACAAACCCGCATTATGTTCGCCCAATTGCTGCACCAAAAAATGGTAATGGTTGGGCATCAAAACATAAGCGATGAGGCTAAGATTGAATTCACTCAGATATTTCCTGATGAGGCCCAGTACAAAAAGATAATTATCCTTCTCACGAAAGATGGATAATCGACGCGCACCGCGATTATAGATGTGGTAATAATGGCCGGGTTGCCAGCTTATGTGATCTTTTCGTGCGCGGGGCATAATTATCCTCCGAAAAATTAAGTGTAAAATTAAGTGACAGTCACCTTAAAGGTGACTGTCACTTAATTTTACATCGCATCAAACACCCGCTGCGGCGTGAACGGAATCCGACGCAGACGAATTCCCGTCGCGTCAAAGACCGCGTTGGCGATGGCAGGCGCAACCCCATCCTTCGGGATTTCAGCAATCGCTTTCGCGCCAAACGGCCCCGTCGGCTCATGCGTCTGCACCAAAATGGCTTCCACTTCTGGCATTTCGTCAGCGCGGTAGATGTGATACGGGCCGTACTGGTCATTGAGCAGATTGCCCGTCTCGTCGTACACCATCTCCTCGCAATGGCCGTACCCCAACGCCTGCACAAGGCCGCCTTCCACCTGCCCCGTCGCCGTCAGGGGGTTGATGGGAACACCCGCATCCACCGCCATAACCAGCTTCTTGACCGTCACCTGCCCCGTCTCGGTGTCCACTTCGACTTCGGCAAACTGCCCCGCAAACGGCGGCGG
>WFSA01000212.1 GCA_015486215.1 Anaerolineae bacterium | reverse complement strand
CTCTACAATCGTCTGCAATGCCGCTTTCTGCCAACTAAGGAAAGGTTCGTTTTTAACTTTGGACTTTCAGGTGATAAGCACTCGGCAAGTGCCAGTCACCTTGACCATAGTTATTTACGCGCCTTCCCTAAACATTAATACGCCTCCATTGTATCTTCTCAGTATTCTGGGGAGGCTTGACAAATTTTCCTAATGATACTCGTGTAAAATAAAGTGTTGATGAAATTTGTCAAGTCTCGTCCACGATTTATTGAGAAGATACCCTCCATTTTAGTTTTGGATAAGGCTGGGTGTCAAGTAGCATATGGATATTATAGGGAATGATTAATATGGGGGAAGTGTGCGAGTGGGAAGTGTGCGAGTGGCAAGTTTGCAAGTAGCACGCTTGCTCCCGCCTCATAAACCCAACTGTAGCTGCCGTGCCTCTGCGCGGGTTGGTTTGTGGGCGCGGTAGCAGGTGATGAGACCGTTTAGGCTTTTTTCTGCATAGGGTTGGAATCCAGCTTCGATGAGGAGCTCATGCCAATGGTTGGCGGCGGGGAGACGAACGGCCGTCACCCCCATCACGATCCAATTTGTCTGCGAGCGGCTCCGTTCGGCGAGGAGAAAACGGCCGTTTTCGGCCAAAATCCGCCGTATTTCTTTAAACAAAAGGAGTTGATCGCCTCGTTGATGCAGTTCAACGGCCGTTTGCGATAAGATAACCGTGCTTACACTCGCGTTCGGCAGCGGCAGCAAATTCAATCGCCCCGATTGCCAAATAATACGCGGATCGGAGAGTGGTTTAGTGGCATGAGCGCGGGCGCGGCGCAATGATTGCCCGCGCATCCATTGCGGCGAATAAATATCCACCACCGTAATATGCCCTGTCGTCAATCGCCGCGCCAATGTCATCGGCACATCTGGCAGCCCGACTCCGATATATACAATCTCATCAGCAGAGCGCAATTTGCCCATGTCAAACAAGTAATGATGCGGGGCAAGCCCATTTTCGTCATATAATAGATGCGCTGACCAAACGGCCGTGCTAAAGAAGTAAACCAGCAACAGCAATAACGCCAATCCTATCGGAATAAAACTCCATAATTCCGCCTGTAACCCAAATCCAATCAGTAGCAATGTCGCCATAATGCCGCCATAGGTAAACGCATAAAACGGCCAATGGGCGCGAAGATGCCGTTTTAAGCCGTGATACCTGTTTTTTTGAGCAGGTGTAATCATGGCTTGCTGGCTGGCGGTTCGATAACGGCCGTTTCTCCATCATAGGCAAAATCAACCTGCCAAATACGGTCTTCTTCACCGTCAGCCATCTCTTCGGTGATGATTGCACGACGCAAGTCGAAGGTTTCGGGCGCGATCCAGAGGTGGACAACGGCCACTTCGGCCTCAATCAACCCGCCGCTCATCGCTGACAAATGCTCGCCCAGCGCGGTTCCTTTCAATGCGTACAACTCGCCGTCAATCCCCTCCACTTTTTCGTTGCCGACGACGGTCACATCATATAAATCGTCGCTTAAAATCGCTTGCAAGCCCGTTTCGGGATCAAAAAGGATGGCTGGATTGAAGCCCCAATTGGGCGGCAGATTTTCCCATTCGCCCGTCAACACATTTGTCTGCCATTGAATATCGCCGATGGATATGACATCCACATCGGCAATGACAGCAGGGGCAATGATGCGGACGAGGGCGACGGCGCGGTCGGGAGCTTGATATTGTCCTTCGGCGCGGCGAAAAGCAAGGGTGTGATCTGGATCGACGTAGGCGGGTGCGCCCTGCCGCTCAATGAGAAAGTCAGCGTGGGGTTGTTCTGTGATGCGAACGGCCGTTTTACTAATAATCTCATCCGCAGGCAATTCAGGCAGTCCGTCCTCTGCACAACTAATAAGCAGAAGGAATAAAAAAGCAGACGTGAATAAACAACATTTCATCATAATTAAGGAAATATGGTTTCGGCCAGTAAACGAAAAAAAACCATCATCCGAAGATGATGGTTTTTTCCGGTTAATAAACCAGGAGGGAGGTCTATTAACCTTAACGGGTTCCATCAAGCACATGGGAGGGGGGGAGTGACTTCGCCCTCAATTTGATTGACTGTTCCAGTCGCGTTTCTCTCGTGCCAGTTTGGGGGGAGGAGTTTTCCCGTGTGCTTTAAGCCAACCAAATCTAAAAATAGTATAGCATGTTTTTTTTGAATGGCAAATCTAAAATGAAGATTAATCATCAAAATACGGTTTATATGATTATTCTCATATTTATCTATTTATTTGCTATTTTTTTCAAAACCGTGTATAGGCTTAAGTTTTTTTCTTTGCCGTCACTATAGAATTGGGCTTCGACTTCAAGGTTAGCGGCGCGGGCTAAAACGGCCGTCTCCCCTTCATCAATAAAACAAACATACCGATACCCCAATCCATCCCGCTTCCATGTGAGCAGATAATCATTCTCCTCAACTGCATCATCCGCTGCGTCGATAATGCTCCACGGTTGCACTTTGCGCCGTTGGCGGGGACTATTCATAAATTGCCATGTGGACAGGAAGATACGGCCGTTTGGTCGCAAATGCCGCTCAAACTCCCGTAGCAATCGGGCGCGGTTGGCGCGGGCGGGAACGTGCTGTAAGGCGGCTAAACAAGCGATATTGTCGAACTGTCCCAGCCCGTCAAGAAAGCCGTCATGGCTCATATCGCGTTCGTAAAAGTCGCCGTCCACATTGTTCTTGGCGATATTCAGCAAATCGGAGCTTAAATCAATGCCCGTATATTGATCGATTGCGTCATGCTCAAATAAGAATCGCCCAAAACGGCCGTCGCCGCATCCCGCGTCTAAAAGATGTCCGCCCAATTGGGGGGACAGTTCTACCAATCGAAAAAATCCCGGCTGTGGCTGTGTACGGCTATAGGAGAACGAGGCGGAGAAACTGTTATAGAACTCTCGGTTCAGTGTCAATAATTGTTGTACTGTTTTTTCGTGCATTAGTTAGGGGGATGGGAACGCGGATAAAACAAAAAAATCGGCGTTCATCTGCGTTTACCTACTCTATCCGCGTTCAATTTATGGCTCTAGTATAGCTTGGCGGAAGTTCTTAGATGATATACGCTGCCTGTATCGGGAATCGGAATTCCCGATACCTATCTGGTGGAGCGTTGCGGGAATTCCGATTCCCGCAACAAATAACATACAAGGACTTCCGCCAGCGTGTACTAGTATTGCTTGGCCTAAGTTCTTCGGGATTTTCTGTAGTGCAATTTTGTAAAATTGCACGGTCAATTTTACAAAATTGACCTACGATAATTGCTGGAGAACTTCCGCCAGTGTGTACTAGCCTACTCTTGAACGGCGTTGACAACGGCCGTTTCCCGTCCCGTCACTAACACATTATCAAACATCACTTGCAGATTTGTCTGCCCAAATGTGCCTGCACTCAAGGCGATATTCCCTTGTGGATAACGGCCGTCATTGATTTGCATGATCTGTGTGCCATTGACAAAAAATGTCATGGAACTCCCTTCGGCGATCACTTTGAGTTGGTTCTTTTTCCCCGCCCCTTGCTGAATAGCTGCGGTTGATTCCCAATCTTTCATAAACCGTGTCCAGCCATCGGCGTCATGCCGCTCGATCATGTAGAAGCCATCACCGCGAATGGTGAAGCGATAAAATTCGCTGGGGCTGTTCATACGCACAAGAATACCGTAGCTGCTTTCGGACGGGCCGGTAATCTGCATCGTGTCAACTTCAAGCGTAAAGTCGTCAAAAATCGGTTCGCTAAGGGTGACAAATTGCATCATTTGCGGTTCATTGACATTGATCAACATGCGTTCGTCGATCACGGCCGTTACCGCCTCATCATCCCCCTCTGTCAGCCAATCGCCCGTCTGCCCGACGACAAATCCATCAAAAAAGAGGGCGTTTTCTGGCCGCATCTCCTCTTGCCCAAAGGCTCGGCAGCTTATTAGCAGCAGTAAGAGGGGCAGTAGTCGTTTTATCATGGTGCTATTACGCGCAAATTATCGAACTCGACAACGGCCGTTCCCTGTTCCAACGTACTCACGCCCAATCCAATGTCGCCCGTCACAAAGGTGGGGTCTATGACCATCTCCATCATCGTGCCATTCACCGCCAAACTGAGTTCATTCCCCTCACAAGAAACACGCAGTTGATTCGTTTCCGTCCCTTGCTTGATCACATCAGAACGCACATAACCGCCGTCAGGATTCGTTTCATCCACCCCAGAAAGATAGGCTATCTGCTCATTACCGCTTTGATATTTGCCGATGGCGTAATAGCCGTCACCGCTGATCAGGAACACGTAAAAATTGGTGTCGTTTTGATACCGGCAAATCACTCCATACGCATTATTATCGGGGCCGCTCAACTGTTTGGTTTCCACGCTGATGATGCTGTTATCAAACGCTTGACCGGGATTTGTCCACCAAATTTGGCCGGGCTGATTACTGCTGATACGCAGGCCGCCATCTTCTATAGAAGCGACCGCCCCGCCGCGATTATACAATGCCCAGCCGCACTCTTTGCTGCCGCTGAAATCATCCTCAAATAATGTGCCTTCGCTATTACACTCATCGGGGGTAGAAGAGCAGCTAACGGCCGTTAATCCCATCCCTAACAAAAGCAGCAGAAAGAAAACTTTACGCATGCGTCCCCCTATTCATCACCTAAAATCGCTTCCAATGCTTCAATATCTTCTCGAATTCCCTTTTGTTCGCGGGATATATATAAATAGGCCGCGATCAATCCCATCCATGCGATGGAAATGATGATGCCGATTACCATTAAGTTATCTAACATAATTTTTCCTTTTTATATCTTTTGGGGCATCTTCTCACTATTCTGGGGAGACTTGACAAATTTTCCTAATGATACTCGTGTACAATAAAGTGCTGATGAAATTTGTCAACTCTTGTCCACGATTTATTGAGAAGATACCAACTTTGGTAGTTAAATAAATCCTCACCCCTTATCGTCACGGCGCATCCGCCGCAAAAACATAATGAGTGCGCTAAACATGGCAAAAAAAGCGATGATGATTTTTGTCGAATCAATAACTGAGCTGACGGATACCCCTTCATCATCGACGGAAATAACAGCTACGGGACGCGCCCGTGCGAGGCCGCCGCCGCCGCCGCCGCCGCCGCTACCAATACCACCGACATATCCGCCGACACCGCCGTCCATCGACATAGTGGCAATACCGTGCCCCCCTTCACCATCCGCATCGCCGCCACCTTTCATTTCGGTGCTGCCTCTGCCGCTACCGCTACCATATCCGGCCCCCATAAAGATACAGCTTTCGCTGACGGTAATAATTGTCTGCCCGCCGACGGTGACGGGCTGTCCATACACCGTTTCTGGTTTGGTCACATCAAATAAACGGCTGATAAATGCCGTAAAGGCGGCATGATTGGGTATTGTCTCGCTTATTGCTTTCATATTGCCTTTATTCATTCTGCTCTCCTCTACTTTCTTTCCATTTTCTTATCAAGGTGACGACGGCCGTTATCACTCCCACAACCTCCATCATCCCCCAAATTGCGCGGCGGGTCGGGTCAGCGATGGGAATCTCATCCAGCTGCCCCTCCTTATATACGATCAATTTCTGGGGACGGTTGCACACAACACCGCCAAACGGGTGTTTAAGCAACAAAGCGCGTGAGTGAGGGACGATATGTGTATCTTTGACCACAATCGTCTCCCCTGTATGATCCTGCCATTCAAAATCAAATCCTTTCATAAGGGTCATAGTATAAGTTGCAAGCGGCAAGTTGCAAATTTCAACAAAAAACGGCCGTAAATATGAAAGAACACCGTTAAATTATGCCCAACTTATGGTTGCAAGTGGCAAATGGTGGATGGCGAGTTTATACTTAGGAAACATTCGTTTTTGATTGTGGACTTTCAGGTGAGATACACTCGGTAAGTGCGGCTCATCTTAGGGAAGGTTCATCAACGGAGAAACTTATAATGAAACGCACACTACTTCTACTTTTGCTTTTATGGCTAACAGCGACGATTCCCACCTACGCCCAAAGCGATCCGCCCCTGCTCACCATCGGCGAAATACAGGGCAAAGATGATCGCTCTCCTTATCGTGACAAAAAGGTGCAGTTCCGCGCCGTCGTCACGGGGCTTTATGCCGATTACAGCGCGAGCAGCGATGTGACCTACCATCTTGTCTATGTGCAGGATATTCCCGGCATGGAAGATGGGGATGAGGCAACATCGGATGGGATGGCACTATTTTTGGGAAAAGAACGGCCGTCATTAAACATTGGCGATCAGGTGCTGGTCAACGGCCGTTTGATCGATTATTACGGCCTGTCCGAGATAGACGATAACGGCATCTCCATCACCGTTGAGGCCAGCGATGTGCCGCTGCCCGATCCGATCCCCATCACCCCGCCCGATACCGACACGACCGACGATGAATACATCGCCTATTACGAACGGTATGAGAGTATGCTGGTCACACTGGAGGGGGAAGCGGTTGTTGTGGGGCCGACCTATGGCGGCTGCTCCTTCACCGTCGTCAGCGCGGAGAGCGGCATAGAGCGGCTGATTCGCAGTAACCGCGAGGATTCCATCGCCCCGCTCGTCCCCGTCATGCACACAAACGACACCGATTGCGACGACTTCTTACTCCTAAAAAGCGGCGACCGCGTGACAGGATTAACCGGTCCATTAACCTATAGTTACGGCCAATACAAAATCGTCGAACAGGCAGCCAATGAACGGGAAACGGAGATCGCTCCCACTCCGCCGTTGCCCGTCCCCCCCGCCATAACAGACGCACAATTCATTATCGCCAGCTTCAATATGGAAAATTATTTCGATGCGATAGATGACACGGGCGACAATGCTGAGCCAAAACCAACTCTTGAAGAGATCGCCCATAAACAGGCAAAAATCAGTTATACCATCGGTAAAACGCTGGGCTGCCCGACCGTTTTGGCCGTTCAGGAAGTGGAAAATGAAGCATTATTGTTGGAATTGGCAGAGCAAACGGCCGTCTATTGCCCCTTCACCTACACCATCGTCCATTACGAAAGTGCCGACGGGCGCGGGATTGATGTCGCCCTGATGGTCGATCCCAGCCGCGTCACCGTCACCGATTCCGCCCTGCGCCAAACCTGCACACGACTAGATACGGGTATCACCGATCCCTCATCGGGTTGCAAAGGGTTGGACGATCCGCTCTTTTCGCGCCCGCCATTGCAAGCGGATATAGAGGTGGACGGCCAACCGTACACAATTTTTGTCAACCATTTCAAATCAAAACGGGGCGGTGAAGAACAAACCACCCCCCGCCGCATCATGCAGGCGATGCACCTGAAC
The DNA here is from genome assembly GCA_015486215.1 of Anaerolineae bacterium. Taxonomy (GTDB): domain Bacteria; phylum Chloroflexota; class Anaerolineae; order Promineifilales; family Promineifilaceae; genus S016-13. Next base: position 12,299 of record WFSA01000212.1, on the reverse strand, counting down.
GAACTGACGCTGGAACTCACCACCGCCAACCCAGAGGCGCGGGTGATCGTACTGGGCGACTTCAATGATTACGATCAGTCGCCGCCGTTGGCACGGCTGGGCGAACAGCTCACCAGCATCATGGATCGCATCCCTGAAGAGGAGCGGTACAGCTATATTTACAGCGGCGCGGGTCAGCTTCTCGACAATGTATTCGTCTCTGCGCCGATGTTGGAGTATGTTGATGCGGTGATGATTCAGCATGTCAACGCCGATTATCCGTACAGCTGGGGCGAAGGTGACGATGCGGCGATGATGCCGTACCGCTCTACCGATCATGATTTGCCGCTAGTTGTCGTCAATTTGCCAGCTATGCCCGTCGAAGAGGAAGTGGCCATCACGCCAGAGGCGGAAGGTGTTGAAATGGAAGCGACGGCCGTTCTGAAACCAACAACCGTTCCTTCCCAAACAGCCGACGAGCCGGCGGAAACAGAAAAATCGGTCAGTAATTTTATTTGGATGATCGGCGGAATGCTTTCTGGGTTTATCATCGGCGCGGGAATGCTCTTTTTTAATTCAAAACGATCAAAATCTTAGAGAAACGGGCGACCCAGCGGAGCGACCCAGCATATAATCATAATGAAAACAGATACATTTAAGTACACATTGCCCCAAGAGCGCATCGCTCAACATCCCGTAACCCCGCGTGACGCATCTAAATTGATGGTGCTGGGGCGGGAAGATGGCCCCATCACCCATAAACAGTTCAGCGATTTACTGGATTATATCAAGGCGGGCGATATTCTCGTCGTCAATGACAGCCGCGTGCTGCCTGCGCGTCTGTATGGACATAAAGAAACGGGCGGCAAGGTGGAGATTTTACTGCTCAAGCGGTTGGGGGAAGCGCGTTGGAAAGCTCTCGTCGGCGGCAAGAAGGTGAGGGAAGGAACGGCTGTCACCCTTGATGATTGGTATGGCAAAAAAAGCGAATATGTGGGGACAATAACGGCCGTTCTCGACGGCGCACAGCGAGAAATCACATTCAACAAACCCATTTCGCTCGAATTAGAAGAGCTTGGACACGCTCCATTGCCGCCATATATCCACGAAACATTGGAAGACGAAGAGCGATACCAAACGCTCTACGCCCGTCCGACCGGCTCGGCCGCCGCGCCGACGGCTGGTTTGCATTTTAGCGGCGATTTACTGTTCGCCCTGCGCGAAAAAGGGGTGATCATCGAAATGGTGACGCTCCATATCGGGCTGGACACGTTCAAACCTGTGGAAGCGGATGAGGTCAGCGACCATAAAATCCATCGGGAGTATTCCAAAATCTCGACTGAGACGGCACAGCGTATCAACAATGCGAAGTTGGCGGGCGGGCGGCTGATCGCGGTGGGGACAACGGCCGTTCGCACATTAGAGACAGGTGCACTCCGTTCCGCTGGCATTCAAGGCACATTGCAAAATATAAGCCATCGGGATGCGATTGGGGAGACATCGGGCTACTGCCCGTGGAAACCCGTTTCGGCCATCGAAGAGGAGACCGATCTATTCATCTATCCAGGCTACAAATTTCGCGCGGTTGATGCGATGATCACAAATTTCCACCTGCCGCAATCCAGTTTGCTAATGCTGGTCTCCGCCTTTGCAGGGCAAGAAAATGTGATGAGGGCGTATGAAACGGCCGTTGGCGACGAATACCGCTTCTTCTCCTTCGGTGACGCGATGTTAATCCAATAAAAACAAGAGAATATGAAATAGGGTACAGATTTCGCAAGTGAACACAGGTGAAAAGCAAGCGAAGCTAATCCGTGCAATCAGCGCAATCCGTATCCCATTCCAAAATAAACAAGGAGAAAACAGATGCAGCTTAAACTAGACAGTGTGGCAATTGAAATTATTACCCCTGATTTTGCCATCAGCGGCAACTTTAAGCCGATTGGTGAACTAATGACGAATTTGAATGATAAACGATACACTTTTTTCAATATCCTAGACGCAGCGATGCATCCACAACAAAAAGGGTATCAAGTTAAAAGCATCCCCCAACCTGCATTCAACATCAACCGCAACAAAATCATCTACTTTGCCGTAAAGGACACTGAGTACCTTGAAAAGATACAGATTATGCAAGCCAAACGGGAGATCATTATTTACACAGACAGTCTCGCCATTCGTGGCAACTTCCATGTGAATCCAGATTCCCGCGACACCGATCTGTTCGATGAAACCCGCGATTTTGCCGCGATGACAGACGTATCCGTCTATCCGTTACGGGCAATGGCAAAGCCGCCAGTTCGTTCAGTGCCTTTTATAGCGATAAATTGGCGGCATGTGACCTCTTATCATCGTGTAAAAGATAAGTAAGGAGTAGCGGGCGGCCCAGCGGGCGGCCCCTACTTTCAAGGTGACAGGCACTTGGCAAGTGCCAGTCACCATTTACAAGCCCCCGCCCAAGCGGTTTTTAACTCAAATCAAGGCAGATGAACAGGGACAGTCTATGAATTACACACAGCACACTAACCCATTTTTTAATCGGCAGCGCATTATTAGTCCAGATTGGTTTTACGGCCGTTTCCGTTCCATCGAAGCACTGCACAGCGCAATCGCCACCCGCCAATGCCGCTCCATCGTCGGCGAGCGCAAGATGGGAAAAAGTTCCCTGCTCACCCATCTGACCTGCCATGACAGCTTACAGCAGCATAATTTTGATCCCGATCAATACGCTTTTGTCTATATTGATTTAGAAGGGATGGCAAATATCAGCCGTGAAGAGTTTTGGCCTGAAATTTTTGACCTGCTGGAGATGTCCCTGCCCGAAAGTCAGCCCGATCTGCGCCAGCGAGCCAATAAATTGGCGATGCAGGATGATGTCCGTTTCATGCACGCCCGCCGCCTTTTCCGCCGTATTGACCGCGCGGGTATTACGGTCGTGATGATGCTGGATGAGTTTGAGAGTTTGGCCCGTAATGAGGCGTTCGACGCTGGGTTTTATGGCGAGCTTCGCAGTCTGGCCGGAGAGCTGGGGGTCGTCTATATCACCGCCTCCAAACGGAGTTTATACGATCTCACTTACCGTCATGCGGACACGCTTTCTTCCCCGTTTTTCAATATATTTTCAGAAGAGCCGCTGGGATTGCTGCCGCCAGAGGAGGCGGAGGGGTTGCTGCGCGATTTCTCGGAGCGGGGCGACCATCCCCCATTTACGGCTGAACAGATTGAGGCGTTGATCAAATTGGCGGGACGGCACCCGTTCTTTTTGCAATTGGCGGGGTATCATCTGTACACGGCCGTCCCCGACGGCTCCCTCCTCCCGCAAAAAGCGATTCACCGCTTTAATGCTGAAGCTGAGGATCATTTCCGCTATTTGTGGCATCAATTAGATGAAAATGAACGGCAAGCGATGCAGCACGGGACGATTATCATTGATTTGCAAAACCAGTTACAGCGCAAAGCGTTATTGACGAAGGGTGGACGGCCGTTTAGCGACTCCTTTGCCGCCTTCATCAAACGTGTCAAAAAGAGCAGTTCACCCTCTACCCCCACCTCCACCTTAGCCGCTCCCTCCGCCCTCGCCCGCACAGCGACAGGCTTGACAGGAGCAACACTCGGCAATTATCGCGTGCTGGCTCCCATCGGACGGGGCGGAATGGCGGTTGTGTACAAAGGGTATCAAGCGTCACTAGATCGGTATGTCGCTGTCAAAGTAATGTCTACTCATTTGGCTGATGACCAAACCTTTATTGACCGTTTTCAGCGTGAAGCGGCCAGTGTGGCTCAATTACGCCATCAAAATATCGTGCAAATGTATGATTTTGGCGTAGAAGCGACCATCTCTTACATGGTGATGGAATATATTGGGGGCAAAACATTAAAGGATCGACTGACCCATCTGCGTAAACAGGGTAAAAAGATGTCACTGCCCGATATTGTCGAGACGATCAACAATATCGCCGCCGCTCTTGATTACGCACATGCACACAGCATTATCCATCGGGATGTAAAACCAGCAAATATCATGCTGCGCGGCGAAGAGCGGCTGGCGGAGTTGACGGGGGGATCGGTTTTTACGGCCGTTCTCACCGATTTCGGCATCGCCCGCATGTTAGAAGGCGTACAACTCACTGGCACAGGGGCGACCATCGGCACGCCTGATTATATGTCTCCAGAACAGGCGCAAGGCAAACCGGCGGGTAACGCTTCGGATATATACGCATTGGGCATCATGCTATATGAAATGCTCGCGGGTGAACTCCCCTTCATCGCTGACACGCCCATCGCCGTTCTGCTCAAACATATGCAAGAGTCGCCCCCTTCCATCACCATAAAAATCCCACATCTGCCTATCGGCTTAGACAGTGTATTAACAACCGCTTTGGCAAAGAACCCTGAAGACAGATTTAAGACAGCAGGACAATTGGCAACGGCCGTTCAAAAAGCGAGCGGGGTTGCGGCGTAACGGAGTTACGAAGTTGCAGAGTACATAAGCGTACAACTAACCTGCAAACTTGCCACTTGCCCGCTTACCCGCTTGCACACATTCATTATGATTCGTAAATCATCCTTCATTGGTATATTTGGCGGTATTGCTATTGGCATTGCTATTCTGTACCCCATAATCACGCTGGCTGGGCCGGCATTGACCCCTCAATGGACGCGCCCGATACAGAATGAGTTATTACATACCGTTTTATTAATGCTATCCGCACTCATTGGCACGCCATTTATACTCGGCTTAGGCGTGTTAGCCGCCAAAAAAAGCGGGGCACACGGGTGGCAAGAGGGGATGAATTCAGGCGCATTGGCCGGTACATTTGCCGCCCTCCTCTCCTACCTCATTTGGATGCTGCCCTTGAACGCACTGACAGCATATAGCAGCGTGATACGGCATGTCGTCAAGATGGATACCGCAATGCAATTGCCATTATGGGCATTGCAAGAGTATATTGATGCATTCCGCCCTAACAATGGTGCCATATGGATCGACATATTGATGATCGGTTTCGTCATTTTTTGGGCAGTGCAGGGAGCATTTATTGGCAGCAAGCAGCATGAGATAGTTAAACAGAAACGGCCGTCTCTACTCCAACTCCACAACGAAAGCCGCTCCCTCACCCATTGGTTCGACGGGGATGAACACGCCATCAATATGGGTGTACTTGTCGGCACCGCCGTTGGATTGCTGACTATGTTCCTCATGTATGGCACCTTCTTTTCGGTCACTTCCGCCCGAGATTGGATCAATTTGGTGCATGATAGCGGTATCGAACCAGAATTAACGAGCAATAACCCACTCTTTAATATATCCTCTGCCCTCTCCCCCGTGCTAATACTGATCTTCCCCTTTTTCGGCATATTGGTTGTCGCTCTCATCAAAAAACCGACCACAGTCATGCGGGCGCGGCTCAGCGGTATTATGAGTGCCAGCATGATCATTTCTGCCTTCACATCGGTCATCATGTTACGGATGCTCTACTTTTTGGGCGGTCTTATCCCCTTCCTCTATTTCCATGATATTACAGGGGCAACGGCCGAATCAACGGCGTCCATTGATCGCATCCAAATGATGCTGATGGCCGCCAATGTGCCAAGAGTGGTCGTTCTTATCGTTCTTGCGCTACCGTGGATAACCATCCTTATCACAATCCTCACTGGATTCATGCTGGGGATCGCTGAATTTTTGCTCTTTGGGTTGACCGTACCACTATTCCACCAACGCCCAGTAGACAAAGCGGCCAAAATCATCCGTCATTTACATCATGCTGTTGAAGAGAGCGTGCCAACTATTTATACTGTCTTCCACCAAGAAGAAGAGGCGATGGATATTTTGGCACATATCGCTATACAGGCAGAGGAGAAACTCCCTGAACTTTCCCATTTCGCTTGCGGATTGCATACAATCGGTAATCCAGATGTGGCCGAAGAGAGATCGGCGGCCGTTCACGCTGTCCAACTGCTTTTAGAAGCGCATACAGAGTGGCGATTATCGGCCGAATTGGGCGAAATATCGGGAGCGTTATACGCCGTATTACAAGCATGGACATTAGACCAGATATTAGAGATCAAACCGCCTAATCCTATTGAAACCTCATCTTTGTCGCCAGCGACGGTTAAGAGTGTCGCTCTAGTCGGCCGCGTGGTCAAAGAGTTAGAAAAGATCAAAAAGGTGGATGATTTGGCAACGCAGCTCATCTTTTTGGAAAATGGGTTACAACTTATTTATGATGCCCAAAGATTTGTGGACAGGGAATCTGCCGCGCCTGAATATACGACGACACCTTTACCAGAGATGATCGCTTTGGCGGGAATGTTTGAACATTGGCAAGGGGTGTTGTTGACGGCCGTTAAAGATCTAAAAGGGCGTGCCGACCTTTCCAGCGAACTGCAAACAACAGTCTGCACCCTCGCCGAAACATTGCCGATCATCATCGACATCAGCAATAACGGCTTAAATGTCGCCCAAGATGTGCATATCCGCCTGCTCCCCAGCGATGAGTACCTGCTCAACGATGCCGATATATTGGAAGAGATCATTGAGATATTGCCCCCCGGCGATACGCGCCAAGTTCAACTCGTCGTCTCTGCGGTTGAAGATGCCCGTCGTGTGCGTGTGGCATGGGAGATTGTGTACAACGATGCGGTAGACGAAAAACGCAAGTTGGAATTTGCCGACATCGTGGAGTTTGCGACGGAAGAACGGCCGTTTATCCGCGTCTTCCCCATCCCTTATGTCACCGGTACACCGCTGAAAACAGATAATGTGTTCGTCGGACGGGAAGATGTGTTCAACTTCATTCAAGAAAATCTCATCGGCGCACACCAAAATAATGTCATCATCCTGCATGGGCAGCGGCGCACGGGCAAAACCTCCGTCCTCTACCGCTTGGGCGAAGTGATGCGCGACACGCATTACGGCGTGCTGATTGATATGCAAGGCAAACCAGCACGGGGTGAAGCGGACTTTCTCTACTCCATCGCTGACGATATCGCTTACGCATTAGAGGATCACGATATCGAAATCGATCTGCCCGAACGGGACGATTTTGAACAATCGCCTGAATTCTTCTTCCGTTCCCGCTTCTTACGCGACCTGCATAAACAATTGGGCGACAAACATCTATTGCTCATGTTTGATGAGTTTGAGGAGTTGCAGCGACGGGTGGAAGACGGCCGTTTACAACCCGAAATTTTCCAATTCTTGCGGAATTTGATGCAGCATGAAGAGTATGTCGATTTTGTCTTCTCTGGCACACATAAATTGGAAGAGTTGGGGGCTGAGTATTGGTCAATCCTCTTCAATATCGCGGCGTACAAGCCGATCACCTTCCTCAGCCCCGGCGATATGCACCGCCTGATCGAAGAGCCTGTCGCTCAATACCATGTGGAGTATGACCCCTTAGCGATTGAACGCTTAACGGCAGTTACCGCCGGTCATCCCTACTTCACTCAATTGGCCTTGCATGAAATCATGGTGCTGCATAATGAAGTAGAACGCAGTTACCTGACCATCAACGATGTCAACGCCGCCCTCGAACGCATCGCCGAACGGGGCGAAGCGCATTTCAAATATATCTGGGCTGAAGCGTGCGACGAAGGACGGCTCATTTTGCGCGGATTGACAGAGTTACTCGTCAACGCCGACAGTGTGCCACTAAAAAAACTACAAGAGTATCTGCACAGTCGTGGTCACGATTCGCCCGACAATTGGCACACTGCATTGCAAAATTTGGAAGGGCGCGACATCCTCACCCGCCAATCCAGCAAAGAGCATCGGTTTAATGTCGGCGGATTACGAGACATTTTGACTCGCCAATCAGGGAGAAGCACGCTCTACCGCTTCAAAGTTGATCTAATTCGGTTGTGGATTGAAAAGACACGGCAGTCACTATAACAGTCTGCCAAAAACAGTTCATTTTGCGGCATGGCTCAAAACAGAGATAAGTATCTTTAGGAACGAGGATTGTATCTTCTCAGTATTCTGGGGAGACTTGACAAATTTCCCTAATGATACTCGTGTAAAATAAAGTGCTGATGAAATTTGTCAAGTCTTGCCCCCAACTTTTTGAGAAGTTACGAGCTAAGGAATAAGACTTTATTAACTTACCCGTTTTGCCGATATTTGAGTTTTGTCGTCCCCTACCCTAACCCTCCCCCGAAGGGGGGAGGGAACTTGCTCCCTCTCCCTTTGGGAGAGGGTTGGGGTGAGGGTAAACCCCCAAAGTTAAATGGGTAAGTTATTTAAGGCTCATTCCTAATCACGCTTTCGCGGCCATTTCTTCGCCAAAATCGAGCAGCGCACGCACGCGCTCATCATTTTCTGCTTCGGCATATACGCGCAAGACAGGCTCTGTGCCCGACGGCCGTATCAACAGCCAACTCCCATCCGCCAAATAATACTTAACGCCATCCGTCGTTTGCACGCTCTCAATATCCACACCAGCGATGGCTGATGGAGCCGCCTCAACCAACATCACCACCATATCCTGCTTGGCGACGGGACGACGCAACGCCATATCAGTACGCGCATATTGAGCCGGCCCATAATCAGCCAGCAGATCTTCAACCAAAATATGTAGCGGCTTATCGGCCGAAGCCATCACTTCCAACAGCAGCAACCCCATCAATATCCCGTCTCCTTCTGGGATATGCCCTTTGATAGACATGCCGCCCGACTCTTCGCCGCCCATCAACACATCACCTGCTAACATCAAATCGGCGATATGATTGAAGCCGACGGGAGTTTCGATCAGTTCCAATGCATGCTCGGCGGCAATGCGATCTACCATGCGGGTGGTGGAGACGGTGCGGACAACACGGCCGTTCCACCCTCGTTTTTCGATCAAATAGCGCAGCACAAGAGCAAAAATACGTTGCGGATCGACAAAATTCCCCAGCGCATCCACCGCCCCAATGCGGTCAGCATCCCCATCCGTTGCCAACCCGACATCAAAATGTCCCGCCTGAATGGTTGAGATGAGCAAGCCCAAATGTTTAGCGATCGGCTCAGGATGGATACCGCCAAAGCCGGGATTCATGCGATGACGGATATTCTTCACATCGCATCGTGTACGGGCGAGCATTTCTCCAATCGCCCCTCGCCCAGCACTGTGCATACCGTCAGCGACCACGCGCAGCTCCCCTTTGGAGATGACATTCAAATCAATCAGTTCGCTGAGATGTTCATAATATGCCCATGCGGGATCAAATTTACTGATCAATTCTTGCGCGACAGCCTCATCAAAATCCATCAATTTGGGTGAGATGTGGTCGGCAAGATTGCGCTCTAGGAATTGCTCAACTTCGCCGCTCTGGGCGGGAGTGGCACTGCCGCCATACGCCGCTTTGAGCTTTACACCATTGTAGCGCGGGGCGTTATGGCTGGCGGTAATCATCACTCCTGCCGCCGCTTTTTTATGGGTAACAGCATAGCTGATGGCCGGCGTAGGCGTGTCAGCGCGGGAAAGCCATGTTTTGATGCCATTAGCGGCCATCACCCGTGCCACCTCCGCGCCGTAACGGTCGGAGAGGAAACGGGTATCGAAGCCGACAATAACAGTTGGCTCGGAGCCGTCACGGGTCTCTTGATGCACAAAGTCTGCAATCGCTTGGGCGATAAGGCGCAAGTTTGCGAAGGTAAAGGTGTCACTGATGACGGCTCTCCAGCCGTCAGTTCCAAATTTTACACTCATATGTCTTAGGGTAATTACAATAGATTGTGAGAGGTTTTCAAGTGCCAGTCACCTTGAGCTGGTAATCTATTGTCATCACTGTTTCACTCCTCTTCAGTAGATAAATATATAGGCACGTCACTGTCAAGCGGGTATGACAGGATAAGAATCAGGTCGTTTACATTGGTGTTGGTCAGGCCTGTGTTGATAAGACTCTTGGCGGCGCGAAGGAAGGGGTGGCTGTCATTGTTTTGCAGATGAATATGCGGATCGAGATGGGCTGCACGGCCGTTTTCCACCGTCCCCCCCGTCACCACTCCGCCAGCCGCCGTTGTCACCCCATCTTCCCCATCGGTCGCAAAGGATGCGATGACAACGCCGTGCCAGCCATCCAGAGCGATGGCCGCCGCTAATGCCGTCTCTTGATTGCGCCCGCCAATGCCGTCCCCTTGGAGCGTGACCGTCGTCTCGCCGCCAAGAATGAGGCAGTTGCCGGCAGGCAGATCTTTTGCCATCGCCGCCGCCATTCGGCCGGCCTCCCTCGCCTCCCCTTCAAGGTGAGTGGTCAGGATTTGGGATAAAAAGCCTAATTGCGCCGCTTGGCGAAGAGCGGCTAAGGCGGCTGTCCCGCCATCGGCGATGATGATATTATGCAAAGTTGGCGGCGGGGTGAGCGAGGGAACGCTTTTGATCGTTTGGATGATTTGGGTGTACACGGCCGTTTCCAACCCCATCTCCTGCTCATACCGTGCCAGCACAGTCAATGCCTCGTCAGCCTCATCCCGCATAAAAACGGTCGGGCCGCTGCCGACAGCGGCCAAGTCGTTGCCGGCTACATCACTCAAAATAAGGGTGATGCAGGCGGCGGGAGCGGCGGCGGCGGCCAATCCGCCCCCTTTCACCTCATCCAATTGCCGTCGCACGCGATTGAAATCGCTGATACTGCATCCACTGCTGAGCAAAGCGGCGGTCAACGCCTGCCAATCGGTCAGAGGGATGCGCGGCTTGCTCAACAGAGCCGATGTGCCGCCAGAAATACAAAAAATGACGAGGTCGTCTGCGGTCGTTTGGGCAAGAAGATTGAACACGGCCGTTCCCGCCCGCACACTCTCTTCATTTGGCACGGGATGCCCCGCTTCGATCAGCACAAATGGGGAGGGAAGACGATCAAAGGCGGTATCGGCAAAAGCGATCTCGCCATTCTCTCCTCTTTTTTTGGTGACAAAGAGGGAGTAGGTGAGATTGTCGGCGATTTTTTCGGCAACGGCCGTTCCCATTGGAATCGCCGCCTTGCCCGCGCTGACGAGGAAAACGCGCCCTTTGTCTAAGTCAAACTGTTGCTCGACGCTTTCACTTTTAATGATGAGCGCACGGCCGTCACGAATCAACTGTTGGGCGACAGCGGCGGCAGGATCGACGGCCGTCAAAACGGCTTGAATAATTTCGTCAACATCTTGACGATAGTTCGAAAAAGAAAGCATGTTGGTGAATGAATAATGAACAATTGTTCATTGCTAATTACTCATTGTTCATTGTTCATTATTAATTGTTAATTGTTAATTGCAGAAACGGCCGTTTGTGCGGCTTCGACGGCCGTTTTGTTTAAGGAGACCACATTAAAAAGCGCGTCAGCCAATACCGACATCATTTCACTTTGAGCGGCGATTGGCACTTGTTCCGCGTCTAGCAGCTCCGCATCTATAAATTGAAGATAGGGCGTGTCGGCCGATTCCCAGCCTGCCAATGCGGAGCGGCGTGCAGGCAAATGCCCGCACGCTTCGCTCCAAATAGATAGATTCTCCGGCTCGCTCAAAAAATTGAGCAGGTCGACCACGACAGTTAAGTCATCCTCATCAGGTGAGTACGGCAATGCCCATGCCCAGCCGTCCAACAACGGTGTCAACGCATTTGCAGAGCCGGGCATAGCGGCAAAAGCAGCCCCGTCAAGTAATGCTTGATTTTGCAAAAAGTGTGCCGCATCTGTCTGAATGACAGTCACGCCCCCCTCCTCTTCTAAAAAGAGAGGCCACACCTCATCAAAACTGCTCATCATGCGGCTGTCAGGCGTGATCACCCTCTCTTGACTTGAATTCTCAAAAGCAGCCAACGCATTGATCAACGGCTCCAGATCCAGCGCAGGCGTGCCTTTGTCCACAACAGAGCCGCCCTCAGCTAGATACATTTGCAATAATAAAAGCGTACCATCCTCCCCCGCCGCTGGAAAGGCAAACTGGACATCTTCTTTAGAGATCATGCTCCGCCACCGTATCGGCTCCAGATTTTCGATGAATATGCCATTTTTGCTCACCATATGGGTAAGATGCTTCAAAAAAATGGGGTATCCCATCACTTCCCCGTCAACTTGCGCCAACCGTTGGGCGGCTGGATAGAGGGCGGCCATCCCTCCAGCGGGCAAATGGGGGGACAAAGGTTGCAAATAGCCCGCTTCGGTGGCGGTAGATAGATACTCTGTCGGCAGCACGATCAGATGGGGCAAAATAGTAGGGGCGACGGAGCGGCCGGTTCGCAAATAATCAAAAATGCCGCCGTTGCCGTCAATCTCTTTCTGTTCAACAATGATCTCAATATCGGAGCGGCTCTCTTCAAAAGCACGCAATTGTTGTTGAAAAACATCAATGGTTCCCGCCG
>WFSA01000211.1 GCA_015486215.1 Anaerolineae bacterium | reverse complement strand
AGCTAGTATTGCTTGGCCTAAGTTCTTAGATGATATACGCCGCCTGTATCGGGAATCGGAATTCCCGATACCTATCTGATGGGAGTTGCGGGAATTCTGATTCCCGCAACAAATAAGATACAAAGACTTCCGCCAGCGTGTACTAGTATTGCTTGGCCTACATTCTTCGGGGTTTTCTGTAGTGCAATTTTGCAAAATTGCACGGTCAAATTTGCAAATTTGACCTACGATAGTTGCTGGAGAACTGCCGCCAATGTGTATTAGAGATAGAGGGGGGTGCGTCAGCAAAAACGCTCACCCGTCTATCATCTCTTCATAAATTGTTTTTAATTGACGGGCGGCCGTTTTCCATCTAAAGCGTGCCGATTGCTGGACTCCTTTTTGCACCAATTGTTGCCGTGCATCGCTGTCTGTCAGCAAGCGGTGCAGTTCCGTTGTCCATGCGTATTCATCATCGGGCGGAAGTTGGATGGCGGCATCGCCAGCCACTTCGGGCAAGCTGGAGGCGTTGGAGGTGAGAACGGCCGTTTTGCACGCCATCGCCTCCAAGAGCGGCAAGCCAAATCCTTCATACAAGCTGGGAAAGGCGAGCAGTTCCGCGCCACTGTATAGCGCGGGCAAATCAGCATCGGCGACGAACCCTGTAAAATGCACACGGCCGCCGATTCCTTGTCGTTCAATTTCGCCCATCAACTCCTCGTTCAACCATCCCTTCCCCCCTGCGATGATTAAATTATGGGGCAGTTCTTTAACCAATGGGGCAAAGGCGCGGATGAGCATGGGATAATTTTTGCGCGGTTGCACAGTTCCAACGCAGAGGATGTACGGGGTAGCGGGGATATTGTATTGGCGGCGAACGGCCGTCACCCGCTCAGCATCATAGACAGGTTGAAAACGGCCGTCTACCCCTGCATACAAAACCGTCACCTTCTCCTCTGGAACATTCCATAAGTGCAGCAAATCCCGCTTCGTCGAAAGCGAATCGGCCAGCAGATGTGTCGCTTGTTTGATGGAGCGCGGCACGACGCTGTTCAAATAGCTGACCAGCGATGCGGGAAAGGTGTCTGGATAATGGGCGAAGGAGAGATCGTGTATTGTCAGTACTGTGGGGATATTGCCACTCGTCGGCGGCAATACAAAATCGGGCGAATGGAACAAATCCAGCTTACCCGTGTTCCATTGCACGGGCAGCGGCAGGCGCAGACGGTACCATAGGCGATATAACCAGCGTTCGTTCAGGCGGGAAGGATGATAAGCGGCATTGACGGCCGTTGGCACAGCATCTTTCACTGGCGGCTCGGGCAACGGTTTCGCCGAAAAAAAACGGTACTGATTCTCCCCATCCAACGCCAGCAAAGCGTGTGTCAACTCCCGTGTATACCGTCCAATCCCTCCGCCCTGCATGATGGCAGATGTGATGTCTATACCAATGGTACGGGATTGCGGGGATGCGGAAGTGCGGGATTGTAAAGTTATCATTTGTCAATTATTCATGGTTATCCATCAATTGTCAACGCACTTTTAGGACGATTGCAAGCAACTTCTCAAAAGGTTGGGGGCATGATTACAGCTAATTAGGAAAGGAACGAATTTACTCGACTGACGTAATTTGTTCCTTTCTTAATTGGGTGTAATCATGCCGAAATACTGAGAAGATACGATTGCAACCTTTAAATCACACTGTTAAATTCCAAATTTACACCGTTTTTAGTAGCTCCACAATTGACATAACATGTGAATTGCGGGAAATTTATGCGTTATGATTATCGTGATCGTATGTCGTGATCGGTTTTTTCGATTTCCGATCACGAAAACGATCACAATCACGAATTAAGGTGAGGTTGCAATCGCCCTAACGCACTTTCATCATCGCCTAGCTCTGCTTGGCCTAAGTTCTTCGGAGTTTTCTGTAGGTCAATTTTGTAAAATTGACCGTACAATTTTACAAAATTGACCATCACCGATTACAGTTGTACAGTCAGTCATATCTCAACATTTTCGGGTAAGTACAAGTATCTTCTCAGTATTCTGGGGAGACTTGACAAATTTCCCTAATGATACTCGTGTAAAATAAAGTGCTGATGAAATTTGTCAACTCTTGTCCACGATTTATCGAGAAGATACTACAAAAGGAATAAATGGCATACAAAAACTACTATACTAATAAGAAAAGAAATCCATCAAAACCAAGTCGTCAACGCATCGGCGATTATCAAATTTTTATCGGAGCGTTCCTCACTGGCGAATTTGCCGACCGTATTGAAAAAGTACGAGCGGTCATTGATGCAGAGGCGAGCAGCATTGTCGCCCCCCACGTCACCGTAGTGGGAACGTATTGGCGTAACGGGAGAGCGACCCAAGCTGGCGCACAAGGGTTAATTAACCGCCTAGAAGGGATGTCCAGCGAACTTAGTCCGTTTGAATTAGATATGGGCGGTATTTACAATTTCGGCCAACGCCTCATCTATTTGGGTGTTCGCCCGACGGAGCCGTTGCTGTCCGTACGCCATCAATTGCTCAACGTGGTCGGCACAGATAAGCACCGCCGCTTTCGCCCCCATCTGACATTGGCGATGGAGTTGGAACAACCTGCGTTCGATGAGACGTTAGCTTTGTTGAAGGAGAGTGAATTGGCAAACGGCCGTTTCACCTATCCCATCAACACCCTCTGCCTCATGCAGCGCAAAAAAGATGAACCCGCTTGGCGCACAATCCATGAACTAACATTGACAAACTAAGGCAAGGTTCGTTTTTAACTTTGGGCTTTCAGATGACAGGCCGTCGGCAAGTGCCATTGACATAATATGCGAATTGAGGGGAATTTATGCGTTACGATTGTCGTGATCGTTTTCGTGATCGATTTTTTCGATTTTCGATCACGATCACGAATTAAGGCGAGGTTGCAATTAGCCTAGTCACCTTCCCCAAAATTGCGAATCACGCTTTCTTATGCTACCATCCCCTGCTTATATATACATAATATAAACCAGTGAGAGAGATCGTATGAGCAGTAAAGAGCATCAAGCAAAATCTATTATTCTTGGAGAACTCATCAAAAACGCACGCGAGCATGTGCGTCGTTCTCCTGCTGACTGCGCCGCTATCCTCAACCTGACCGTCGATGAGTATAACGCGCTAGAAAAAGGTGAGCGTGCTGTATCATTGCCTGATCTTGAGCTATTGGCACTCTTCTTAAAAGTATCTATGGGATATTTTTGGGGCAGTGACAAATTGGACGATCTGGGGCAGATTGATTATGGGCAGATGTTGACTTTGCGTAACCGTGTTGTCGGAATAACATTGCGGCAAAAGCGGTTGAAGGCCAGAAAGTCAACCAAAGCATTAGCTGAAGCCACTGAAATCAGTGTAAAGAAGATTGAAGCGTATGAAACGGGTGATACACCTGTGCCGTATCTTCATCTGGAAGAAATCAGCAAGTTCTTGGGAGTACCGCTCAACGATTTTGTAGAAAATGAGGCAGGCCCCTTGAAACGGCATGAAGCGGAGCAACAAATGTTAGTCAGCTACCGCTCTTTATCGCCAGAGATGCAGGAGTTTTTCTTGAAACCAGTGAATATACCGTATTTTGAAACGGCGAAATTCCTAAGTGATATGGAAGTGACTAAGTTACGTGCGCTGGCTGAGAATTTGCTTGATATTACGTTCTAATATATTGGGTTAAGTGCACGCAGAATGTAAGAAAATCTATATGATTTTTCAGGTGACAGTCACTTAGCCAATTTTTCCTTAATACGTTTTTCCAGATATTGTATAATCGCATCGGCCACATCAACGCCTGTTGTCGCTTCAATCCCCTCTAATCCGGGCGATGAGTTGATTTCTAGCAATAATGCCCCCCGTTTTGAATCTAAAATATCAACGCCAGCGACACCCAGCCCGTGTGCTTTTGTAGCCGCGATGGCTAATTGTTTTATTTCGGGAGTGAGTTGGGCGGTAACGGCCGTTCCCCCTAAATGCAGATTAGACCTAAAGTCCCCATTCGATGATGAGCGGCGCATCGCCGCCACGCAGCGGTCTCCGACTACCAAAATGCGCGTATCCTGCCCTTTCGATTCGGCAATATACTCTTGAATGAGGGCGGGCTTGCTGACCGAGCGGAGTTTGGCGAGAACGGCAGTCACCGTCGCCACATTTGGTACCAAGAACACCCCCTGCCCTTGCGTCCCTTCGATCAGTTTGACCACAATCGGCGGTTTGCCAATCGCCTGCATCGCAGCCAAAGCGGCTTGCGGTGTCGTTGCCAGCACCGTTCGCGGGACGGGCAATCCCGCCCGTGCCATCAACTGCAAACTTTGAGACTTATCGCGCGATTGAGCGATCCCGTCCGCTGTCGCCGTTGTGACAACGCCGCGTGCTTGCAGCATCCGTACCACAGCGACCCCGTAATAGGTGATGGAGGAGCCGATGCGCGGGATCATCCCGTCAATATGGGGCATGTAATTGATATGGCGGGATTTAGGGAGATAGCGTTGATGGGAAACGGCCGTTTGTACATTCACCAGTCGTACCCGTCCATCCCCCGCCGCCGACATGCCAAAATCAACGCCGATAGACAATGTATCAATACGTATCGGCTCATGCCCTCGTGACCATGCCGCCTCGATCAAGCGACGAGTGCTGTACAATGTTTCGCCCCGCGATAAAATTCCAATTTTCATAATTGACAACAACCTTTCACTGCCTGATAATTCTCTCCATTAATGGAGAATACTTAATGAGTAAAATAAAAACATTCGTAATCGTGCCTACCTACAATGAGGCCGACAATATCAACCCATTGATCGCCCAACTGCTCGCTCTGCCCATCAAAATAGGCGTTGTCGTCGTTGATGATAACTCCCCCGACGGTACTGGAAGCATGGCTGATGAGTGGGCGGCAAAACATCCCGATAGAGTACACGTCATTCACCGTGCTGGCAAGATGGGCTTGGGAACGGCGTATATCGCTGGGTTCAAACATTGCCTTAATGCTCCAACTATCGGCCGTATTATGACGATGGATGCTGATTTTTCCCATAACCCCCGCTACATTCCCGATATGATAGCCCTCAGCACGGAGAAACAGATCGTCATCGGCTCCCGTTATGTCGAAGGCGGCGGTGAACGGTATTGCACCAAGAAACGTATTTTTATGAGTAAAGTTGCCAACGCGCTCACCCGTACATTACTAGGGTTAAAAGCACACGACACAACCGCAGGCTTTCGCCTATACCATCGGCAAGTATTAGAGAGCATCCCCCTAGATGAGATATTTTCCAGCGGCTACTCCTTCTTGGTCGAAATACTGTTCTTATGTCAACAAAATAATTGGCAAATTGGCGAAATCCCTATCATTTTTGAAGATCGTCGCGCTGGCACAACCAAAATCTCCAAGAACGAGGTTATTAAAGGGCAAATCACTATCGCCCGCCTCTTCTTCCGTCGCTTAATGAGCAAGTGATAAGTCTGCAAGTATGCAGGTTTGCAGGTTTGCACTGCTGGCACATTCCCCCCTTATGATAAATGTAAATTGTAATTTATGCGGACAAGATGAGTGGCATGTCCGCTTTCCATCAACGATGGAAAATGAAAAATTGAATGTAGATGCGTTCCGCTGCACCAACCCCGGATATGGGCATCATGCTCAAATTGTAGAGTGCAGGCATTGCGGACTGGTCTATGCGAACCCGCAATGGTCAGATAAAGAGTTGATGATGGCGTACACGGCCGTTGAGGACGAAACATATCACCAAGAGCGCGAAGGGCGCGAACTCACCTTTAGCAAGCATTTGCAAGCGATGGAAAAATATACGGGCAAAGGAGATGGACGGCCGTTGCTCGATGTCGGCGCGTATATTGGCGTATTTGTGGAAACGGCCGTTGCCTCTGGATGGAACGCCATCGGTGTCGAACCCTCCTCATGGGCTGTCGCCGAAGCACAGAAGAAGGGAGTAGAAATCTATCACGGCACGCAAAATGCCCCCCAAATACAAGATCGCAAATTCGATGTCATCACCCTCTGGGACGTTATCGAACATGTCGCCGATCCAATGGCTGAAATTGAGAAAGCGTATCGCTTGCTCAATCCCGGCGGCTGGTTAACAATGCACACGATGGATATTGACAGCTTGACCGCCAAATTGATGGGTCGCCGTTGGCCGTGGCTGATGGATATGCACCTCTATTTTTTCAGCCAGCGCACGATGGCGAAAATGGTAGAAAAGGCAGGGTTTGAAGTCGTCTGGTCGGGCGCACAGAGACGCTATCTAAGTCTTGGTTATCTGGCTACCCGTATCGGCGGTATGAGCAAACTATTAGGCAGAGCAGCGGACAGTGTTGTGAATGGACTGGGATTGGGGGGAACGGCAGTTCCTGTCAATTTTGGCGATCTATTCACTATTTACGCACGACGACCAATAGGGCGATTGCAACCCCAAAAATTGGACACTAATTGCACAGATGAACACAGATAAAAAGATCAAAATCAATGAAATCAGCATGATTAGTGTCCAATTTCAAAACAAGATCAACTCAATTTTCTGTAAAAGATAAGGTTGCAATCGCCCTACAACGACCCATCAAATCGTAGATTTTCGATACCAGATATGATACTATACCGTACTGTGGAGCATAAATCGTGAGCAAAGAGTATCTTCTCAATAAATCGTGGACAAGACTTGACAAATTTCATCAGCATTTTATTTTACACGAGTACCATTAGGAAAATTTGTCAAGTCTCCCCAGAATACTGAGAAGATACCTTAACAGCAGATTATGGATATTGATCGATTACAAACCCTTTTATCCCATGTGCAATCAGGAGAAGTTTCCATTGACGGCGCATTAGACCAGCTTAGAACACTTCCCTTTCAGGATATTGGCTTTGCACGGCTGGATACCCATCGCCCTTTGCGAAACGGCATTCCTGAAGTGATTTTTTGCCAAAACAAGACGAGCCAGCAGATTGTGGATATTATGCGTGTGCTGATGGAGCATCACGGCCGTGTGCTTGGTACTCGCGCCTCTCCAGAACAAGCTGCATATGTACGGCAACAGATACCCGGAGCGAAATATGATGCTGCCTCACGTCTGTTGCGATACGAAACAAAAACAGTCCCGCCGCCTGAGGATGGTGAGTATATTTTAGTCGCTACCGGCGGCACATCTGATTTGCCCGTAGCCGAAGAAGCGGCACAAACGGCCGAATTCTTCGGAAATCGTGTCATCCGTGCCTACGATGTCGGCGTGGCCGGCATCCATCGCCTCTTTGATTTAGGCGACACGCTGACCAATGCCAGCGTCATCATCGCTGTGGCAGGGATGGAAGGGGCGTTGGCGACCGTTATTGGCGGCTTAGTCTCCTGTCCTGTAGTCGCTGTGCCGACAAGTGTCGGCTACGGAGCCAGTTTTGACGGATTGGCCGCGCTATTGGCGATGCTCAACTCCTGCGCCGCTGGTGTCGCTGTCGTCAATATAGACAACGGCTTTGGCGCAGCCACCTTTTCCCATTTAATTATGAAGAAGTAGCTAGAGGATAGAGGGTATCTTCTTAATAAATCGTGGACAAGACTTGACAAATTTCTTAGGAAAATTTGTCAAGTCTCCCCAGAATACTGAGAAGATACGATAGAGGATAGAGATAGAGGGGTACAGTACCAAGAAATTACTCACCCTCTATCTCCATATCTCTCCTCCAGCTTCATGGAGTGAATATGAAGATTGCGTATTTTGATTGTATAGCTGGTGTCAGCGGTGACATGATTTTGGGAGCGTTGATTGACGCGGGTCTCCCGCCTGAAACGCTCATAGAAAAATTATCGGCATTGCATTTGATTGATTTTGAACTCAAATTTTCGCGGGCTGATAAAAATAGTATCGGAGCGGCGAAGGTGGATGTGCTGGTTAGCGATGACGCGCCAGAACGCCATCTGCCAGAGATTAACGCGCTGGTCGAAAATAGTGATTTACCAGAGCATATAAAGAAAACGGCCGTTGCCATTTTTCGCCGCATCGGTGAATGTGAAGCAGATATTCACGGTTCTAAGATCGATCACGTGCATCTGCACGAATTGGGCGGCGTAGACAGTATCATTGATGTTGTCGGCGCATTGGTCGGTCTGGATGCGTTGGGAATAGAGGCAGTGTACGCCTCCCCATTACCGATGGGACGCGGTTTTATTCAAGCCGCACACGGCAAAATCCCCCTCCCCGCCCCAGCAACCATTCGCCTGTTAGAAGGTGTTCCCATCGTGGGCAGTGACATTGACCGCGAATTAGTCACCCCCACAGGAGCCGCCATCCTATCCCATCTGGTCACTGGCTGGGGCGAGATTCCACCGATGCTGCTGACCGCTTCGGGCATGGGCGCGGGCGATTGGGATTTGCCCATCCCTAATGTGCTGCGCCTGCTGATCGGCGAGCAAGCGCAGGCAGAAACAGGACAAGTGGAGCGATTGATCACGATGGAGTGCAATATCGACGATATGAATCCCGAACTATACGCCTACGCGATGGATAAATTATTCGCTGCTGGTGCGCTGGATGTAACATTATTACCTGTGCAGATGAAGAAAAATCGCCCAGCAACTATCATCAGCGTCTTATGCCGCCCTGAAAAGGGGATGGAGTTGCGCCAAATCCTATTTGCCGAGACTAGCACTATCGGGATTCGGCAGCATGAGGTGAAACGGTACGCGCTTAAACGCCGCTTCGAGATGGTGGAGACGGAGTACGGCCGTATTAAAGTAAAAATCGTACAGTTCAACAATAAAAAAGAGCGGCGCACGCCTGAATATGAAGAGTGCCGTCGAGCAGCAGAGGAGTATTCCGTTCCCTTACAGGAGATATATCAAGCCGCGCTTGCTTGAATGTTGACCGTGACATTACGGCATGGTTCACTTCTCACAAATTTATCTTTACACTTTTTGGGCGATTCAGCGAATCGCCCCTACACATTGTCTCCTGTAGGGGCGACCCGCTGGGTCGCCCTGCATGGCGGTAATTGTAAAGATGATTTTTCTGATTTTGAACCATGCCGATATTACCGATAAAATTGTAAAAACAAGATGTTTACAACAGATTAGGAAAGGAACAGATTTGCTCGACTGACATGATTTGTTCCTTCCTTAATTTGTTGTAATCACCCCGAAATAGGGATACAAACAAATGAAAAATAATCTATTTCCACATTTAGCAATACTCTTACTATTGGTAACTCTTTTATTAAGTGTGAATGTACCAACAAGTCACGCACAAAGTACACCAGGAGTAATTGTAAACGAAGCTTCAAATGGGGATGGAGGCAGTCGAGAATGGATAGAGTTACTAGTCGTAGGGGATCCTGCGAATCCAACCGCAAATGTAAATATCAACCAGTGGAAAATTGATGATAATAATGGGGATTTTGAAGGAGGTCTTGGTACTGGAGTCGCTTCAGGCCACTTATATTTTAATCATGTGATGTGGGAATCAATCCCGCCAGGCTCAATAATTCTTATATACAACAACATCCCAACAAGCCCAACACCAAAAGACCCTGCCATAACACAATTAGATGATCCTACAGATAGCAATAATGATGGCATATATATTCTCCCAGACGATAATGCCACATATTTGAGAAAATACAGTGACCTGCCCACCTCCGCTAATCCCTCTTATGCCGCAAGTAATGATATTAATCCAAATTGGGGTGGCAATATGTTCAAAAACGGTGGGGATGCTGCACAGATAAGAAAGCCAGATGGCACCTTTTATCACGGGTTTTCTTATGGAGATGTTGATGCAACGGTAGCAGCTCCTATTTTCCCGATAAGCGGGAATCCTTCTTTTAATGCTGGAGCAGGCGGTGTAGGCAGTACCTTTGCCTTTCAATGCAGCGATTGGGAAGCATCTGCACATTTTACAAGAAGCGGTGCTGCTGGACGTACGCCAGGAGTGGCAAATAGCGCGAGTAATCAAATTTTTATTAATAAAATTAGAGCGGGGACATTTAATTATTCCAACTTAGCTGATCCTGTTAATTGTATAGATTGTGATCCAACCACATCTGGCAATGCCGACACCGATAATGATGGCGTAGCAGACCTCTGCGACCTTGACGACGACAACGACGGCATTCTGGATGTGAACGAAGATGCAAACGGTGATGCAGATAATAATCCGGCAACAAATCCAACAGATACAGATAGTGACGGCATACCTGACTATTTAGACCTCGACAGTGATGGGGATGGCTGCCCTGACGCTATAGAAGGGGGTGCTGCTTTCACGGGTAATGATTTATCCACCTCTTCAATGGATGGTGGAAATAACGGTGGAACTTACACGGGTACTTATGACGACCCATTGGTTGATAATCTTGGGAACACGGTAAATGTCAATGGCATACCAACAACAGCAGGGGCTGGACAGGCTATAGGCTCATCACAAAATGTTGATGAAACGGCCTGCTTGTTGAGCATCGGCTCGTGTGTATGGCTGGATGCCGATAGAGATGGTGTACAGGATACGGCTGAAAGTAATGTTAAAAATGCAATCGTAGAGTTATTGGTAGATAATGGCTCTGGTACATTTGTTACGGCCGTTGATATGACGGGAACGGCCGTAATCAGTCAAACTACAGGAAATGACGGACTGTACCGCTTCACAAATCTACGATCAGGAGCGTATCGGGTGCGTGTCACACCGCCTATAGGGCACATACCAACCATTCCGCAAACAACGGCCGCAAACAACAACAGTATTGGTGACAGCAACATTGCCAGTGAGCCGATCAGTGGAACTTATGAAAGCGGCACATTCACCCTCATCTTTGGTGGCGAGCCAACAGAAGCAGGCAGTTTTGACGGAGATGACCAAGATAACGGTGCAAACGAAACAGACGGCAATATGACCGTAGATTTCGGATTCATCCAATTTGTTGCCATTGGCAATATGATTTGGATAGATGATGGCGCAGGCGGCGGCACAGCGATGAACGGGAAAATGGACGGCACAGAACAAGGGGTGTCGGGCGTTGTTGTAGAGTTATATCGTGCAGGAGAAACGTCACCTACAGACACAACAATGAGTAACGCCAGCGGCGAATACATCTTCGATATGATTTTGCCAGGAGAGTATGTTATCCACATCCCAGCCAGCGAGTTTGTTTATGGCAAACCACTGAGCAGTTTTATCTCCTCAACTGGTCATGGTGGTGATAATGCAATAGATGATGATAATGACGAAAATGGTATTGATAATACTGATCCTGCTGCCAATGGTATTCGCTCTACACCTATTTCTCTAGTTGCTGGAACAGAGCCAACAGGGGAATCTGCACAAGGTAATTATGGCGGTATATTGGCTGATAACAGCGTAAATATGACCGTTGACTTTGGCTTCTTTGAACTATTGACCTTAGGTAATTATATTTGGTTTGATACAAATGAGGATGGTGTGATTAACAGCAGTGAACCACCTGCACCTAATATCGTGGTTTATCTATTGGATAACAATGGCAATTCAGTCTTTAATCTCGTAAATGATCAACCGATCAGCGTAACGACAGATGATAATGGATTCTATCAATTTACGCATTTATATCCTGGTGAATACAGGGTGTTGGTTGGCAAGGAAAATTTCCAAACGGGCGGCGTATTAGAAAATTATTACAGCACGGAAGGTTTTGTTGATCCCAATAACAATCTGGACACAGATGACAATGGTATTGATGATGATGAACCGTGGATAAATGGGATTGTAAGCCAGCCAGTACGCTTGGATTATGACAAAGAGCCAAACAACAATGTGGATGGTGATGATAACGATAATACAAATCTAACCGTTGATTTGGGATTTGTGACAACGCCAACGGCCGTTACCCTCTCCTCTTTCACCGTTAAACCAAATGGTAATCAAACCATTCTTGTGCAATGGACGACAGAATCCGAACTGGATAATATGTTCTTCAAACTATATCGTAGCCCAACGGCCGATTTTGACACAGCCGAGAAGATTTATGTGGTGCCAACGGCCGTTTCCGGCGGTTCCGGCCCTGGCCGCAACTACAGGTACATAGATACTGTTTCAGAAAATACGGTATGGTATTATTGGTTAGTTGACGTAGATATACACAGCATAGAAACCATTCACACACCATATAATCCACAAAGCGTAAATACAGGCATACTTAGTGAAAAATTTACCATTTTCTTACCTGCCATTATGCAATAAATTAGGTTTGTTGGGTGAGGAGCATCAATCAATTGGTAAAGAAACGGGTGAAACAGCCCATGTGGAGAGATGGAATAATATAGCGGCAGCGAGTGGTAAAGATTGAACAGCCCTGCTAATACAGGCTCAGGACAGGAATATATCCCCTGCCGTATCTTCTCAGTATTCCGGGGAGACTTGACAAATTTTCCTAATGATACTCGTGTAAAATAAAATGCTGATGAAATTTGTCAGGTCTTGTCCACGATTTATTGAGAAGATACGAGTCGGACTTTTTATTATTGTCATTTATAACTTGCCACTGTTACAATGGCGTTTCTTATTTAAGCATTCCCTTAAGGAGGCCATTATGTACCGTGTTATTATTTTACTTTCATTATTTGTTTTGATCTTAACGGCCGTTTTCCACAAAAACAGCATCCCGCAAACGGCCGTTTACGCCCAATCCAGCCCCTCCATCCCCGACAACGTTGTCCGTCTTGATTTAGAGCCAATTGAAGGTTTTCCCCCTACGGCCGTTGTCGATTTAGTCACAGGCAATAGTTGCAACAGCTCCACCAATATCCCTGTCAGCAAAACGGGGGGCGGCGGCGTTGTCAATGTCAGCGGATTAACCAGTGATGCAGCCGATCCCAGCCTCTCCTCCTGCACATGGGGAACGCCCAGTAATAGCAAAGGATACCGCTCGGCGTGGTATCAATTCACAACCGATTATGCGGGAATGGTGACGATAACCACCTATGGCAGCAATTATGACACCATCGCCTCCGTATTTACGGGTAGCTGCGGCGCGTTGCAAGCCGTATCCTGCAACGATGATGCCAAAGGGTTCTCCTCTGAAATCACGTTTGCGGTCACAGCAAACACAGTTTACTATTTGGAAGTAGCAGATTGGCAAAGCAGTTATGGCACGCCGCCGCAACTGTATATCGCCGCGTGGTTGAACCCCATCGTGTCGAAATGGGAAGAGATGAGTCCACCGCCGTCACAATTGAGCCGCCACGCAACGGCCGTTGTCGGCAACAATATCTATGTGATGGGCGGGCAGACCGCGATCAACAGCAACATGTCCAATAAAATGTATCGGCTGGATGCGGCCAGCGGCAATTGGATGACGCTGACAAGCAGCAGTATGCCCGGCAATGGGTATGCGAACACGACGGCCGCTTATGTAAACGGCCGTATCTATCTCCCCGGCGGCTATGACGGACTCAACTCCATCAGCAATATCCATCGCGTATACACCATCGCCTACGAATTATGGAGTACCGCTGCCTCGCCCAGTGGAAACCCGCTCGCGTGGTCACAAGCGATCCCTGCATCCAATGGATATTATCTAACAGGCGGCTCATCCTATACAGGCAATACATTGCCGCCGCCATCCATGAATCCGCCGACCAGCACGCTAGGCGTTTCAAATCGAATGCTCTTCTACAACATATCAACAAACATATGGGAGACAAAACCGTCTATGCAAGCCTCCCGTTTTGCCCATACGGCCGGTTTGGTCGGCGGCAAAGTTTGTGTGGCTGGCGGCTTACAAATGGATACCAATGGGGATTCGATGTTAGTCACCAACGGGGAATGTTATAGCGGCGGCGCGTGGACATATACCCATGATATGAACGAACCCCGTTTTGCGGCCGCCAGCGCGGTTGGCGCGGATGGCAAATGGTATGTTTTTGGCGGTCTCACAGTCAACAACAACGGGCATGTTATCGGGGCGGCAAGCAGTGAAGTATACGATCCAGCCACGAATAAGTGGACACTGCTGTCACCCTCCTATAATCTTGGTCGTCTTGATGATGGGCAAGGGTATGTCCTGCCCAACCGCACATGGGCGGTCGGCGGCACAGTCGGCGATAGAATCTGGGTAATCGGGGGCAATATCCCCACAAATGGGGCGACTATGCCGCTGGCTGAACGGATGCAAACGGCCGTAAGCCCATCCCATTACGCCAACTCAACCTACCTGCCCATCATCCAAAAGCCGGCAGCGGCGGCAAGTGCCCACACAACATTTAACACAATGGCAACGGCGATGCCAATCTCCCCCTATGTGTCGCGCTGGGATAGTTTTAATGAACAGCAGTTTTATCATGTATACATTTTTGACACAGGCGAGATGAAGTTCACCACGATTGAAATGAATAATATCGCGGCTGGCAATAATTATGATCTGTTTTTGTATGATGGGAACAAAGGGTTGCTCTCGTCAAGTACCAATCCAGGTGCTGCCAATGAACGCATCGAGCGGATGCTGCCAGCAGGGCGTTATTATGTGATGGTGAAACGTACTTCTCAAATTGATGCCAATAAGGCGTACCAATTGGTGATGAAGTATTGATGGTAAGGACGCAGATCATCAGGATTATGAATACCTTAGGCCATTTATGAAAAATAATTATACGTTTGTCATTCCCGCCCCCATCCCCACGAAGGTGGGGATGGGGGCGGGAATGACAATCAAAGTTTTGGATGATTTAAATTTAGAAATGGCCTTATCGATGATATTTTTGTACCATGTAGTATCTTCTCAATAAAGCGGGGTAATTATTTTACTTTTAGTGTGACTACAGCAGATTATGGAAATAAACAGATATTTTCTCGACTGCACCATCCGTTTATTTCTTTCATCCGTTGTTGTCACCCCAAAATATTGAAAAGTTAGTATCTTCTCAGTATTCTGGGGAGACTTGACAAATTTTCCTAATGATACTGTATCTTCTCAAAATTTCGGATAGACTTGACAGGTTTTCTATCATACTCTCGTGTAAAACGCGAGACTCTTATGAAACCTGTCAAGTCTTTGCCCCAATTTATTGAGATGTTACATGATACTCGTGTAAAATAAAGTGCTGATAAAATTTATCAAGTCTTGTCCACGATTTATTGAGAAGATACAAAAATTACACCATGTACAAGAAATTGTCCGCAAATTTCGCCAATTAGCGCAGATTGAATGTTTTTATCTGCGTCAATCTGCGAAATCTGCGGATCATTCTCTAAAGGAGAATCAATGAGTAGAAACAAACCAATTTCTGTATTGCATTTTGCCGACGCGCATATTGATATGATCACACACGGCCGTCGTGCAAAAAGCGGCCTGCCCCTGCGGGTTGAGGATTTTTTGGCTTCGCTGAGACAGATCGTAGACACGGCCGTTTCCCAAAAAGTCGATCTCGTCATCTTCGCAGGAGACGCATACCGCAATCGTAATCCACAGCCGATCTATCAAAAAAAATGGGGCGAGCAGATATTACGCTTATCAGCAGCCCATATCCCGACCGTTTTATTGGTGGGCAACCATGATATGTCACCAGCCGCATGGCGAGCACACACATTAGCCGAGTTCGACACCTTCAATGTGCCGCATGTTTTCGTCGGCGACCGCATCAAACGGCTGGAAGCGGACGAGTTGGGCATTCCAGCGCAAATTATCATCGTCCCATGGGTGGCACAAAGCCGCTTGATGACCCGTGAGGAGACAGCAGGGATGGATTTATCCGACATTATGATGATGATGGAAGACAAAGTAACGAAAACTGTACAACGCCTAATCAAAACGGCCGATCCCGACATCCCTCTCATCCTCACCGCCCATGCCAGCGTGCAAGGGGCGGTCTACGGTAGCGAACGCGCCATCATGCTGGGCAATGAACTGGTGCTGGGCGGCAGTCTCATCAACGATAAACGGATCGATTACGTCGCACTGGGACATATCCATAAACACCAAGATGTGAGCAAGGGGGGACAGCCGCCCATCGTCTACCCCGGCTCTATCGAACGGATCGATTTTGGCGAGGTGGATGATGAGAAGGGGTTTGTCTTGGCACAAATTGAACGCGGGCAAACGACGTTTGAGTTTGTGGGATTGGATACACGGCCGTTTTTCACCTACAAAGCCGACACCCCCACCGCCGAGAATTTTATGAGCGATATTATGGCCTCCCTGCCCCAGCCCGAACGGGTGAAAAATGCCGTCTGCCGTTTGCAGCTCCGTTACCCGCGTGATTGGGAAAAACTACTGGACGAAAACCGTATTCGGGAGCAATTCCGCAGCGCATTCAGCTTTAAAATTCAGCGGCATCACATCACCGGCAGCCGCGCCCGCTTGGGTGATACCGTCGCTGTCGAATCATTATCACCAATGGAACTGTTGAACACCTATTGGCAGACAGCAGAGATGGAGCCAGAAGATGTAGAGGTGATGCAAGAGTTGGCAAAGGGGATTCTGAGCAAATTTGATGGATAAACACAATACCCTCTCAACATCTTGCACAATAGGGCGATTGCAATCTCCAAATCGCACTGTTAAATTCCAAATTTACACCGTTTTTAGTAGCTCCGCAATTGACATAACATGTGAATTGCGGGGAATTCATACGTTATGATTGTCCTAATCGTATTTCGTGATCGGTTTTTTCGATTTTCGATCACAAAACGATCACGATCACGAATTAAGGCAAGGTTGCAACCGCCTTACACCCTCCAAAAAAAAACGGCCATGCAGAAATCCGCACGGCCGTTTCTACCTCTATCTCACACCTCTATCTACTTACCAAAGTGCATCGGCATGATAACGTGGAGGAAATCATCGTCACCAACGGGGCGTATTACGCCCGGCTCCATCGCCGAAGTCGTTTCTAATGCAACCTGCGGCGTGTCAATAACATTCAACACATCGGTCAGATATTTGACATTGAAAGCAATTTCGACCCCGTTTCCCTCAACAAGAGCATCAATTTGGGCAACATTATCACCCATTTCCGCGCTGGTGGCGGCAACGATGGCGTGGGCACGATTCAATTCGTCTTCTGGCTCAACAGTGATACGGGCTGTGTGGCTCGATTCACGGGCGAAAATAGCGGCCGTTTTGCACGCTTTACTCAAGCTGCCTGTGGACATCACCGTGCGCGTCTCTGTTCGCGTGGGGATGATGGGGGTGTAATCGGGGAAAGCTCCATCAATCAATTGAGAAACCAAGACGATATGTTCCATCTCGAAAATAATCTGGTTGCGTCCCTCTGGCAGGCTGATGTAAACAGGCTTATCGCCCATCATAATACGAGACAGTTCAGTCAACGCACGCGCTGGCACGATGATTGATTTTTCTTCTTCCACATTGCTGGGGATGCTGGCCGAACTTACAGAAAGGCGGAAGCCGTCAGTGGCCGCCATTTTCATTTTATCTTTGGAGAATGTGGTCAAAATACCAGTCAACACTGGACGAGTGTCGTCAGTGGCGGCGGCAAAATCAACGTGACCGATCATCTGCTTTAAGACATCAATCTCTACCCGAATACGGTTGTCGCTCTCTGGCTCAGGAATGAGGGGGAACTCTTCCGCGTCAATACCTTTGATATTGGCTTCGGTGCGGGCGCAAGCGATGTGCATCGTCTGCGTCTCTTCGTCTAACTCCAAATCCACACGATCCGCAGGCAATGTGTTGATCAAATCGGTCAATGTGCGGGCGGGAATGGTTATCGCCCCTTCTTCATCCACCTTTGCACCGACCCAGCAGGTGATGACAATTTCTAAATCTGTGGTTGAGAGTTTGAGACGGCCGTTATCTGATGAAATCATCACATTCCCCAATACAGGCAAGGTAGAACGAGAACTCACTGCTCGCCCAACGATGCTTAACCCTTTCGCAAAATTTTCTTGTAAACAGGAAATTCTCATAATCTTTCTCCAAAAAGTTTTGTTGTACTATCCCGCATGTCAATAAAAATAGTATACAAGATATTACAAGAAGGTGCAAGGGGGGGGGTCAATCTTCTTCCATACCCTTACGTTTTTAACTTTGGGCTTTCAGGTGACAGGCAGTTGGCAAGTGCCAGTCACCTTACCCAAAAATTGAAAGAAGCCGCCATAAGATATAGTTCCTATAGCGGCCTCTCTTTCTGTACACTATCTATTTGACAATTCGTTTTTAAGAATACGAACCAAACTGCATTTATTATTTACGCGCGGTAGAAACAATGCGCTCTTTCACCTTGAGGGCAACGCCGAACAATAACAGCCCAAATCCAGCCATAGCAAGCAATAATAACGCTGTATTACCAGATGATTGGGCTGCACCAGCTTCTGGCAAGAGTGTGGATGAACCAGCAGCGGATGAACTAATAATTGGCAGCTCGGGACGTTCTTGATACGTGTCCGCTTTCTGGATACAGAAGTTCACACCTGTTTGCACTGGTGTATCCTCACCAATGGGAACATATATCGGATTTTGCGAGGTGACAACCCATGTATTATCGGGGTCAACGGTGACTTCCCAATAGCTCTGTCCAACTTGTACCAGCCCATATGTGCCGTCTTTGCCAGACTGCAATGTGGCTATTTTATCGCCAGCACTGCTAACGAAATCAATATTGATGTTTTCTATCGGCCCTTCACCTTCCACGCCGCTGTTCACACAAACACCGTCACTATTCACATCAGTATAGACCATGCCGCGAATGGATGGGTTATTTGAAGCATCGGGATGGGTGACTTCTGGGGTGCTTTGGGCGCGGGGTGCTTCGATATTGGAAAACGCGGCTGGATCGCTCTCTGCTTGAGCCGTCAAAACACCGATCATCAGTGTAAAAAGGAATCCAACCAATAAACTAAATTTTAATTTTTGTGCCATTTTCAGCCTCCATAAATGATAAATAATACATGCTCGATTAATGAATTAGCGCGATTGGACGACCCAACGGGTCGCCCCTACTTCTTGCTCCCAAAAAATCTGAGAAAATACGCAAAAAGCGATGATATTGTGTCATTATACCCATAATTCAAGATTGTGTATAGATCCGTTTTGTAGGGCGATCCCGTGCGTTAAGCCAGATATTCTAAAATGGTATCGGCAAGGAGCAACGGCCGTTCCATCGGAAGTAAATGCCCCGCTTTTTCGATTTGTCGAAAGGTCGCTTTTGGCTGTAACTCCTGCCACATTTCCCATGCATCAGGGAAGATGGTGTCTGTCTCGGCGGCGCGAATGCCCAAAGTGGGATGCTGCAGGCGGGGAATATCCTGCCAAACGGTGAGCGGCGGGGTCGCATAAAATTGAGCCTCCCATTCGCGGCTAAAGCGGAGCGTGAACCCTTCCCCATCGTTAGCTGCAACGAGCGCATTATTGACATAATCCCACATCACCTCATCTGACCAACGGCCGAATACCGTTTTGGGGCGAAAATGGTCAAAGGCGGCCTGTCGGGTCGGCCATCGGTTGCGCCGACGCATTGCGCCCTGCACCAACGGGGTCAATCTAGCAAGTTCGGGGTTATCAATGGCTAATTGCAAAAATTGTATCGGCAAAAAGACGGGTTCAATGAGGATAAGATGGGTGAAGAGCGACGGCCGTTTCAAAGCGGCAAACATCGTCGCCACAGCCCCTAATGAATGTCCGATACCGATCACCCCTTCCATATTTTGCTGTTCTAGGAAAGCGATCAAATCATCGGCGGCAACGCGCCAATCGGTCATATCAGCAGGGTTGGAATCAGGCCGCAACGGCCGTTGTTCCATCCCCACCACCCGATAATGCGTTGTCAACGGCTCAAGAAATGCTCGATAACAGGCAGGCGGATACCCATTCGCATGAGCAAAATGAATCAGTTCACCCGTGCCGCCAAACTTTACATGATTAATAATGGATGATTGTGGGCTGTTCATCGTTTTAGTGTGGAAATTGGAACGGCAGATTAGCGCAGATTGAATGTTTTTATCTGCGTCAATCTACGAAGTCTGCGGATCATTAAAATCCTCGTCATCTGCGTCCTATCCTCCCTCCACATCAATCAATCCGCGCAATGTCGCTAAATTGACAATATCCATTTCGATTGTCGTGCCGTCCTCCAGCTCTTTGATCTTGGGCGTTTCCATATGAGCGGCATGGTTTTCCCAGCGCGAATCGTTGACAAAATTGGCAAATCCTTCCAGCCCAATGAACCCTTCACCGATATGGGCGTGCCGATCTTTGCGCTTTCCAAGTTCAAATTTACTATCATTGAAATGGAAAAATTTAAGCCGATCTAGACCGATAATGCCATCAAATTGTGCCATCGTATCTTCATACGCATCAGCCGAGCGAATATCATATCCAGAAGCAAAGACATGGCAAGTGTCAAAACAGACTCCCAGCCGCTCATCCGCGCCCGCTTGATCGATCATATATGCTAATTGCTCGAATGTGCTGCCAAGATTGGTTCCCTGTCCTGCCATTGTCTCTAGGCAGATAAGGGTGTCGGGAGCGGTAACGGCCGTTTCCTTCAACAACCGCCGCAAGCCAGTTGCAATCCGATCCAT
Organism: Anaerolineae bacterium; assembly: GCA_015486215.1. Taxonomy (GTDB): domain Bacteria; phylum Chloroflexota; class Anaerolineae; order Promineifilales; family Promineifilaceae; genus S016-13. The sequence goes on along the minus strand of WFSA01000211.1, from coordinate 584 downwards.
CCCTGCCTCTTCGCCGCTTTTGACATGGGAACCGGGATGGAAAACGAGCAGAGGGATACCGTAAACGGCCGCCCGCTCCACCTCCACCTTCAACGCCTGCACCGATTTTTCCCATAAATCATCTTTCGGCGAAGCCATATTGATCAAATAACTGGCATGAACGGCGACAGAGGTGATCTCTTCATGTGCCGCCTGTGCCGTTTTGTATTTCTCTACATCCTCATCCGCGATGGGTTTCGCTTTCCATTGACGATTGCTCTTGGTGAAGACCATCATCGTCTCGCAAGCCGCCTCTTTGGCACGGGCATATGTCTTAAACAGCCCGCCCGCCGCGCTGATATGTGCGCCTAATTTCATAATTTATTCCTCAGGAGTGACAGTCAAGGGGCGTATCGTTTCAGACAAAAAAAGTCCGTCCGCCCCGTGACTATTACTTAGGGAAGGTTCGTAAACAACTTTGGAGTTTCGTCATCGCCCCCCCACCCTAACCCTCCCCCTTTAGGGGGAGGGAACTTGCTCCCTCTCCCTTTGGGAGAGGGCTGGGGTGAGGGTAAAACGCCAAAGTTAAAAACGAGTGTTCCCTT
>WFSA01000210.1 GCA_015486215.1 Anaerolineae bacterium | reverse complement strand
GACGATTTTTTCCTGATATGGCTTAAATTTAACCACGAAGACACAAAGATCACGAAGAAAAACAAGAAAATAGCAATCTTCGTGTCCTTTGCGTCTTCGTGGTAACTTTTATTATCAATATGTCACACTATGGGAATGCACCCCTCGTTTAGTCACCTAAAAATTGTGAGAAATAATATGTACCTTCTCAATAAAGTGGGGTAATTATTTTACTTTTAGTGTGACTACAGCAGATTATGGAAATAAACAGATGCTTTCTCGACTGCACCATCCGTTTATTTCTTTCATCCGTTGTTGTCACCCCAAAATATTGAAAAGATACGAATATATTTTGTTTGCTCTAGTAGGAGTTTTCTCTGCTAGAGCAAGTGAACCCTAACCTATTTGGAGCCTAATATGCAATTCAAAACTATCATCGAACCATTTCGTATCAAATCAGTAGAGCCTATTCGCCAAACAACCCGCACAGAACGTGAGAATGCGTTACGGGAGGCAAAATATAATTTGTTTCTACTTAAAGCAGATGATGTTTTGATTGATTTGCTCACCGATTCAGGTACAGGGGCGATGTCTTCTGAGCAATGGGCGGGCATTATGCGTGGTGATGAGTCGTATGCGGGGGCGAAGTCGTTTTATCGGTTTGAAACGGCCGTGCAGGATATAACCAACCTCAAATACATCATCCCCACCCATCAAGGGCGTGCAGCCGAGCGTATTCTGTTTGGAGCCGCACTGAAAGAAGGGGATATTGTTCCCAATAACACCCATTTTGACACCACACGCGCCAATATCGAATTCCGTAAAGCGACAGCTCTCGATATTCCTGTTGAAGAGGCGCACCATCCCGAACTTGTTTTACCATTCAAAGGGAATATCGATTTAGAAAAACTGGAACAAGTTATCGTCGATAATCCGGGCAAAGTGCCGATGGCGATGATCACCGTTACCAATAACTCGGGCGGTGGACAGCCTGTTAGCATGGCAAATATCCGTGCCGCTAGTGAGATTTGTCGCCGGCATGATGTACCTCTGTTTTTGGATGCTTGCCGTTTTGCTGAAAACTCATGGTTTATTAAAATTCGTGAAGAAGGATACGCTGATAAAACGCCGATAGAGATCGCCCAAGAGATGTTCAGTTATGTCGATGGCGCGACGATGAGCGCAAAAAAAGACGGTATGGCAAATATCGGCGGCTTTTTGGCCTTAAATGACACTGAATTGGCGAAAAATTGCAAAAACATGCTCATTCTGACCGAAGGCTTCCCCACCTATGGCGGTTTGGCTGGGTATGATTTGGAAGCGATTGCGATTGGATTACGAGAGGCGTTGGACGAGAATTATTTGCGCTATCGCATTCGTTCGGTCTCTTATTTGGGCGATATTTTGACGGCAAATGGTATCCCGATTATGCGGCCAACGGGTGGACATGCGATTTACATTGATGCTAAACAGTGGCTGCCTCATATTTCGCAGAGTGAATATCCAGCGTGGGCGTTGTCGGCCGCTTTATACCTTGTTGGCGGCGTGCGCTCGGTGGAGATTGGATCGGTGATGTTTGGATTACAGCCAGATGGAAGTGAAAAACCGGCGGCGATGGAGTTGGTGCGTTTGGCGTTTCCGCGCCGCATGTATACGCAAAGCCATGTGGATTATCTGGCTGAGGTGTTGCTACATGTGAATGAAATTAAGGATTCAATTGGCGGGGTGAGAATCACAGAAGCTCCTGCTTTTTTGCGCCATTTTACGGCCGAGTTTGAGCCTGTTAATGGGCAGATAGTTGCTGACGAGTAGTGACCAGCTAAATGACTTTTACTAATGACTTCCGCAACTGATTGATTGCGGTCTTCTATCTAAGACGATGTTAAACCTCATTGCCTCACTATTCTTTTTATCAGCAGCTATTTCGTTGCGGCTGCTCTTTGTGTTTTGGAAACATCGGGATGCTGGAGATTGGGCACGGCCGTTGTTATTGATCGCACTATCATCAGTTATTTGGGCATCGGCTCAGGGGATGGAGTTGCTTGCTCCAACACTTTCAGGAAAACTTTTTTGGGGGCCGTTACAATACTTCGGTATTGTCGGGTTGGCACCAGCATGGTTTGTATTAGCAATAGGGCGAACAAATAACCGTTCGAAGCTTACTGGCCGTGTATATGCAGGGTTGATGGTTGTGCCGCTCATTACCCTTTCTCTTATTTTTACGAATAAGTGGCATGGGCTGATATGGAGTAGTGTCACATTAAACACGGATTTTATGTTTCCCGTGTTAGATATCACATATGGCAGTTGGTTCATGCTGCAGACGCTGTACACAATCGTTTTGCAACTGATAGGTGTATGGGCGTTGGTTGGATCATACGGCCGTCACTCTAAAATATATCGTCAGCAAAATTATCTTTTGCTGACAGCTATGCTTGTTCCTTTTTCTACCGTTATCTTTCGAGTTATTGGGGTTTCCTTTTTCCAAAATGTGGACGTAGCTCCGCTTCTCTTAGCTGTTAGTGTAGGTCTTTTAGCCGTATTTACATTGACATTTGGTCTATTTGATATTGCACCTATTGCCCGAATGATGGTTTTGAATAACCTGAATGTGGGTGTCGTTATTATTAACAATCAAAATTTGATCGTGGAATTAAATTCGATTGCACGCACCATATTGGGTATGCCAGATGTAGACTTTGCGGGGCAAAATGCAGAAAAATTACACAAGTATTTAGTCGGATTTGACCCTGTATACACTAATGATGTCGTTGTTCATCAAGAAATAAAAACAGAGCGTGATGGAGATGTGTATTATTACGATGTTGCCGTTTCAGTGATGGATGACGATACGGGAGAAGCACATGGTCATATTATTATTCTGACTGATATTACTAAGCGTAGACAAGCAGAAGCAACGGTACGAGAGAATGAACGACGTTATCGTCTGTTGGCTGATAATGCGACGGACATGATTTGGACGTTGGATAATAATTTTCGGGCGACCTATACAAATCCTTCTGTTATCCGTTATCGAGGATATAGTGTTGAAGAGGCTCTTGCTCAAACAATAGAAGAGATATTGCCTCCATCTTCCATCGAAAAAATCATGCCTATTTTTTCTGAAGCGCGAAGGGCAATGGAGAAGGTGGAGGCAAAAGATCTGCGCGATATTTCGTATGCAGTAGAGCTTGAGAATTATTGCAAGGATGGCTCTCTTATTACAGTAGATGTAACTTTGGCATTTTTGCTGGGTACAGAAGGGGAGCCTCTCGGTCTGATTGGTTCATCACGTAATATCACTGAGCGTAAAGAGGCAGAGGCAAAATTGTATGCGGCTGAACAGCGTTATCGTCTGTTAGCTGAGAATTCGGCGGATATTATTTGGACATTAGATAAAGATCTGCAACCAACATATATTAGTCCCGCTGTTACTGTACATTTAGGATACACCCCAGAAGAAGCAATGGCACAGCCGCTGGAGCAGAGAGTGCCGCCATCTTCTTTTAAGAAACTCAAACCACTTCTTGATGAAGCAAGAGTAGCGGTGAAGACGATGACAGCGGATGAACTTCGGCCATTGTCATACACGGCAGAAGTCGAGAATTATTGTAAGGATGGCTCTACTATTACGGTAGATTTGCGTATGTCATTCTTTTTTGATCAAGAGGGGGAAATACTCGGACTTATTGGATCATCCCGTAATATCAGCGAGCGTAAAAAAGCAGAAGCGGCCGTGCATGATGCGGAGATGCGTTACCGCCTTTTGGCTGAACATTCAACTGATATTATTTGGACGATGGATATGAATATGAATCATACATATGTCAGTCCATCGGTTCAAAGGCATTTGGGATACACTCCTAAAGAGATGAAGAGCCTTACATTTGATGATCTAATGGTGCCAGCATCGTTGGATAAAATTTTCCAACAATTTTCTGGGATATTGACAAGTAAAGATCATATCACGGTGGAGGTTGAACAATACCATAAAGACGGCCGTCTTATTCCTATGGAAATTAATATGACCATCTTGCGGGATGAGGATGATGAGCCGACTGGCCTTACTGGATCATCTCGTAATATCAGCGAGCGAAGGGAAGCGGAAGCGGCCATGCGGGAAAGTGAGAGACGATACCGTATGTTGGCTGATAATGCGACTGATATTATTTGGACGGCCGATTTAGATATGAACTTTACCTATATCAGCCCCTCTGTTGAGCGGTATCGGGGATACCGTGTAGAGGAAGCTTTGGCTCTTACAATAGAAGAAACCTTGCCTCCAGACTCGTTAGAAAAAGTGATGAACGTTTTTGCTGATGTTATGAGCCATAAATATGATGAAGCAGAAGCCAGTAATGCAGCCGTGATGATGGAGTTGGAAAATTATTGTAAGGATGGCTCAGTAATTCCTATTGAAACACATATGGCCTTTTTATTGGATACAATGGGAAATCCTGATGGTATTATCGGGTCGTCCCGCATTATCACTGAGCGCAAAGAAGCTGAAGAGGCTATCCAACGACAGAATATATTCCTTAATACAGTTATAAATTCATTATCATCCCCATTCTATGTGATTAACGTAGAAGATTACAGCATTCAAATCGCTAATAAAACTGCCCGTGAGATGGGCGTGCGTACAGCGAAGACCTGTTACGCGCTGACTCATTGGCGGGATTCACCCTGCGATAACGCTGATCATCCTTGTCCGTTGCGGACATTACGTAATACAAGAAAGCCGGTAACGGTTGAACATATCCACTTTGATATGGATGGTAAGCCACACAATATGGAAGTTCACGCTTACCCTATTTTTAATGATGCTGGTGAAGTGGTGCAGATGATAGAGTACTCTATAGACATCACTGAACGTAAAAAAGCGGAGGCACAATTCCATCAACTCTCTCGTGCTGTAGAACAAAGTGGCAGCAGTATTGTGATCACTAATATGGAAGGGGTGATAGAGTTTGTGAACCCTGCTTTTACGCGCACTGCTGGATATTTACCAGAAGAAGTGATTGGTAGAAATCCGCGTATGCTGCAATCTGGTCATCATCCCCCACAATTTTATGAAGAGATGTGGAAAATTTTGCTGAAAGGTGATACGTGGCATGGGGAGATGGTCAACAAAAAGAAGGATGGCACATTATATTGGGAACATGTCATCATTTCACCCATTACGGATACGCGCGGGGAAGTGACAGGGTATTTGGCGATCAAGGATGATATTAGCGACCGTAAATTGGCGGAGGAGCAGATACGTCAACTCTCCCGTGCGGTGGAGCAGAGCGGTAGCAGCATTGTGATCACTGATTTGGATGGCACCATCACATTTGTAAACCCTGCGTTTTCTGAGATCACAGGATACAGTAAAGAAGAAGCTATTGGTCAAAACCCGCGCATTCTCAAATCTGGAAAACATAGCGATGAGTTTTATGAAGAGATGTGGTTGACGCTGATGAATGGGCGTGTGTGGCAGGGAGAGATACTTAACGCGAGAAAAGACGGCTCTACATTTTGGGAACATAGCTCTATTTCGCCCGTAACGGATGCGAATGGGGTGACGACCCATTATTTGGCGATTAAGGATGATATTAGCGATCGTAAACGGGCTGATGCGGAAACTAAGTTGTTGTTGTCTATGTCGGAAGCTATCCATAATGCTCCTGATTATTACGCGGCGTTGCAAGCGGCCGTTACGTTAACTGGTGCATATGCTGATTGGATGTATGGCGAGGTGTGGATACCTAATGATGAAAAGACATACCTGATTAATAGCGGCATATTTTATACATGTGAGGAAGGAATTGCAGGATTGGACATCTTTAAGAGTGAAAGCCAAACCTATACCTTTGCATTGGATGAAGGGCTGCCTGGCCGTATATGGGCATCACATGAAACTGAGTGGCTTAGAGATATTGTCAGTGAGCCTGTAGAGAGTTATCATCGGGTAGAGTCGGCACGGGCGGCTGGGCTGGCGGCTGCGCTGGGTGTGCCAGTGATAGCGGCGGGGGAGTTGTTGGCGGTAGCTGTGTTCTATATGGCTGAGCCAACTGATGAAGATGATCGGGTGGTGGAGGTGGTAACGGCCGTTGCAATTCAATTGGGTACTACTTTGCAACAAAAGATGGCGCAAGCTGCTCTAACCGAGAATGAGTCTCAATTACGTCGTCTGACAGATAATATCAGTGATTTTATTTTCCAAACGGATGCGTATGGTATTTTAGAATACATAAGCCCTTCATGGACACGAGGATTGGGGTATGCAGAAGAGGACGTGCTTGGTACATCTATCATAGACTATCTGCATCCAGATGATGTTGATGTTATTTCTGTTATATTTGTGGAGTCAATAGCAAGCGGCGCATCCACACATGCTGAGTTCCATTTTCAACATAAAGATGGACATTATCTCTATTTGAGTGCAAATAGCAGGGTTCTAACGGATGCGTATGGAGAATTTGTTGGCTCTGTGTTTGGAGCGATAGATATCACCGAGCGTAAACGGGCAGAGGCAGAAGCGGATCTTCTTCTTTTGGTGTCTAATGGCTTACTTAATGCGCCTGATTTTGATGCGGCACTGGAAGTAACGCTTAGATTGTCAGTTGAGCATACTGGATGGATATTTGGAGAAGCATGGGTTCCTAGTAAGAAGGGGTCGACATTGATCTATAGTGATATGCATTATTATCGCCAAGTAGATGATGTTTCGTTGCATAGGTATGCACAATTAAGTAAGGAGCTTATATTCGCATCTGGTGAAGGAATTCCTGGCCGTGTTTGGGCATCGCATCAGTTAGAATGGGTTGAGGATATTAGTGATGAATCGACAAACCAATATCATATTCAGTTAGTGCGTGAGGCGGGATTACGTGCAGTATTAACTGTGCCAGTGTTGGCGGCGGGTAAGGTGTTGGTTGTACTCCTGTTTTATGTAGATAATATACGGCTAGAAAATGAGCGTGTGGTGAAACTTATCATGGCTGTGGCCGCCCAATTAGGCTCATCCCTGCAACAAAAAATGGCACAGACTGCATTAGCTGAAAATGAACGCCATCTGCGCCGCCTGACCGATAATATCACTGATATTATTATACAAGCTGATAGATACGGTATCTTGGAATATGTCAGCCCTTCATGTACACGTAACTTAGGATATATGGATGAAGATATAATAGGTACATCAGTATTTGATTATATGACTTCTGATGGTGCGGCAAGAGTTATGCAGTCCATTTTTAACTCCATGAGATGTGGACAACCAGCACGTGTTGAATTTCGATTCCAACATAAAAGAGGACATTATCTGTATATGAGTGCCAGTGGTATGCCGTTGATGAATGAAAAAGGCAAGCTGACTGGTACCATTTTTGGTGTAACGGATATTACGAAACGTAAACAAGCGGAAGATAAATTGCAGCTTGCTTATGAGGGGATTGAAAAAAGAGTGGAGGAGTTAACGGCCGTTAACTCCCTTATCCAAGAGATGTCCCGCACAACTAACCTGCAAGATGCACTAGACCTTGTCAGTCGTACGATGGCTGAACGTCTAAATAGTTTTCAATGTGGAATCGCACTGCTTAATGAAGAAAAAACAGGCATGACCGTAGCCGCGCAATACTCAACAAACTTAACTCATCCTGATCCTATAGGGCTGATCTTTCCTTTGGAAGGAAACGTATATACAAGGCAGGTTTTTGAAACGAAGAAACCCGTCTATATGCCTTATGCACAAACAAGCGATAAAGTAGAGTCCCTCACTCGTCAAACAATGCGCGAGCAAGGGATTGGCAGCACGTTGTTATTGCCTTTGATGGCACGAGGCGAAGTTATTGGCACCATCGGGATAGATTCAGAATTGCCAGATCGTGCATTCGATGAGGAAGAAATTGTATTAGCCGAGACAATTGCCGCCCAAGTTGCTAATGCTATCTCCACAGCCCGAATTTTGAGTGAAAGGAAAAAAGCCCAACAAGAAGCTGAAAAAGCGAATAGAGCTAAGAGCGTATTTCTGGCTAATATGAGCCATGAACTACGCACGCCGATGAATGCTATTCTTGGATTTGCCCAACTGATGCAGCGTGACTCAACACTCACACCAGTGCAAACAGAGAGATTGCGAACGATCGATCGCAGCGGCAAACATTTGTTGGATCTCATTAACGATGTGCTAGAAATGTCTAAAATTGAGGCTGGGCGAATGGAATTGCATGAGAATAGTTTCGATTTGCATAAACTGTTAGCAGATATTGCCTTACTGCTTCAAGTCAGGGTGCAGGAGAAAAACCTGTCGCTGGATATTGACTACCCACTTGATCTTCCCCAATTTATTCATGCTGATGAGGCAAAATTACGACAGATTCTGATTAATTTGATGGGAAATGCCATTAAATTTACAAATGAAGGCGGCGTTCATGTATTAGCGCAACATAGCATCGGTAGAAAAAGTGTATCTCCATATCTGACAGATACAGGCACTTTGAAAGAACTGTATTATACGTTGACATTTACTGTAATAGATAGTGGTGTCGGGATCGATGTAGATGAGTTGGCAACTATTTTTGATCCATTTATTCAGGCGAGTAATAAGCAGGGACAGCAAGGGACTGGGCTTGGACTGCCTATTAGTCAGCGCTTTGTGCAGATGATGGGCGGTGATATGTATGCTGAAAACAAATTTGATGGCGGCGCAATATTCACTTTTGACATTCAAGCATCTAGCGCACAAGCTGATGAGGTGCTGGTCACAGAGCGATTGCGGCAAGTGGTCGGTTTAGTTGATGGGCAGAAAACATATCGTATATTGATTGCTGAAGATGATGAGACAAATCGTATTTTGTTGACGCAGATATTAGAGCCAATTGGATTTGAAGTGCGCTGGGCTGAAAACGGTCGTGTTGCAGTTAATCATGCGATGCGTTGGCGGCCAGACATTATTTTGATGGATATGCGTATGCCGCTTATGGATGGGTTGGAAGCAACCCATCGTATCAAAGCGAAACGCCCTGAAATTCCAATTATTGCTTTGACAGCCGGTGCATTTGATCATGATCGAAATGCAGCCTTGTCTGCTGGCTGCAACGACTTTTTGACCAAGCCAGTGAATGTACAGGTGCTTTTTCAGTTGATGAGAAAATACGGTGGGATGGAGTACGTTTATAACAATGAGGAAGAAGATGTTAATGCTGTATCGCAAGATAACGATGCCCCATTGTCACCTGAACAGTTAGCGGTTATCCCTGCCACACTGCGCGATGAACTGCATATCGCTATCATTATGGCTGACCGTCGTCAGGCTGGAGAGCTGATAGAGAAGATTCGAGAGGAACACGGCCGTTTAGCCGACCGTTTAGACGCATTACTCAGAGAATTCCAATTCGACAAACTAGCAGAGTTGACCAAATAAAGAGTTGATAATTAGAAAGGACATCCCATGAACAAAGAAACACCCGCCAACATCCTTATCATTGACGATACCCCTGCCAACCTGCGCGTTTTGGCCTCTATGTTAGAAGCACAGGGACATTATGCTCGCCCTGTTAATAATGGGACAATGGGCGTGCAAGCTGCACAGCTATCTTCACCAGACCTTATTTTGCTCGACATTCAAATGCCGGATATTGACGGCTTTGAAGTATGCCGTCAATTAAAAGCAGATGAACGGACACAAGATATCCCCGTTATTTTTATCAGCGCACTCGATGAGACCAGCGACAAGATCGAAGCATTTCGTATAGGCGGCGTTGATTACATCACCAAACCGTTTCAACTAGAAGAAGTGCAAGCACGGGTCGAAGTACAAGTTGAACTGCAACGGCTGCGTAAACGAGATAAACTACTAATCAATGAACAAGCTCAACTTATTGCTGAACTAGACGCATTCGCGCATACAGTAGCACATGATTTGAAAAACCCATTAGCCGCCGTTAGTGGATTTGCTGAGATATTAGCATCACCAGATTTTGTTTTACCAGAAGAACGAAAGCACAGTATGGCAATGAAAATTGTTCGAGGTACAGACAGGATGGGACGAATAATCTCCTCCTTACTACTGCTTGCAAAAATCCGTAAGACAGATAACGTGACAATGATGCCAGTTGATATGAATGATGTGGTAGCAGAAGTCGTAGCACGTTTGGACGTGATGATTGCTAAATACAACCCAGAGATGATTTTTCCAGACCTATGGCCGACAGGGATAGGATATGCCCCATGGGTAGAAGAGATTTTTGCAAATTATATGAGCAATGCGCTGAAATATGGCGGGGAGCCGCCCTGTATTGAATTTGGCGCAAACGAAATAGGCGATGGCATGATCCGTTACTGGATTGCAGATAATGGTGCAGGCATAACGAAAGAAGAACAAGCCACACTATTTGCTCCTTTTGCTCGACTAAAATCATCAGCAAAAAAGGTAGAAGGTCATGGGCTGGGACTTTCCATTGTGCGACGTATCGCCACAAAGATGGGCGGTATAGTTGGCGTAGAAAGCACAGTCGATGAGGGAAGCCTATTCTACTTTACATTGCCCGCAACGTAAAATACCATAAAGTTGACGGTCATTTCTACCGAATCTTTTGGGCGACCCAGCGAGTTGCCCCTACAGGGGTAAAATGGTAGGGGCGACCCGCTGGGTCGCCCAATTTATGGAAGTTCGAGTATGCAATTGCCTTATGCCGACTCTACCTATTTAACTGTTTCCTCAACAGCCTGACGAGCAGCAGCTAAATTAGCATCAGGTGACGGCCCCTTAATTACACAATCTGGTGCCAGCATAAAGCCTGTGCGACCAGCATCCGCAATAGCATTGCGAGCCTCAGCCAACACATCTTCTTCGCTTCCGTTAAGCAATGTATCCAATGAAAGACCGCCGGCTAAGGGTGTGTCCGTCATCTTGCGGGCATCAGTCAAACTGGTGCCACTGGTGTGCGCCGCCCAATTGATGAGATCAACAGGATAATCGGCAACCAGATCAAACATCAGATTCTCTTTGCAAACGTGCAGCATAGTGATCTGTGATTTACCTTCTAACGCTTCTAACAGTTGGAGATCATACGGCCGTCCAAATTCCGCATATTCATCCCGTGTCATCAAATCTGTTGTAGCCATTTGTGTAGCAAAGAAGAAGCCGGGCGCACCAGCTTCCATACAAGCATTCGCATATTCGATAGTAACATCACGAATGATTTTCATCCCTGCATGAACCGCTTCAGGTGATTGCCGCATATACTCTACAAGCAATTTTCCAGACACTTTGTCACCACATAATTTATAAGCGATGTTTAATGGGCTGAACAGCGTCATCAGAAATGGTGCTTCGCCATTCAAGCCAGCAGCGATATTCTTGATCATCTCAAGCTCGCGCCGTAACGCGCCGTTGTTGACATCTAATGCGGGCAAATTTGCCCAATCTTCTGCTTTTTGGATGACAGGCCGTACAGCCAGGGGTAGAAAATCATCATCACGGCCAAACTGAATAGTCGCCCCCCAATCCTGAATAAAATAAAGACCGCTGGGCGTTAGCTTGATCAAATCAATATCAAATTGACGGTATAAATTTAATGTAACCTCAGCCAAACGGCCAGGATCACGATCTTGCAAATGATAATGTTTCCACAGACTAATGGGAACACGGTCTACTTCATTTCCCTTAATTGTTGCTTCTACTCGTTCCCATTTACTCATTGTTTTCATCATAGTCAAACTCCCAATACGGACAAGCCGCAATTGTTAAATATAATAGTGGTTTGTTAGATCTCCATCAATAGATGTTGATGAATAGGGCGATTGCAACCTCCAAATCGCACTGTTAAATTCCAAATTTATACCGTTTTTAGCAGATCTGCAATTGACATAACATGTGAGTTGCAGGGAATTTATGCGTTATGATTGTCGTGATCGTATTTCGTGATCGGTTTTTTCGATTTTCGATCACGAAAACGAATTAAGGCGAGGTTGCAATCACCCTATGTTGATGGAGATATTGATAATATCAAACTAATTTCTGTCGTCGTGGATCTAAAACATCACGCAAACCATCACCTAATAAATATAATCCCATTACCAAAAATGTAATCGCTAAACCGGGGAATATGCTGTACCAAGGGGCAAACGGCATATACCCACGCCCAATACTGAGCATCGATCCCCACGAGGGAGCAGGTAAGGGGATACCTAATCCTAAAAAGCTCAATGCTGATTCTAATAGAATTGCGCCGGCAATGGATACCGTGACTTGAACCAAAAGCGTTGCCATCACATTAGGAAGGATTTCGCTAAAAATAGTCCGCGCTGGCTTGGCACCCAATGCACGGGAAGCCTCAACATACTCTTTTTCCTTTTCTGTCAGGACACTAGCCCGTGTCAGGCGGGCAAAGGCGGGGATATTAACAACTGCAATAGCCAGCATGGCCGGAAAAGCAGGTAGAGTCGTATTGATGGCCGATAGGAAAGAGTTAGTATCGCTCCGTCTAGTACCCATCACGGCCATAATAACAATGGCTAATAGAATGGCTGGAAAGGCGAGTAAAGCGTCAAAGAATCGCATAACTAAGGTATCAATGATGCCGCTTTCATAACCAGTTATAAGCCCAACAGTCACCCCGATGATGGATGCAATCGCAATTGAGACTACGCCTACGCTCAACGAATTACGCGCACCGATAAGAATACGGCTATAAATATCTCGTCCAAACTCATCGGTGCCAAAATAATAATCTCCAGACGGGGCATGAAAACGATCTTCCGCATGCATCTCCAACTCATTATAAGGCTTTAATTTGGGGGCAGCAATTGCCATAAAGATGATAATAATGGTGATAACCAGCCCTACCATCCCTGAACGGTGACGCAATAATGCCCCTGCTGCTAAAGAGGTTAAACTTTCACTGCTTTTTTGTTGCTCTGAACTCGCTTCTGTTTGAGTCATAGTCTCATCTTTTAAATTCATACTTAACGAATGCCTTTGATTGTTATTCTTAGCTGTAACGGATACGTGGATCAACAAACCCATAAGCAAGGTCTGTTATCAAGTTAATAACCATAAAGGCTAATACAATATAGAGAACATCAGCTTGTAATAGAGAATAATCGCGCCAACTGATCGCTTGTACGGTAAGACGGCCGATTCCCGGCCATGCAAAAACGGATTCCACAATGATCGCGCCGCTAAGCAAGTCACCAACCTGCAACCCCATCACCGTGATTACAGGGATGAGCGCGTTAGGCAATACATGTCGTCCAATAATCGTTTTTTCGTATAACCCTTTAGATCGGGCTGTGCGGGTATAATCTTGATCCAGCACTTCCAACATCGAGGAGCGTAGGTAGCGGGCTATTTTTGCTGACACACCGATAGCTAATGCGAATGCTGGCATAATTAATGACTTAAGATGCTCCACAGGTTGTTCGCTGAAGAGGGGACGACCTGACGGTGGTAGCCAGCCAAGCTTTAAGCTAAAAATCATAATTAGTATGATAGCTAACCAAAACCCTGGCACAGCAAAAGAAAGTGCAGAGAATATCGTACTGCTAAAATCAATAAAACTTCCTGGCTTTAGGGCTGCAAAAATACCCAAAGGTACAGAAATTAGAAGAACGATAACCGCCGCTGCTACCGCTAGCTCTAATGTGGCTGGCACGCGCTGCTTGATCATATCATTTACAGGATAGTTGTTGATATATGAGTACCCCATATCACCACTTGCTGCATTCTTCAGCCACGTTACATATTGTATCTTTAATGGTTTGTCGAACCCGAATTGACGGGTAAGTGCTGCAATCTGTTCTTCTGTGGCATTTGGGCCGGCGACGATTTGAGCTGGATCGCCAGGGATATTATGAATGATCAAAAAAACGGCGACAGAAACAAGAAATAACGCCGGAATCATTTGAAGAACACGTCGGATGATATATTTGCCCACAATGGATTTACCTTTTTAATAATTAATTGGGAATAATTAATAATGAATGAAGGGAACATTATTGTAAACTTAATGACTTGCCATTCCTGCGAAGGCAGGAACCTATTACGTTCGAGTAGTGGATTCCCGCCTACGCGAGAATGACAGTTGGAAATATTCGTTAAGTTTACGACGAATATGATGAAGGGAATAATGAACAATGAAGTATTCATTGTTCATTATTCATTATTATTTAGCCAGCCATGTTTCGCCCAGCCAAATCAAACCATCCATGTCTGTGCGGAAGTCAACCACATAATCATGGTAGGCGTACGATTTTTGCCGCCATACGGTGGGGATTGTCCAGCCTTGATCGAGGAGGATTGCCAGCGCGTCGTGATACAATCCGGCGCGGGTGTCTTGATTCATCTCGGTGGATGCTTGGGAAACGATAGATTCATATTCGGGGAACCATGTTGTGTTGTCTACGATGCCGAAGAAGTTACGGAAGGGACGGCAGCAAGCTGCGCCTTCAAACTGTCCACTGGGGTCTACGGTTGCTTCGCCAGTGGCGTGAGAAACGATAGCGAATTCGCTATTGATTAGAATCGGCCAATACTGGGGCAGTTCGGTGGGCAAAATCTCTAAGTTAATGCCTACTTCGGCCAAATCTTGTTGATAAACTTGGGCTTGGTCCAGATGGGGGCCGCTTGCGCCGCGAATGACCATTTGAACATCAAAGCCATCGGGGTATCCAGCTTCGGCCAATAATTCTTTGGCTTTTTCGGGATCGTGGGTGTAATAGTTGGCGAGGTCTTCGGGGTATGCCCATGAAGCGTCGGTGTAGGGGATGCCAGTCGTGATCCCTTCGCCGTGGAACGCTAGTTGGTTGATTTTTTCGCGGTCAATGGCGTAGTTCATCGCCTGACGTACTAATTGATTGTCAAAGGGGGGTTCGTTGATATTCATGATGAAGGCGTAGAAGCCGAAACCGGGTGCGCTGCGCCCAACAACGATACCATCTGATTGTGCTAACAGGGAAATATCTGATTGGGGAACATCCCATAAGCCGTCAATGCTTCCAGCTAACAAGTTGACCATGCGGGATTGGGGATCCGGAATTGGTTTGACAATGATTTTGTCTAAACGGGGGAACCCTTCGCGCCAATAGTTCTCATTTTTAACGGCCGTAAGATGATCTCCAGGAACCCATTCTTCAAAGACGAAGGGGCCGGTACCAATGGGGGTGTTTTCAATATCTTCAACAGCTTCTTGGGGGAAGATGTACATGCGGGACAAACCGTCCAACGCAGAGTGGGCTACTTGGTCGTAATATACTTCGACAGTATAAGGATCAATGGCGGCCGCGCCTGTGCAAGTGCTAAAGCGGTCGCTGAGATGATGACCATACTCTTCGTCGCGGGCATAATCAATTGACCATACAACATCTTCGGCGGTGAGTTCACGGCCGTTGTGGAACAGTACACCTTCGCGCATATGCAGCGTAATGGTTAATCCATCTTCGCTGATTTCCCATGATTCAGCCAGCCATGGCTCAAATTGTCCATCATCACCGATGCGGATTGGCGGATCGTAGAAAGTTGGTTTGAAATTAGCATTAGTTATATCCCAATAAGGATGGAACGTGACGAAATCTGGACCTAACGAGAGCGTAAGCGTACCGCCATCTACCGGCTCAGTGGGCATTGCGTCTTCTGCGGGTGCTTCTGCTTCAACTTCAACAACTCTAGTCACTTCAACTTCAACCTCTTGGACTTCCGTGACGACTTCACCTTCAACTACTCGTGTAACTTCAACTTCTTCAATGACGGTTTCGGTGACGGTTTCAGTTACGACTTCTGGTTGACACGCTGCCAGCAAGAAAATGCCGACTACAGCAACCAACAATAACAAAAATCTCTTATCTTTCATCTGTTTTGTCTCCTCTATTTATAGATCAAGTTTGCAAACTTGACTTACGATTATGTACAACTTAACTCTACCCTGTCTAATTGGTTTTCCTATCAGTCTTATTTTTGTGACCTCCTTTATGATAACTAGTATCGCACTTCCAAGCAGAGCGTGAGACTATAGTTTTCATTATGCTTCTACAGATTGTCGGGCGGCGCGGAAATGTTCGGACGGAGTAGCAAGGAGCGGCGCACCACCAGTCCCTACCAGCAATCTACGTCCACCAGTTTGAGCAATCGCATCCCTAACCTCAGCTTGAATGGCTTCGGGCGACCCATTGAGCAACGTGCCTTCCTCGTTAATTCCGCCCATCATCAAGCCAGAAAAACGGCTCTGCATCTCTTGAAGAGAAGGGCCGCGAGTGCGGTCGTGCCAATTGAGGGCATCAATTGGATACTCAATAATACGATCAAACATGACTTTGTGACCTTGTGCTAATAATACTGAAATTTTAGATTGAGAACGTATCGTTTCTAAAATCAATCTATCATAAGGTTCGCCAAAGCGACGATACTCCTCCTCAGTATATAGGTCGTAATTGGATTGGGCTACAAAAAGTACGCCATGTGCGCCAGCATCCATACACGCTTGGGCAAAACGGGCTGTGGTTTCAGCGATGATTTTTAATCCCCGTTCAAAAATATCGGGGGATTGACGCATATTCTTAAAAGCCATCTCGCCAGCCAATTTGGGGGCGATGTTTAGCGGGCTAAAAATGGTCTGCATGATGGGAACGCTGTTATCCAGCCGTTTGGCTACGATGCGTATCGCCTCAACTTGTTGACCTAGATGATTCTTGGTGACATCCAACTGTTCTAACTCAGGCCATTGATTGAGATCGGTGACAGCGCGTTTGGTAAATGTGTACACGCCCAGCCCGCGATCATTTTCGGGGACATATTTCCTTTTTCCGCCCCAATCTTTGATGACGTATGAGCCTGCGGGCGCGTGTTTAACTACATCGGAATCATATTTTTGCTGCCATTCCACGATGGAATCGGCCAAACTCTCAGGCTCTAAATCTTTAATAGGCCAATGATGCCATAAACAGATGGGCGGGCGGTCAGTTTTTTCACCGTGTATAGCAGCTTCGATACGTTGCCAATGGTTCATTTTTGATGGTGACATAATTTCCTGGTATCTTCTCGGTATTTCGGGGTGATTACACCTAATTAAGAAAGGAACAAATTACGTCAGTCGAGTAAATTCGTTCCTTTCCTAATTAACTGTACTCATGTCCCCAACTTTTTGAGAAGTTACATTTCTTAGCCCTTAAAGCTGCATGGCATGTTCTGGTGTTGCCAAGCGGCGCATTAGGGCATCTAAAACAGCTTGTTTCGAATAGAGTAACTCATCTTTCATTATCTGTTTGGCTAGATTAGCATCACGGGCGTGGAGTGCTTCGGCTAATTTCAAATGGTTATTGTTTAATTCGTCGGCACTGCCGCCTAAATCAATTCCTAAAAAGAAGATGCGCGTCATCTCATCTAACACTCTGGAGATTTGATCGTAGAGACGGCCGTTTCCACTAGCAATCGCAATTGCACGATGAAACTCAGCGTTATGAACATGAGCATTAGAGGAATTATCCTCATTATAACTGTAATCGAAATGAGCAGTACGCTTAATTTTTGCTAATTGCGCCTCAGTAGCGCGGGTAGCTGCCAAATAAGCCAACGCTGGTTCCAGCACTTGCCGACATTCATAAATTTCGTGAACATCCGACAAAGAGACACGGCTCACAATATAACCATAGCGAGGGATAGATTGCACAAAGCCATCGCGCATCAACCGTTGTAACGCCTCTCGGATTGGTGTAGTGCCAATGCGATAACGCTCAGCCAATTGCGATTGTACAATCTGTTCACCAGCCTCTAACGTACAGGTGATGATGTCTTGTTTAATGCTTTTATAAGCGCGTTCAGAAAGTGGGGATGCCAAAATAAAATTCCTATGGTAAAATTTTCTGTGATATATTACGGAAAACATTATAAGATATGTTTTAACGTATGTCAACAAGGAGATAATTGTAGAGGAGACCCGCTGGGTCGCCCAAAAAGTGTAAAGATCATTTTATCGAAAATGAACCATGCCAAAAGGAGCGATAATTGTGGAAGAACGGGAAATCATTCTTGACATTCAAAATTTGCGTACGCGATTTAATACGCATGAAGGCACTGCCCATGCCGTCAATGGCATTTCTTATCAGGTACATGCTGGTGAAACATTGGCGATTGTAGGCGAGAGCGGCTGTGGGAAAAGTGTATCCATGTTGTCTGTGATGCGCTTGCTGCCCATGCCCCCCGCTCAAATTTTGGCCGATGCGATTGAGTTTAGAGGTGAGAATCTAATTTCATTCCCCGCTTCTGAGATGCGTCGCATTCGTGGTAACGAAATCGCCATGATCTTTCAAGACCCGATGACATCCTTGAACCCCGTTTTGACCATCAAAACCCAGCTTATAGAATCAATGAAGTTGCATTTGGGGCTGAACGATAAAGAGGCGACTGATCGGGCGATTGAACTGTTGACAATGGTCGATATTCCCGATGCGGCCGCTCGCATAAACGACTACCCACACCAATTCTCTGGCGGGATGCGCCAGCGGGTTATGATCGCCATCGCATTATCATGCGATCCCGTTTTGCTGATAGCTGATGAGCCGACAACGGCGTTGGATGTGACAGTCCAAGCGCAGATCGTTGATTTGGTTAACCAATTGCAAGACAGATTGGGCATGGCTATGGTCTGGATTTCCCATGATTTGGGCGTTGTGGCGGGGATAGCTGAACGCGTTATCGTGATGTATGCGGGTTTTGTTGTTGAAGATGCCCCAGTGGATGATCTGTACGCCGATCCTCGTCACCCCTACACGGCCGCTTTGCTCCGTTCATTACCAAGTGTAGACAGTAATCCAGATGAGGATTTGGAAGTGATCGAAGGGATGCCCCCAGAACTATGGAATGAACCAGTCGGCTGCCCATTTGCCCCGCGCTGCTCCTTTGCCCGTGATAAATGTTACGCAGAAAACCCCCCCTTAGAAGAAACTACCCCACAACATAAATCCGCTTGCTGGATTGATATTCATACAGGTGAGTTCAGATGACAAAAGAGAAGGTATTGATTCGAGTAGAAAATCTTGTAAAGCATTTCCCCATCACAGAGGGAATTGTTTTTCAGAAACAGGTAGGCGCGGTGAAGGCGGTTGACGGCCTCTCTTTTGATATTCGTGAGAAAGAGACATTAGGGCTGGTTGGTGAGAGCGGCTGCGGCAAATCTACGACTGGGCGCACAATCTTACAGATGCACCGTCCCACATCAGGCAAAGTGTATTACCGTGATACGGAGTTGACAGCGCTCTCTAATAAAGAGCTGCGCGGATTGCGGACAGATATTCAATTTATTTTCCAAGACCCTTACGCCTCTTTGAACCCGCGTAAGACGGTGAATAATATCATCGCTGAACCGTTGAAAATACATAATATCGGCACACCAGAGGAGCGTCAGGATCGGGTGCGCGAACTGTTGAGTTTAGTCGGGTTGAATCCCGCATTTGTCAATCGGTATCCACATGAATTTTCTGGCGGACAGCGGCAGCGGATCGGTATTGCGCGGGCGTTGGCGTTAAACCCTGAGTTCATCGTCTGTGATGAGCCGATTTCAGCGTTGGATGTTTCTGTGCAGGCGCAGGTTGTGAATTTGTTAAAGAAATTGCAACGGGAGCTGGGGTTGACGTATCTGTTTATCGCCCATGATTTGAGCATGGTTCGTCACATCTCGGATCGGATTGCGGTGATGTATTTGGGTAAACTTGTTGAATTGGCTGGGCGTGATGAGTTGCATAATAACACGCTACATCCATATACGCAGGCTCTGCTATCGGCCGCACCAACACCCAATCCCGCCGCCGAGCGCAAACGGGAGCGGGTTGTTTTGCAGGGCGGGGTTCCCAGCCCTGTTAATCCGCCTTCTGGCTGCCATTTCCACACGCGCTGTCCCATCGCTGAAGATATTTGCAAGGTAGATGAGCCTGTATGGCGTGAGATTGAGAATGAACATTGGGTGGCGTGTCATTTGAGATAATGAATAATGAATAATTAAGGAATGAGGATTAAATAAAACCCGAAACTTCAAATTGTCATTTCCCCATCTTCATGAGGGCAGGCTCTGCGAAGGCAGGAATCTATACTCCTCAAAAAAATGGATTCCCGCCTACGCGAGAATGATAAGTCTGGGAGTTAAATAAATCTTTATTCCTAACAACGAAAGTATCTTCTCCATAAATCGTGGACAAGAGTTGACAAATTTCATCAGCACTTTATTTTACACGAGTATCATTAGGAAAATTTGTCAAGTCTCCCCAGAATACTGAGAAGATACCAATGAAAGGTGATATGAGTAAGTATGATTTAGAAAAAATGGATTCGGCATATAAGGCGTTTGTTGAATCTTATCCGACGTATGAGACAACGGCCGTTCTTGATGAGTTACGCGATAGCGAATACGGCCGTCTTGATAAAACAAAACAGGTGTATCTGGATTATACCGGCGGCGGGCTGTATGCCGACAAACAGTTGCGCCAACATATGGAGATGCTCAGTAACAATGTGTACGGCAACCCCCATTCACAAAACCCGACCTCATCAGCGGCAACGAGCAAGGTAGAAGCGGCGCGGGCGTATGTGTTGGCGTACTTCAACGCTTCGCCTGACGAGTATACGCTGATTTTTACGGCCAATGCGAGCGGCGCACTGAAATTGGTCGGCGAATCGTATCCATTTACGACTGAAAGCCGTTACGCGCTGACATTTGACAATCATAATTCGGTGAATGGGATTCGGGAGTTTGCCAAATCAAGGGGAACGGCCGTTGATTATATTCCCCTCAAGATGCCAGAACTGCGTATCGATCGGGAAAAACTGGACGCGCTGCTCGACCGAGCCGATCCAGAGCAAGATAATCTCTTCGCCTATCCCGCCCAATCCAATTTCACCGGCGTTCAGCATCCGCTGGAGCTAATCGCCAAAGCGAAGGCGAAAGGATGGGATGTGATGCTGGATGGTGCCGCTTTTGTGCCGACGAGCAAATTGGATTTGTCGGTGTGGAAGCCTGATTTCGTCTGCCTCTCCTTCTACAAGATGTTTGGCTATCCGACAGGGTTGGGCGGCTTGATCGTCCGTAACGAGGCATTGGCAAAATTGCGCCGCCCATGGTTTGCCGGCGGCACAATCGTGTTGGCATCGGTGCGGGCGGGACAGCATTATTTGGCTTCGGGCGAAGCTGCTTTTGAAGACGGCACGGTCGATTATCTCAATATCCCTGCGGTAGAAATTGGATTGCGTCACCTCTCCTCTATCGGCATCGAAACGATCCATGAGCGTGTTCACTGCCTGACAGGATGGATATTGGACAATCTGTTCGGGATGAAACATGACAATGGACGGCCGTTAGTCCGTATTTATGGCCCTGTTCATTTAGACATGCGCGGCGGGACGGTGACGTTTAATTTGTATGATGAAGACGGCCGTTTGTTCAATTTCAATCGGGTAGACGAACTGGCTGGCAAAGAAGGCATCTCCCTTCGCACGGGCTGCTTCTGCAATCCGGGCGCGGGCGAAATCGCCGAAGGGTTAACGGCTGACGAATTAGCCGACGGCTTCTCCCAACAGTTGAGCTTTCCCCAATTTATCTCCATGATTGAGCATAAAAGCGGCAAAAGCGCGGGCGCGATCCGCTCATCAGTCGGTATAGCGACCAACTTTACCGACGTATACCGTTTTATGGCCTTCATTCACAGCTTTTTGAATAAAAGCAACGACAAAATTGGGGCTGTTGAGTTCGACATCCAAACGTGTCGGGTTATCCGAGATGGGAGTTAAGGAACTGGAATTTAATAACTGTCCCATTTGGTAGACGATCAGCCCCCACCCTAACCCTCCCCCGAAAGGGGAGGGAACTTGCTCCCTCTCCCTTTGGGAGAGGGCTGGGGTGAGGGTGAGTAACCTACAGCACCTACAGCCACTCAATCGAGTGGCTTTTTGCGTTTAGATTGATTGTTTGCAACCCCGCCGTATAATTCCGTATGCTTATTTTCAAATGCCCGCATTGTGGGCTGCCACTTACTGTAGAGTCACGCTCATACCGTTGTGACAACAATCACACATACGATATCGCTCGTGAAGGGTATGTCAATCTACTGCTGTCTCAGCATAAAAAAAGTCGGCATCCGGGCGATAGCAAAGAGATGATTCGCAGCCGCCAACGCTTTTTGAACAAAGGGTATTATCAAATTCTGGCCGATGCAGTCGCCCAATCCACAGGCAGATCCCAAAACTTGCTCGATATTGGATGCGGCGAAGGGTATTATATGGAAATATTGCGGGCGGCGATCCCATCGCTCCATTTGGCGGGGATTGATATGTCGAAAACGGCCGTTCGTCTGGCCGCCAAACGCAAAATGAACGCTCACTTAGCGGTCATCAGCGCGTACGCCCTTCCCTTTTTTGATGAGGTGTTCGACACGGCCGTTTCCATCTTTTCCCCCATCAGCCCAGAGGAGACGGGGCGGGTGTTGGCCGAGAACGGCCGTTTGATCATGGTCGGGCCAGGCGAAGAACATTTACGTACCCTTGCCGAGCAAATTTATGAGCGCATCGTGCCGCATAAAGGCAATTACGATCTACTTGACGACGCAGCGGCCTTCACATTACAATCGCAACAAGAAATTAAACAAAGTATTATTGTTGACGGGGAAGATGTCCACGATTTATTGATGATGACCCCCTATTATTGGCACACAAAACCAGAACAACAAGAGAAGTTGGCGCAGTTACCACAGCTTGAAACCAACATTCATTTTTATATCAACATATACGAAAAGCTAGAGTAGAGAGCTAGAGCTAGAGGAGTAGATGCCTCTGGTTAGTAGGAATGAGAGTTGAATAAAAGTAGAAATTTAGTATCCACAGATTTTATCAGCGTACACGATTTTCTCTAATCTGCGAAAACCTGCGTAATCTGCGGATCATCTGCTTAAATTAAAAAATCCGACATGGTTCAAAATAGTGAAAATTATCTTTACAGTTGTTGCCTGATTGGGCGACCATAAAAGGGCGACCACAAGGGCCGCCCCCTACAGGAGCAAATTGTAGGGGCGCAACCTTGTGCCCACCCACAAAGTGTAAAGATTATTTCGCCTAAAATGAACCATGTCAAAAATCCTCATTCCTCAGGAGAACGCATGGATTGTATTGTTATTGCAGGCGGGCTGCCGACAGCCGACAGCCCTATGTATGAAATTACAGGCGGAAAAAGTAAAGCGTTGCTCAACATGGGCGGGCGCACGATGCTGGAGCGCGTTATAGACGCGCTGCAAAATAGCAGCTATATCGAAGATATTGTCGTCGTCGGCTTGGGAAGCGATTTAGGGATGAGCTTCAAACGTCCTGTCGCCCATCTGGATGATCATGGCAGCATGGTCGCCAATATGCTGGCTGGCGTATACTATTTTGAGGAGAAAAAAGGGAGCGGCAAGCCTGTTATCTCTTGCACCTCCGACGTGCCGCTCATCACCCCCGCCATCATTGACGGCTTTATCGACTCTTGTGCGCCGCATGATAAAGGATTATATTACAATTTTATCAGTAAAGAGGTGATGGAAGCGCGTTTCCCTGGATCAAATCGCACCTACGTTAAATTGAAAGGCGGCTTGCAGATTGCGGGCGGTGATTTGATGATCGCGGATCCCATCGTTGGTACGCAAAATGAAGAGTTATGGGAGATGTTGACCAACGCGCGTAAAGATGCGTGGAAAATTGCCAAAGTGATCGGCATTGACATGTTCTTCAAATTCATCTTCCGTCGCATCGGCACAGCCGAAATTGAGAAAAAAGCGGCCGAAATTCTCGGCCTGCCCGTTGAAATTGTTCTCAGCCCGTATGCTGAAATTGGCATGGATGCCGATAAGCCGCACCAAGTCGAGATGCTAAGAGAGAGCGGGGGATGGACTTAATCGGTACTAAGGGAAGGTTCGTTTTTAACTTTGGCGTTTTACCCTCACCCCAGCCCTCTCCCAAAGGGAGAGGGAGCAAGTTCCCTCCCCCTAAAGGGGGAGGGTTAGGG
>WFSA01000209.1 GCA_015486215.1 Anaerolineae bacterium | reverse complement strand
CCCAAACGGTCTCGCTGAAAAGCGTTACAAATGGTAGCATTATGGTCGTTAGTTCTTTTGGTAGGGTCATTATCTATTCTCCTCTTTTGTCGGATGTGAGAATAGGATACCCTACCATTCTTTTTTTGTCTTTTTGATGGATAAAGTCGAGATAGTGTGACATATTGATAATATCGGATACACGGCCGTGTAAGCGTAAAAATAATGGGACTGCTTTTTCTAATGGAATCAAATTTTATTTTGTCAGTTCAAGCGTCATTATTACTCATCCTTGCCAAAAATATTTTTATGGTTATGCAGATTCACCGTCAACCAACATAATAGAGTCATAACAGAACGGGAAGTCGTTCAATTAATAATTGTTAATTGTCAATTGCAATGCTTCCTCCGCTTCTGCATACGTTGGGCGTAATTCTAGAGCGTGTTGGAACGCTTTGGCGGCTCTGGTCTCATTTCCTAATCCTTGTTGGGCACGGCCGTTCCAATAATAAACCTCCTCGATCTCGCCCCAGCTTTCAATCGTGATTTGCGTCAACTCGGCCAGATCCTGATACCGTGCCGTCTTGTCATACGCCATAAAAATGGCGAATTGATACCAAAACATCCGCCACGGCAGCCCTATCGCACGCGCTTGCTCAAAGGCGATGACTGCCTGCTCATACTGCCCCAAATCGGTGAGCGTGCTGCCCAGATTGAACCAGACGAAGGGGTCATCCGGCATTTCGCCAACCTGTCTTCTCAACTCAGAAAGCGCGTGTAGCCACATCTGCTCTTCATCCATCTCATCCCCCAAAATGGCGGCGGCAATAGCCGCCGACTCCTCTGGATATATCAAAATGTAGGTGTGATTGAAGACATGCCACATCTCCTCAACTTCCGCGTACGACACGCGAATACCCGTATACCGATCCGCGTCAACGCCCTCGCTTATATAGCTGTCGTAGATGATCCATTCGCCCGCATCATCATCATAACCGACAAGAAGGCGGTAATGTCCCATGCCGTCATTTTCTGTTTCTTCCAACCATGTTTCCAAAATGATGGGGATGCCGTTGCTCAATAAGGTTTTTAATTGCGCCGCACGGCCGTTGATAAAGATATGCCCGTCCAGCCCCTGCTGATGCGCGTAAGCGAGCAGTTCGTCCCCGTTCACATTTTTATCGTCTGGATTAGGTTTGAGGATGGACGCGGCCGTTTTTTGCTCAATATCAATGCCGTAATAGCTCAAATCCATCAGGAGCGTGGCAGGGCCGCAATTATTCCATGTCTGCCATATGTGGGTGATATTGTCGAGGGTGACGGCCGTTTTCGCTTCTTGAAAAACGGCCGTTTTCGTCACAGTCGGCGGGATGGGAGTGGGGGGAACGGCCGTCGCGGGCAGTTCGAGCGTAGACGCGGGCGCGGGCCTGGGCGATGAGGCAATCTCATCCAATTGGGCGACGAAAGCCACCTTGTCCACCGTCGCTGCGGGCACAAAAGTGGGCATGGGAGCAAGATAGGGCTGTTGAGCGATGAAGGCAACACGCACGCGGCGCACCAACCCGCCCCACCCATCATAACGACGCATCCCAACAGCCAAAACGATGAGAAAGCCAGTCAGCAGAAGCAGGGTGCCTCCAAAATAAACTATTCTTCTACGCTTCTTTCTTCTTGAATATCTGTCTCTGTATGTCATAGGGTTGACGTATCTTCTCAATAAATCGTGGACAAGACTTGACAAATTTCATCAGCACTTTATTTTACACGAGTACCAGTAAGAAAATTTGTCAAGTCTCCGCAGAATACTGAGAAGATACGGGTTGACCTCCACTCAAGATCATACACAGCCCCTATCATCATACTAAACCATTACCCGCCGCCCGCTCTCCGATTACCCCTCACCGAATAGATGATAATAGATAATTACTCAGCCTATCCATTATTTGTATCTTCTCAATAAATCGTGGACAAGACTTGACAAATTTCATCAGCACTTTATTTTACACGAGTACCAGTAGGAAAATTTGTCAAGTCTCCCCAGAATACTGAGAAGATACAATTATTTCACCACAAAGAAGCAAAGATCACAAAGAAAATCTTAAAAAACTTCATGTTCTTCGTGTCTTTGTGGTTAATTTGGCAATAGCTGAGTAGTTACGATAAGGCCATGGGTGCATTCCCATAGTATGATTT
>WFSA01000208.1 GCA_015486215.1 Anaerolineae bacterium | reverse complement strand
ATCCCCAATCCCCAATCCCCAATTATGGCTGAAACATTCCCACAACTCCTACTCGAAAGAAAGAAAGAATTCGGTACTGACCATATCGCCCTGCGCGAAAAATATCATGGCATTTGGCAATCCACTAACTGGGATGAATTTGAGCAGCATGTTCGTCATTTTAGTCTCGGCTTAATTAGTTTGGGATTTGACGTTGATGATACTATCGCCATCATTGGCGACAATCGCCCCGAATGGGTCTACTCTGAACTGGCTGCACAGGCGGCTGGAGCAAAAAGTATCGGTATTTACCAAGATGCCGTCGTCAAAGAGATGGTTTATATCATCGGTCACGCCCATGTCAGATATATTATCGTCGAAGATCAGGAGCAGGTTGATAAAATCATCGAAATGTGGGACGAACTCAAAGATACTGTCCATAAAGTTATCTACTACGATCCCAAAGGATTACGCAATTATACCGAAGAGTACCTTCTCTTTTTCCCTGATGTGGAAAAGATGGGGGCTGAGTACGAAGGCAGACATCCCTATGCGTACAGCGAACGGGTATCGGCTGGCAAAGCGGATGACATCGCCATTCTCTCGACTACATCAGGCACGACGGGCGATCCAAAATTAGCGATGATTTCCCATCGTAACCTCATTTCAATGGGCAGGAATTTGCTTGATCTTGATCCACTCGGCCCCGAAGATCGCTTCGTCAGTTTCTTGCCTTTGGCGTGGATTGGCGAGCAGATGATGTCTGTCGCTTGCTTTTTGCAAGGCGGCTTTCCGCTCCATTTCCCTGAATCTCCCGGCACAGCACAAGCGAATATCCGCGAGATTGGCCCTCATTCGATGTTCAGCCCGCCCCGTATTTGGGAGAATTTAGTCAGCCAAGTGCTTGTCAAAATTGAAGATAGCACCCGTATCAAGCAAGCGACGTACAAATGGGCGATGGAAGTGGGGTACAAAACGGCCGATATGCGTTTTCGTAAAGAAGAGGTCAGCGGGCTGGACAAATTAAAATATAATGCGGCCGATTGGCTGATGTTCCAAGAGATCAAAGATCATCTCGGCTTGCGCCATTTGAAGCGGGCATATACAGGCGGGGCGGCTTTGGGGCCGGATGTATTTCGCTTTTTCCACGCGCTCGGTGTCAATCTCAAGCAGATTTACGGACAAACAGAAGCGAGCGGCATCAGCGTTGTCCATCGGGATGGCGATATTAAGTTCCAGACAGTCGGGATTCCTGTACCGGGCACAGAAGTTCAAATTGCCGAAAGCGGCGAGATTCTGCTCAAATCGGACTCTGTTTTTATTGGCTATTATAATAATGAAGAAGCGACCAATGAGACGCTGATTGATGGCTGGATGCACTCTGGCGATGCGGGCTACTTTGATGAAGATGGTCACCTCATCGTCATTGATCGTGCCAAAGATGTGATGACTTTGCATGACGGCACTAAATTCAGCCCCCAATTTATTGAGAACAAGCTCAAATTCAGCCAGCATGTGAAAGAGGCGGTTGTCTTTGGCGGCGACTGGCCGTTTGTGACTGCCATGCTCAACATTGATATGGCAAATGTGGGCAAATGGGCTGAAAACAACCAAATTGCCTATACGACGTACACCGATTTGGCGCAAAAGCCAGAGGTATACGCGCTGGTTCGTGAACAGGTGGAGACGGCCAATGCGGATCTGCCAGAAGCGGCACGTATCCGTCGTTTCTTATTATTGCATAAGGAACTGGACGCGGATGATGCGGAACTGACGCGCACGCGCAAGGTGCGGCGCAAGTTTGTGGCACAACGGTATGACGATATTATTTCGGCGTTGTACAGCCAGAACGATTATTTGGATATTGAGTCGGTGATTACTTATCAAGACGGCCGTAAAGCCACCATAAAAACCCGTCTGCAAATAGAAACTTTAGAGGTATCTTCGTAACATCTCAATAAATTGGGGCAAAGACTTGACAGGTTTCATAAGAGTCTCGCGTTTTGCACGAGAGTATTATAGAAAACCTGTCAAGTCTCCCCGAAATTTTGAGAAGATACGTATCTTCTCAATAAATCGTGGACAAGGCTTGACAAATTTCATCAGCACTTTATTTTACACGAGTACCATTAAGAAAATTTGTCAAGTCTCCCCAGAATACTGAGAAGATACCTTTAGAGGGATAAAAATATCCGCAGATTATACAGGTAAACGCAGATTTTTTGTTTTTTAATCTGTTCATCTGTGTACTCTGCGGACAAAATCGGATATGGATAAATTTATTCAACTTACATTAACAGGAATGACCAACGGCGCGATATTGGCGTTGGTCGCGCTCGGCTTCGTTTTGATCTACAAAGCGAGCGACGTGATCAACTTCGCTCAAGGCGACTTTTTGATGGTCGGGGCCTATTTGGCTTACGCCTTCATCGTTCAATTCGGCATTATATGGCCGATTGGGTTACTGCTGACGATGGCCGCCGCCGTCGTTCTTGGCATCGTTGTCGAACGCTTCATCCTGCGCCCGATGATTGGAGAGCCGATCATTTCAGTCATTATGGTGACGATTGGGCTGTCGAGCGTTCTCAGGGCGGTCGTGAGCGCGATCTGGGGGACGACTGGGCGTGCGTTCCCCTCGTTTTTGCCCGACACGCCGCTCAATATCGCTGGCGCGATCATTCCCGCAGATCGGTTGATCGCATTAGCCTTAGTTATGGTTCTATTAGGAATGTTCATGTTCTTCTTCCGTTTTTCTAAAGAAGGGATTGCGATGCGGGCAACGGCCGATGATCAACAAGCCGCCCTCAGTATGGGGATCAGCGTCAAGAGCGTCTTTGCGATGGCGTGGTCAATCTCGGCCGCCGTTGCCGCCCTCGCTGGTGTCATTGTCGCCAATATCGTCGAACTGAACGGCGCAGCTCTGGCTGGGTTCGGTTTGCGCGTCTTCCCCGTCGTCATTTTAGGCGGGATGGACTCTATTCCCGGCGCGATACTCGGCGGGTTAATAATCGGTTTATTAGAAGTGTACACGGCTGGCTACACATCCCCGTCATTGGGTTTAGCCTCCGTCGTCCCCTTCATTGTTTTAATTCTCATTCTAATGGTCAAACCATACGGACTATTTGGCGAAATTCGGATCGAGCGAGTGTAGGCGAAGGGGCGAAGTTATGAAGTGATGGAGAGCGACTCCGCCGCTTTGCCCCACCAAAGGATAACTCATGGAATCAGGTGTATTTCACAGCAATTATAAAAAGGATATGGAATTGAGGCCAACGCCCATTATGAAAGGGCGGCTGGTCTTTGTTATCGTTCTCGCGCTTATTTTCCCCTTTGTGGCTAATAATTATCAGCTTACATTGGCGAATCAGGTTGGTATTTTTGCCATAGCGGCCATTGGCCTAAACATTTTGACTGGCTTTACGGGGCAGATTAGCTTGGGAACGGGCGGCTTTATGGCAATTGGGGCGTACGGCTCTGGATTGCTAGTGACGAATTTGGGAATGCCGTGGTGGATGACAGTGCCGATTGCTAGTTTGGTAACGGCCGTTATCGGTGCATTTTTTGGTCTTCCCTCCCTCCGTCTCAAAGGGTTATATCTTGCCATCGCCACATTGGCCGCCCAGCAAGTGATCGAATGGGCGATTATCCGTTCACCATTTACAGGCGGCGTAGAAGCCCTTGTCGTTCCTTCCCCCACCATACTCGGCGTTCGCATGAGTACAGATGCCAATTTTTATTGGATCATCCTCATTTCTCTCGCCATCGTGGTGATGTTTGCCGTCAACCTGTTCCGTACCAAAATCGGCCGTGCCTTCATCGCCATCCGCGATCAAGATATTGCCGCAGAAGTGATGGGTGTTAATGTCTTCCTATATAAAGTGATGTCTTTTGCCCTTTCCTCCGCCATCATCGGCTTTGCCGGCGCGTTATTGGCACAATATCGCGGCATCGTCAACTACGAACGCTTCACCATCGAATTATCCATCTCTATTTTAGCGATGGTTATCATCGGTGGCTTAGGCTCCGTCTCAGGCTCTATTTATGGAGCCATTCTAATCTCCCTGCTGCCAGCCATCCTCTCTAATCTCGGCACAGCGATGAGCGACAGCATCCCCGCGATGTTGACCATCATGCCTTTCATCCAAAAAGGGATGTTCGGCGTGGTCATCATCCTATTTCTTATTTTTGAACCAGAAGGAATTGCTAAGATATGGAAAAATATCAAAGATTATTTCCGACTGTGGCCTTTCAGTTATTAGAAACGGCCGTTTCACATTCACCCCACATCACACCCCGCATTGCGTCCGCTTTATTTGTTTAGTAGTTTTGTTGTATCTTCTCAATAAATCGTGGACAAGACTTGACAAATTTCATCAGCACTTTATTTTACACGAGTACCATTAGGAAAATTTGTCAAGTCTCCTCAAAATACTGAAAAGATACGTTTTGTTGTAAAAAGAAAGGAGAAATAGAAATGAAGAAATTGTTGCTGTTAGTAATTGTATTGTTAGCCTTAGCCGCTTGCGGTGGTGGCAATGACGAAGAAGATACGATTAAATTAGGCGGTATCCATGATTTAACAGGGCCGACTTCTGATGCAGGGACACCATATGCAGATGGTATCCGTGATTATATCAAATTTGTGAACGCAAACGGCGGTGTTGACGGCCGTCAAATTGATTTCATGTCCCAAGATTACGCTTACGCTGTTGACCAAGCCGAGCAATTGTACAGCCAATACACCTCAAAAGAGATCATCGGCTTTCAAGGATGGGGGACAGGCGACACTGAGGCATTACGCGGGCGCGTAGCTGAAGATAAAATCCCCTTCATGTCCGCCTCCTATTCCGAAACCCTTGCCGATCCAGCAGAAGCTCCCTACAATTTCCTCGTCGGCACGTCATACTCTGGTCAATTCATCATCGCCTTGCAATACGCCAAAGATAATGGTGCGACCACTGTTGCCCTGATGCACCATGACAGCCCCTTCGGCACATCCCCATTGGCCGATGGCAAAGCGTGGGCAGAAGCAAATGGAATGGAAGTGATTGGCATCCCCATGCCCAAAGGCGCGTCAGATTTCACCGCCGAGTTGACTCAGGTCACCGATGCTGGTGCAGAGTATATCGTCGTCCAAAACGTCTCCTCCCCAGCAGCCACATTGGCAAAAGATATTAACCGCTTGGGTATGGACACACAAATGATCTGTCTCAACTGGTGTTCCGATGAACTATTCGTCGAACTCAGCGGCGACGCGGCCGAAGGCGTTATCGCCGCCAGCCCATTTGCATTCGTCAACAGCGGCGCATCATTGATCGAAGATGAAATTCGCCCCTACACCGAAGAAGCCGGCATAGATTTGGAAGCAAAAGGTGTCCATTACATACAAGGCTGGGTCACCATGCGTTTGATGGTAGATGGCATCCGCGAAGTCGTCGCCAATGGCGATGAATTGACAGGCGAAAACATCCACGCCGCCCTCGAAGGATTCACCAATTACAGCACGGGCGATGTCACCACCCCGCTGACCTTCACCTCCTCTGACCATGCAGGCAACAAAGCATTGCGTCTCTATCAGGTGAAAAATGGTGTCCACGAGCAAATGACGGATTATATTAAAGTAAGCGATTAGGAAGCGTGCAAGTGTGCAAGTAGCGTGTGTGTAAGGTAGACATGCAGACATGCACACATGCATACTTGCCCGCCTGCAAACTTGTAAACGGAGCAAATTATGTTGTCACTCAACAATATCGAAGTCATCTATAATGATGTGATACTGGTCCTCAAGGGAATGTCGCTAGAAGTGCCGCAAGGAAAAATTGTGGCCTTGCTGGGGTCGAACGGCGCGGGCAAATCAACCACGCTGAAAGCGGTATCTGGTTTACTAAAGCCCGAAGATGGCGAAGTGACTGATGGCAGCATCACCTTTGAAGGCGAAGATATTCATCATTTAGATGCGGCTGATATTGTGCGGCGCGGTATTTTTCAAGTTATGGAGGGGCGGCGCGTCTTTGAGCATCTTGATGTGGAGCAGAATTTGCTCGCAGGTAGTTATACGCGCTCAGATCGCGGCCAAATCAAGGCGGATATTGAGGCTGTGTATACCTATTTTCCCCGTTTGAAAGAGCGGCGGCGGCAAGAGTCGGGCTATTTGTCTGGCGGCGAGCAACAGATGCTGGCGATTGGACGGGCGATGATGGCAAAGCCGAAGCTGATTATGCTGGATGAGCCGTCGTTGGGACTTGCGCCGTTGCTGGTGCGGGATATTTTCGATATTATCACCCGCATTAACAAGGAGCAGGGAACGACGATTTTGTTGGTTGAGCAAAACGCGCGTCTCGCTTTGGATGCGGCCGATTATGCGTATATTATGGAAAACGGCCGTATCGTTCTCGCAGGTGACCCGCAGCAATTAAAAGATAACGCCGACGTGCGTGAGTTCTATCTGGGACTTAATGAGGTCGGTACACGCAAAAGCTATCGTGATGTGAAGCATTATAAGCGACGCAAGCGGTGGCTTTCTTAAGATAATTGACAATTGCGGTTTATCCGCGTTAGGGATCAAGTATTACGCGATCCCCAATCTCCTCCCATTATGAATTTATACGATACCATCACCCATTTACACGCTAATGCACCCGCTTTTGCCGCACGGTTAGAGGCGGCTGGATTGGCGGTTGATGATTTGCAAACGGCCGTTTCCCTCTCCGCACTCCCCGTCTTCCGCAAAGACGACCTTATTGAATTACAAAAAAACGATCCCCCCTTTGGCGGCCTGTTGGCGATGCCAATTGGAGAATTGCGCCGCATCTATCAGTCGCCCGGCCCCATCAACGAGCCAGAACCGTATATTGAGGATGCTGGCAATTGGGCACCCGGATTGCGGGCGGCTGGATTTGAGAAAGGAGATGTCGTCCTCAATGCGTTCAGCTACCATCTGACCCCTGCTGGGGCTTCGTTGGAAGACGGGTTGGGCAGTGTCGGCTGCACCGTTATTCCTGGCGGGATTGGCAATTTTGAGCAGCAAATTCAAGCGATGGCCGCTTTTAGCGCGGTTGGCTATGTAGGCTTGCCCAGCTATCTGAAAGCACTGCTGGACAAAGCGGCCAAGATGGGAATCCTCTTGCAACTCAGCAAAGCATTTGTGCTGGCTGAACCGCTGCCGCCATCCTTGCGTGAGGAGCTATCCTCGCACGGAATCGCTGTGTATCAATCATACGGCACGGCCGAATGCGGCAATTTGGGCTATGATGTCGATGGATACGATGGATGGCGCATCCCTGACAATATCATTTTGCAGATTTGTGACATAAACACAGGACGGCCGTTGCCGCATGGCGAGATCGGCGAAGTCGTTGTCACATTGCTCAAACCCCATTACGCCCTGATTCGGTTTGGTGTCGGCGATCTGTCGGCCATCATCCCCGAATCGGAGACGGATGGCGGCGGGCTGAGATTGAAAGGGTGGCTGGGGCGCATCGGCGCGGCGACAAAAGTGCGCGGCATGTTCCTGCATCCAACACAATTAGCCAATATGATGGCACGATTTGACGAGGTGAGCGCGTATCAAGCGGTCATTACTCGTGTGGATCATAAGGATTTGCTCGCATTGCATGTTGTCGCCGATAGCGCAGCCTCTGGGACAGGCCTTGCCGACAAACTACAAGCGACCGCGCGTGAGGCGATCAAATTCCGACTAACGGTAGAAATTGTGGACAGCCTGCCCACGTCCGCTCCCCCCATTCGGGACGAGCGGACGTGGGAATAGAAGCTGAACCGTTTTGACAAAAAAAGCCCGACTTTCTAGGAAAGTCGGGCTTTTTGCGTTTTACATGCCTAACGCCGCCGTCTCTTCTTTTTCATCTTGGGCTTTCTGCGGACATTCTTTTTTGACGCTTTCTGTTGGCTGGTAAATGTTTCTACTCGTATCTTCTCAGTATTCTGGGGAGATTGGTGCTGTACTAGTACTGCTTGGCCTAAGTTCTTCGGGATTTTCTGTAGTGCAATTTTACAAAATTGACCTACGGTAATTGCCGGAGAACTTCCGCCAGTGTGTACTAGCTTACTCTTCTTCGTTGACTGCCTCAGCTAATACGGCTGCTATAATCGCTTCGTCCAAAGGATCGTTGACCTGGTTCTGTGTGGCGGTAGCATCGCTAATCGCGTCCAGCAAGGCGACATCAGTATCATCCCCAACGAGCATCGTGCCATCGGCCGCTTCTAAGGCCGCTTTGGCCTCTTTGGCCGCACGGATAGCCGCTTCTTTGGCTTCGCGCACTTCCCGCTCTTTGGCACGGTAAGCGTGATACCCCGTACCAGCAGGAATCAGTTTACCGATAATGACATTCTCTTTTAAGCCGTATAACTCATCTTCTTTACCAGCGATAGCTGCACCAGCCAACACCTTGATCGTATGTTGAAACGAAGCTGCCGATAAGAAGCTGTTCGTATTGAGGGACGCTTTGGTGATGCCCATCAACACTTGTGACGCTTGTGCCGGCTCGCCGCCTTCTTCTACGATTTCTTCATTTTTCTTTTGGAAAAGGCCAATGTCTACCAAATCACCAGCGAGCAGATCGGTGTCACCAGAGGTGGTAACTTGTACTTTGCTCAACATTTTGCGAATAATCGCCTCAAAATGTTTGTCGTGAATGTTCTGCCCTTGCGGACGGTACACTTTCTGCACTTCGCGCAGTAGATATTGGGTTACTGCATCTGGCCCTAAAATTTCTAGAATACTGTGCGGGTTTAAGGAGCCTTCAGTCAATTGATCGCCAGCGTTGAGCTTGTCGCCGTCGGTCGGCAATAGGCGGACACCAGCGGGAATTTCATAATCACGCTCTTCTTCACTTTCCCATGTGACGATGATGGCGTTGTCGTTGAGGGTGACACGGCCGTTTTGCCGTGAAACCATCACCTTGCCACTTTCTTCACCCTCCTGTGCCAAAATGTCACCCATCGAAACGGTCGAGCCATTTTCGACAGCAGGAGTAAAGGTCTCTGGTAACTCGTAAATATCATCAACCAGCTTGCTTTCGGTTATAAAAACGTGACGCACGCTGTCTATCACTCTAATTTCGGCGATACCACCGATTTCAGTGAGGATCGCTTCCCCTTTCGGCCGTTTACGCGCTTCAAAAAGCTCCTCAACACGGGGCAAACCTTGTGTGATATCACCACCAGCAGATGCTGTACCACCAGTATGGAACGTACGCAGCGTCAACTGCGTGCCTGGCTCACCGATAGATTGGGCAGCGACGATACCGACCGCTTCGCCTAATTCCACCATTTTGCCGCGTCCCAAATCAACACCGTAACATTTCTTGCAGATGCCGCGCGGCATTTCGCAAGTCATTGGCGAATACATATACACTTCATCAATTCCAGCAGCATCAATCGCGTCAGCGATCTCCTCTTCCATCATTTCACCCTTTTGAATCAGAATTTCTCCTGTTTCAGGATGGATGGCACTATCGGCAGCAACACGGCCGTAAATCCGTTCAGACAATGTTTGCTTACCAAAATTATCCTTACGTTTGATCCAGACCCCTTTATCAGTGCCGCAATCATCAGACAACACGATAATATCTTGAGCGATGTCAACCAAGCGACGGGTCAAATAGCCGGCATCGGCCGTTCGCAGAGCCGTATCAGCCAACCCCTTCCGCGCCCCATGTGTAGAGATAAAGTATTCCTGCGTATTTAATCCAATACGGAAATTCGATTGGATGGGAACGACGATAATACGGCCGCTGGGATCAGCCATCAAGCCGCGCATACCGGCCAACTGAGTGATGGGGCCGAATCCACCCTTACCCGCGCCGGATAAAGCCATCATCGCCATTGGGCCGGCGGGATCAATCGCCTTACGAACGACGACCTCAACCTTAGATTTAGCGGCCGTCCATTGTTCAATCGTCCGTTGGTACTGCTCTTCTTCTGTCAGCAGCCCGCGACGGTATTGACGGTCAATCTCATCCACATTTTTACGCGCTTCGGCCAAAATGCCTTCACGCTCTTCAGGGATGGTTAGATCAGCTACAGCTATCGTTGTGCCAGAAATAGTCGCATATTTAAAACCGATAGATTTCACTTTATCAACCAAATCAACCGTCGCTTCGTCGCCCAAACGGCGATAGACACGATTGATTAAACTGCTGATACCGCCCTTATCCAACACCCGATTCGTGAATTTCATATCTTCGGGGAAGATGTCGTTGAGGATGACACGGCCGGGTGATGTTTCGATAATGCGGCGGCGTGACTTGCCATCTGCATACCGTTTGCCATCATCGTCAAAGTTCGTATCGGTATATAGTTTGATGCGGGCGTGGATATGTACTTCATCCAACGCATACGCCGAGCGTACCTCATCAAATGTACCAAAAATGTACCCTTCCCCTTTTCTGCCATCATGCATCAACGAGAGGTAATACACACCCAAAACCATATCTTTTGACGGGCCGACGATAGTATGTCCGTCGGCTGGTTTTAGCAGGTTCTTGGTCGCCATCATTAACGCTTTAGACTCTTCCACCGCTTTATTAGACAAGGGAATATGGACAGCCATTTGGTCACCGTCAAAATCGGCGTTGAAGGCGGCACAGACGAGGGGGTGGAGTTGGATCGCTTTGCCCTCGACCAATTTGGGCATAAACGCTTGGATGCTCAATCTATGGAGGGTAGGGGCGCGGTTCAGGAAAATAGGACGGCCAACGATAACCTCTTCCAATACTTCCCATACTTCTGGCGGTTGGCGTTCGATGAATCGTTTGGCACTTTTTACATTGCTGGCGTACTCATACTCGACTAATTTGCCGATGACGAAGGGGCGGAACAGCTCCAAAGCCATAATTTTTGGCAGACCACATTCGCCTAATTTCAATTTTGGCCCAACAACGATGACCGAGCGGCCAGAATAATCGACACGTTTACCGAGCAAGTTACGGCGGAAACGCCCTTTCTTGCCTTTGAGCATGTCAGATAATGATTTGAGTTCGCGGCGGCCGCGGCGGCTGAGAGCTTTGCCACGTTGACTGTTATCGATGAGGCTGTCTACCGCTTCTTGCAACATCCGTTTTTCGTTGCGGACGATGACTTCTGGTGCGCCCAAATCGAGCAGTCGCTTGAGGCGGTTGTTGCGATTGATAACGCGGCGGTATAGATCGTTAAGATCGGAGGTGGCAAAACGGCCGCCGTCCAATTGCACCATCGGGCGCAAATCGGGAGGAATGACGGGTAAAACAGTCAGGATCATCCATTCTGGCCGATTATCGCTGGCGCGTAATGCGTCTACAACTTGTAGACGTTTAGTCGCTCGTTTTGCTTTTTGTTTGGAGCGGGTGGTGCGGAGTTGTTGCCATAATTCTAATGCCAGCGCGTCCAAGTCCATACGGCTGAGAATGTCGTATAACGCTTCTGCGCCCATGCTGGCACGGAAGATGTTGCCAAATTTGCTCTTGTATTCGCGGTACTCTAATTCGTTGAGGAACATCATTTGAACCAATGATTCCATCTGTTCTTTACTTTTTTCCGCTTTCTCGCGCAATTCAATGAGCTTGATACCCGATTCGTCACGCATTTCCTGGGCGACGGCATCCATTTCGGTACGCAGTTCATTGACTTCACGATTGATCTCGGCGACACGCGCTTGTTGCGCTTCTTCGGTCTCTTTTTCGATAGTGCCGAGCCGCTCGCGGGCGATCTCTTGCACTCGGCCGATATGTTCGGTGGTGGCAATGGTGCCGTCGCTGATGATTTGTTCATCAAGAAGGGAGATGTCTTCAGTAACTGCCGTTCCCTGCACATTTTCCAGCCGCTGTTCGACGTTCTGCGCTTCGCTCATCAACAAATCAGTCGCTTCTGCTAGACGTTCGTCAAATGAACTCGTCACCATCTCTAGCTCACGTTGCAACTCAGCCAACCGCTCAACCGCTTCGATATTACTATTGGCCGCCTTTGCCTGAATATCCATCTCGATTTTCAGTTCGGCTTGTTCCAATTCATCTTGCAGGCGTACTAAGGCGCGTTCCCGCGCTTCGTCATCCACATGGGTGACGGCATATTGTGCAAAATAAAGCACGCGATCCAAATTGCGTCGGGAGACGTTGAGCAACAAACCCATATAACTGGGGACGCGGCGGGTATACCAGACATGGGCGACGGGGGCGGCTAAATCAATATGCCCCAATCGTTCCCGTCGTACAGATGAGCGGGTGATTTCCACGCCGCATTTATCGCAGACGATACCCTTATAGCGCACATTCTTATATTTGCCGCAATAACATTGCCAATCACGTTGTGGTCCAAAGATCGCTTCACAAAATAAACCATCTTTTTCTGGACGTAACCGTCGGTAATTAATCGTCTCTGGCTTTGTCACTTCGCCATACGACCATGATTTGATTTGCTCGGGGGATGCTAGACTAACGCGCAGCGAACGGAATTCTGTTGTTTCCACCAGATGACCTCCCTGATCCTCTATAACCTCTTGTAAAAAATGGCATGGTTAAAAATGGTAAAAATCATCTTTACAGTTTGTTACGATAGTGGGCGACCATGAAGGTCGCCCCTACAGGAGTAAATTGTAGGAACGTAGCTTTATGCCCGCTCTCAAACTGTAAAGATCATTTCGTACAAAAAATGAACCATGTCTAAAAAATTCGTGTTGTGAGCCTGTTAAACGCAGAAAAGAGCGTGTCCGTGCAAGGCGGAGCGACGCTCTTGTGAATCTAACTGTGTTGTGTTTGTTTAATCCGCAATATGTGAAATTTCCCTTTTTTGCGTAGATTTCCGCAACCGTAAATTATTCTACGATGCGAACGGAAGATTGTAAGGCATTTGCGGTAGTTAGGCAACTAATTTTTCGTTCAAAAATCAGGGTGACAGGCACTCGGCAAGTACCTGTCACCTAACTGGAAATTGTACAGGTGCAGAAATATGTCACTTCGCCCCTTCATACAACTCAATCAACACCCCGCCCGTCCCTTTAGGGTGGATGAAAGCGTATCGTTTGCCGTATGCGTTTGTGATGGGCTTTTCGGTGATGAGCGGCACATTGGCGGCATGTAACCGCGCCAAATCCGCCTCCAAATCATCACTTTCAAGGCACAGATGATGGATTCCCGCCCCCTTTTTATCCAAATATCTAGCAACGCCAGAGGTGGGGGAAGTTGGTTCTAACAGTTCAATATCACTTTCGCCCACAGGCAAAAAAGCGATATTCACATCCTCAGCCGACACATGCTCCGTACGGGCAACAGTCAGCCCCAGCACATCAGCCCAAAAACCAGCAGACGCATCCAAATCAGGAGTAACAATGGCGATATGGTCAATTTTTGTAATCATAGGGGGGAATGCAAGTGTGCAGGTTACTCGTGCGTATATGCAAACTTGCCGCTTGTCACTCTCACAACGTATACGCCGTTGTCGCTTTCACTTCTGTTAAAACGAGGCTGGTATGGACGCGGTTGACCCAAGGGAGGGGGGTTAAGCGGTCTACCACAAATTGCTCTAGGGCACGTTGATCTTTGACGGCGACTTTTAATAAATAATCATACTCGCCTGTCACTTGATAACATTCTACAACTTCTGACATGGCGATAATATCGTTACGAAAATCGCCCGTTTGCTCTTGTTGATACGCCTGCAATCGGACATTGATAAAACAGATCATGTCATAGCCGATTTTGGTATGATCCAAAATAGCAGTATACCCTGTGATATACCCTTGCTCTTCCAACCGTCGAACACGGCCGTGTGTGGTCGGCGGTGATAAGTTAAGTTGACGCGAGAGGTCTACATTGCTTAAACGGCCGTCTTCTTGCAATAACATCAATGTTTTTCTATCTAATTCATCTAATTCATACTGTTTAGCAGATTTATTCATCGAACCTCTTTTGTTCCGCAGTATGTGTTAAAAACAAAAAACAGCGAACAAACTACAAAAATAAGCATGTTTATTTTAGTTTTGTTTCAAAATTAAGCAAGATAATGATGTTTTTGCCAATAATTCCACTTACAGAGCGATTGCAACCTCGTCTTTTACAGGAATTGGACACCGATCTCACTGATTTTGATCTTTATATCTATGTTCATCTGTACAATCAGTGTCCAATTTTGGAGGTTGCAATCGTATCTTCTCAGTATTCTGGGGAGACTTGACAAATTTTCCTAATGATACTCGTGTAAAATAAAGT
This sequence comes from Anaerolineae bacterium, assembly GCA_015486215.1. Lineage (GTDB taxonomy): Bacteria > Chloroflexota > Anaerolineae > Promineifilales > Promineifilaceae > S016-13. Next base: position 3,539 of record WFSA01000208.1, on the reverse strand, counting down.
GCTGATGAAATTTGTCAAGTCTTGTCCACGATTTATTGAGAAAATACTTGCACGCAAAACGGAGAATTTGTACGCTCCCCCTCTTCACGCTATAATCCTCCGTTGGCTGGTGGACAAGACGCTTAATTCGGCGCGACGGTTCATCGGCAATAGTTAATTTATTGTACATGGAGGTACAAACAGCATGATAAGCACGGAAAAAAAAGCCGAAATAATCAAAGATTTTGCAATACATCCTGATGATACAGGATCACCAGAAGTACAAATCGCTCTTATGACAGCCCGTATCCATGATTTGCAAGGACATCTCAATGTCCACAAACATGATGAAGGTTCCCGTCATGGTTTGTTGAGCTTGGTTGGCAAGCGGAGACGTTTATTAGCCTATATGCGCGACAATGAGCCGACACGGTATCGCACCATTCTGAAACGACTAGGTCTGCGCCGTTAATTTATTATCCTAAAGCGTGACTGGTGGGTATCATCGGTCACGCTTTTCTGAAATTAGGGGATTGGTTTTACGGTTTAGGAATTGGATATTGCTTCGTAACAAAAAAAGCAACAAAGCTACGTTACGAGATAATCTCCAGTCCCTAAAACTCCATCCCCCCCCCACAATTGAAACAGGTTTACGACAGCCTTAGCTGTGACAACCTTAGTACCTTATCAGTGGTATTCTTGTACCATGTACAAGAAATTTTTCGCCGATTAGCGCAGATTGAATGTTTTTATCTGCGTCAATCGGCGAAATCTGCGGATCATTCTTTTCTGGTTTATCCAGATTAGGAATGAGGATTAAATAAAACCCGAAACTTCCATCTGTCATTCCCCCATCTTCATGGGGGAATGACAACTTTGGTAGTTAAATAAATCCTCATTCCCTAGTTGTCTGTTGCTTGTTGCCAACGTAACTTGGAGGTTACATATATGTCAAAAGAAACAATTTTTACAACCCAAATCGGCGATCACGATATTGAAATCGCCACAGGTCGCTTAGCCCAAATGGCCGGCGGCTCCGTCACCCTGCGTGAGCGGAACAGCATGGTTATGGCTACAGCCACCATGTCCAAAAATGCGCGTGAAGGATTAGATTTCTTCCCCTTGAGCGTAGATTTTGAAGAGAAAATGTACGCAGCCGGCCGTATTCCCGGCGGCTTCTTCCGCCGCGAAGGACGCGCTTCTACCGATGCTATCCTGACAGCACGGTTAACCGATCGGCCATTGCGCCCACTCTTTCCCAATGGAATGAGAAATGAAGTACAGGTCATCATCTACGCCCTCGCCTCAGATACCATTTCCCATCTAGATATAATGGCTGTCAACGCTTCCAGCGCAGCACTGACTATTTCCAATATCCCGTGGAACGGCCCCATCGGTGCTGTTCGTGTTGGTTATATTGATGGCAAATTGGTCGCCAATCCGTCCATTCCTGAAATGGAAGCAAGCACGCTTGATTTACGGATGGCTTGCACCAAAGATGCGATCACAATGGTCGAAGCTGGCGCGGCTGAGGTAAATGAAGCGTTAATGGTCGAAGCTCTCAGCTTTGGGCATGAAGCGATTCAACCATTCATCGCTGCATTGGCAATGATGAGAGAGCAAATTGGTAAAGAGAAATCGGCACCAATCATGCAAGCAAAAGATGAAGAGTTAGCAACGGCCGTTGCTAACCGCATCGGCGACCGCATCAAAAACATCGTCGCCACAGAAGAAAGTCGCGCCGGCCGTAACGCCGCTATGGATATATTGCGCGAAGAGATCGTCGAGAGCTTCGTCGCTGATGATGCTGCCGTGAACACCAAAGAAGTACGCGGTGCTATCTCCTCCATCCTCAAAAAAGCGATCCGTGATCGCATTTTGTACGAAGGTATCCGTCCAGACGGCCGTGATTACACCACCATCCGCGACCTCTCCTCCGACATCAATATCACCCCGCAAACACACGGCTCTGGCCTGTTCCAGCGCGGTGAAACACAAGTGCTTTCCCTCGCCACATTGGGAATGCCGCGCGAAGCGCAAAAGATCGACGGCTTATACCCCGTCACCAGCCGCCGCTACATGCACCATTATAACTTCCCCCCCTTCTCCACCGGCGAAACATGGTTCCTGCGCGGCCCCAAACGGCGCGAGATTGGTCACGGCGCATTAGCCGAGACCGCCCTCCGGTACGTTTTACCCAGCGAAGAAGAGTTCCCCTACACGATCCGCGTCGTCTCCGAAGTTCTGGCTTCTAACGGCAGCACCAGCCAAGCAAGCATTTGTGCGTCCAGTTTAGCATTGATGGATTGCGGCGTACCGATCAAAGCACCAATTGGCGGCATTGCAATGGGTTTGATTTCTGATGGCGAAAAATTTGCCGTCCTCACCGACATTCAAGGATTAGAAGATCATCTAGGCGACATGGATTTCAAAGTGGCTGGCAGCCGTGACGGCATCACCGCTTTGCAGATGGACATCAAAATTGATGGTCTTTCCAAAGAGTTGATGGCACAGGCGTTGGAGCAAGCGCGTGTAGCACGGATGGAAATTTTGGACGTGATGGCAACCGCCATCGCCGCTCCTCGCCCAGAATTAAGCAACAACGCCCCCCGCATGATGGCTGTACGCATCAACCCTGAGAAAATCGGGGCTGTAATTGGCAAAGGCGGCTCTATGATCCGTAGCCTGGAAGAGACCTTTGGAGTCAGCATCGACATTCAGGAAGATGGTACTGTTTTAGTCGCTGGTGATGATGGTGCAAAAACGGCCGCAGCCGCCACCCAGATCGAAAATCTGGTAAAAGAAGCGGAAGCAGGACAAACATACACTGGTAAAGTTGTTCGCATCACCGATTTTGGCGCATTCATCGAAATTATTCCCGGCACTGACGGCTTGGTTCACATTTCACAACTTTCCAATGAGCGTGTCCGCTCGGTAGCTGATGAAGTGCAATTGGGCGATCAGGTGATGGTGATGGTTACCGATGTCACTCCCGACGGCAAAGTCCGTCTCTCCCGCAAGGCAATTATCATGGGCTGGACGCTGGAAGAGGCACAGGCTGATGATCAACCAAAACGCGGCGGTGGCGGCGGCAATCGCAACCGACGCGGCAACGATCGCAATAGCGGCAATCGTAATCGTCGTCGGTAAACCACTTATCAAAAAACAAGAAATCATCTATTGATTGTATCTTCTCAATAAATCGTGAACAAGACTTGACAAATTTCATCAGCACTTTATTTTACACGAGTATCATTAGAAAAATTTGTCAAGTCTCCCCAGAATACTGAGAAGATACCATTGATTTCTATGAAGCCCTTGTCAATTTTATTGGCAGGGGTTTTTTTGTATCTTCTCAAAAAGTTGAGGGCATGAGTACAACGGATTGGGAAAAGAGCAGATTTACCCGACTGACGCAATTTGTTCCTTCCTTAATTTGTTATACTCACCCCGAAATATTGAGAAGATACGTTTTTTTTTATGCCTGTCAGCAAAATATCCGCCGATTACGCAGATTGAAAGGTGAAAATCTGTCTCAAGTGATGAATTCATTCATCACC
>WFSA01000207.1 GCA_015486215.1 Anaerolineae bacterium | reverse complement strand
GTGCTGAATATCAGCCCGACGAAGGTGACGATGCGCTGTTTCCTGCCGCCACAGCCCGATGGCGAGGCGGGGCAGTTTGGGGTGCAGAGTTTCAATCCGTTCATCGCCGATGGGCAGTTCCAGAGCATGGTCATCTGGGCGCGGCATTTCCATGATGCGGGCAGTTTGCCGTTGTTCACGGAGCGGGGGGAGCAGTTCCGCCCCATTCCGTTCGGCGAAACGACTTATGTTTCGATGGAGGTGGCCGTTGGGGAGAGTTCCCCCAGCAAGCTGGTGGCTGATATTATTACGCATGGGGAAAACGGCCGTGTTTATGCGCGTGTTCTGGGGGCGCAGGTGACGATTAGCAAGCAGTTGAATCATCTGTTTGTGGTGAGTGGGTAGTGAGCTTAAAAGTCGGGCTTTTTTCAAAAGCCCGACTTTTTGCGTATTGCAAACGTATTGACATTGTATATATATTTTTGGTATACTGCCCATGATAGATAAGTATCACATCATACAAGGTATCGCTTTTGAGTGGGATATGGGCAAGGCTCTCAATAACCAGATAAAGCATGGGATTTCGTTTGAAAACGGTTGTGAGAGTTTCTTCGATCCGTTTTTGGCTTCGCTAGATGATGAACTTGTTAATGGAGAAGTGCGTTATACGGCCGTTGGCATGACGACGGCTTGGCATCTTCTGTACGTCGTTTATGTATGGCGTGGCGATAACATTCGTTTGATTTCGGTCAGGATTGCTACCGCTCACGAAAGGAAACAGTATGAAACCAGATGAGTTAAGAACCAGATTACAAAAAAACCGCCCGATGAATATGGTTAGTATTCGTATGCCGGAAGATATAATTATGGATATGAAACGTATTGCGCCGCAACTTGGCTTTTCAGGGTATCAGCCGTTGATGCGGGCGTATATCGGACAAGGGTTACGGGCTGATTTGGAGAGATTGGAGGGGGAAACGGCCGTTACTTATCTCATCGAATCCCTGCGACGGCAGGGGGTTGAGGAGAGGGTGTTGGAAACGGCCGTTGCTGAGTCTCACGCAGAATATAATGAGGAATAGAGAAAAACGGCCGTTTACAACCTCCTCTACACATAGTTGGATAGGACAATAATATGCAAGAATTTAACACAACTTACGGCAAGATAATTCAAAAGGATTCGCTTGCCTACATGCGTGAATCAATTGTAGACGAAACGATAGACTTGGTTTTTACCAGCCCACCGTTCGCGCTGTTAAGGAAAAAAGATTATGGCAATGTTGAAGCCGATAAATACTTAGCTTGGTTCAAGGATTTTGCTCAGGAGTTCCACCGTATTTTAAAACCGACAGGGTCACTGGTGATTGATATCGGTGGTTCGTGGAACCCAGGAGAACCAACCCGTAGTTTGTATCATTTTGAATTACTGATCATGCTTGTGCGCGAGATAGGCTTTCATCTTGCACAAGAATTTTACTGGTGGAATCCATCCAAGTTACCAACGCCAGCCGAATGGGTCACGGTGCGACGAATCCGTGTTAAAGATGGTGTAAATACTGTATTTTGGTTATCAAAAACCCCTTGGCCGAAAGCAAGCAACAGGCGTGTACTGGCTCCATACAGCGATTCGATGCTTGGTTTAATCGAAAACGGCTATCAGGCGAAGAAACGGCCGAGCGGACACGACATTAGCACCAAATTTCAAAGAAATAATGGCGGATCTATCCCGCCAAACCTGATTGCTATTCCTAATACGGAAAGTAATTCAGCTTATCTACGCTACTGCAAAGAAAATGACATAAAACCACACCCTGCCCGTTTTCCATCACGACTTCCAGAATATTTTGTTCGGATGTTGACGGATACAGGCGATATTGTTTTTGATCCTTTTGGCGGCAGTTGCGTTACTGGCGAAGTGTGTGAATCATTGGAGCGCATTTGGAGTTGTTGCGAAATTATGCCCGAGTACATTGAAGGGGCAAAAGGGCGTTTTGCAGCGATGGAAAAACCTGGTAATGGCAAAGATACAAGCCATTATAAAATTTACAGCCCGTCGGTATTGTGGAATGGTTCAGGAACGGAAGAGCATGAAAAATTGCCGCTTGATGGCGGTAAAAAGCGTGCAAAACGAAAAAATGCAAATAATAAAACGGCATCAACACCTACAATAATGCCATCGGAATCTAAAATTCAACAAAAACAGATAAAACAGCAGACCCTTTTTGAATAGACTCGCTCATATAGGTAAATAATTATGCCCCGATTTCCAACGAAGTTTTTGCTTAAATCAATAACGGATGCATTGACAGAAAGTTATGCTTCCGCCGTTTTAATTTCGCCGCCACGCAAGAACCCACGCCGTTTTGTCGTACAAGCAGGACAAGATATGTTTGAATTATGGGTTTATATTTGGACATTAACGCATGGTGGAGGCGCGGCTAGACCAAAAAACGAATATCGTATTCAGTTGACGGGGGTAACGCCGCCATTGGCAATGAACCCATCTGGCCCGACGCTTATGATTGGGTATGAACCCAATTTACAATGTTTTGCAGGCTTTGATTTGAGCAAACATCATCTGTTCTCGACAAAATCACCATCTATTCAGATTCCTATTACTGCATTACACAACGCATTGCAGGATGGTTTTTCGTTTATAACAAAGGGAAATGAAGAAATCGCTATTGGTTTCCGTCCCGATCAATTTTTAGCTTATGCACTAAATGCCGAACTGCTTCATGCACAGGGTGGGGATGCGGTTACTGTCGGTTTGTTATCCAAGGCGACTGCATTAGAAGAAATCACACCCAATGAAATTGAACAAGTACCAGCAGAAAGGCAACGTATTATTCAGAAAGTTTCTCGACTCTCACGGCATTCAGGTTTTCGGCGTAAGGTAACTTCCGCTTACGAACAACGATGTGCAGTGACGAGAATGCAACTACGCTTGATAGATGCTGCTCATATTTTACCTGTTGGTGTAGAAGGCAGTAATGATGAAGTTGCTAACGGGTTATGTCTTTCTCCAACCTATCATCGAGCATACGATCGTGGTTTAATCTATTTAGATGAAGCGTTGATCATGCAGATAAACCCCGAAAAAGAAGAAGAACTACTGCGTGTTGGTTTAGCTGGAGGATTGCAAGATTTCAAGTCATATCTTGGTAAAAAAATTCATTTACCTCACGATCAATTACAACGTCCCAGTTCAGAGTTTATTCAAGCAGCCAATCGCTTCCGTAAAATCCCCCATTAAACAACAAATTTTTATGAACAAAATCGCAATAATCGGCATATCCACCCTTTTCCCCGACGCAGAAACGCCCACGGAGTATTGGCAAAACCTGCTCGCCAAAAAAGATTCACGCTCAACGTATAAGGTGAGATAGGCGCGTTTCAAGTTTTACTCTTGTAGTTGTTTAATTTATTTGCTACACTGTAAATAAATATGAATTTCCGATTTTCTTACTTTCGCAAAAGGATGTGTATTATGTTAAATAACCCAATGACTGATTCTCAACCATTCACCGTTCGTATGCGTTCGCGCGGGCAGGTGACTATTCCGCGTAAATTGCGTGACACGCTTTCTATCGAAGATGGCGATATGTTAACATTTGTGCAAATGGGAGAAGGTGTATTCTTGATGCCCAGACAGCCCCGAACATATGAATTGTCAAACCAAATTACGGACATGATGGATGAAAAAGGGATAACGCTGGCGGATTTATTGGAAGATTTGCCTAAAATACGCGAGGAAATCCTTCAAGAGCGGAAAAGCGCGGCATGATCCCTACCGTATTTATTGACGCTAACATTTTAATCGCTGGCAGTGCGTCGCGGACAGGGGCAAGCCGTGTCGTTTTGGCGCAAGCTGAATATGGCATGATTCAGCTTGTGGTTACACGGCAGGTTTTGGACGAGACAGAGCGTAACATCCGCCTAAAATTTCCTGAGGCATTACCTGTTTTATTTGAACACCTCTCATATCTCAAGATTCAAATCCTTGATGACCCCGAACTGGAACAGTATGCGCGTTGGCTGCCGATTATTGAAGAAAAAGATGCGCCAATTCTGGAAGCGGCCGTGCAGTGCACCCCCGACTATTTTTTGACGTTAAACAGTAAGGATTTTACGCTGGCCGTTGCCGAAGCAACTGGCCTTCTCATTCTACCTCCTGGTGAATTTGTTCAGCGTATTCGCTATATGTTCAGCCAACATTTCCGCCTTAATTAGCTGGAGGGGAATCATGTCCATTGATCAAACATTAGATGAACTGATGGTGGATTATTTCACCGAACGTCCAGAAGAAATTGATGAATATATGGATTTGATTTTTTCTGAATATGAGAACGATAGAAACTTGCCTGCTTTACTCTCTTCCTTGCGTTCCCTTGCGCGTGTGAAGGGCGTTTCTAACATTGCTAAAGAGGTCAAGATGAGCCGACAGGGAGTGCAAAAAGCGTTGTCGGCTAACGGTAACCCCCGTCTTGGTAGTTTTACGGCAATTGTGCGGGCGATGGGGTATCGGTTGATGCCGCAGCCAGTGATGGAGATAACGGCCGTTGCTGAACCATCCCCTACATATGAAGTGCGAAATATTGATTATCTCATCCAATCCCTGCGGCGGCAGGGGGTTGAGGAGAGGGTGTTGGAAACGGCCGTTGCTGAGTCTCGTGTCGAGTATAAAACAGCATCTCCCCAAGAAGATGAGTAAAATATCCGTCATCATCCCTCATTTTAATGGCAAACAACATTTGGATATGTGTTTCCATGCGTTGCGGGCGCAGCGGTTTACCGATTTTGAGACGATATTGGTAGATAACGGCTCTACCGACGGTTCGCAAGCGTATGCGCGCGACTATTTTCCAGAAGTGATCTTGATTGAATTAGGGATAAATCGAGGCTTTACGGGCGCGTGTAATGCTGGGTGGAAAGCATCAACGGGAGAGATTGTTATTCTGTTGAACAATGATACCGAAGTTGATCCAGAATGGCTGGCAGAAATTACATCCGCATTTGAACGGCATCCAGAAGCGGGCATCGTTGCCAGCAAGATGTTACTGTTTGATAAACGCGATCATTTTCACACGGCTGGTGATTTCTATCGTCTTGATGGTATTCCGGGCAATCGGGGGGTGTGGCAAGAGGATGCGGGGCAGTTTGATCGTGAGGAGCGGGTTTTTTCGGCGTGCGGGGGATCGTCAGCGTATAGACGGCCGTTACTCGACAAGATCGGCTTTCTCGATGATGATTTCTTCTTCTCATGCGAAGATGTGGATATGGGCTTTCGTGCCAATTTGGCGGGATGGAAGACGATTTATGTGCCAACGGCCGTTGTCTACCATAAACTCAAAGCGACGGGCGGGGCGGTGACGGGTAGTTATTACGACGGCCGTAACTTCCTCTATCTCATCTGGAAAAATTACCCATCCAGCTTATTGCGCCGCCATTGGCGCAAAATTTTTGCCGCCCAATGGCAAATCACCCGTGAAGCGCTGCACCATTGGCGTGGAGAGGCGGCGCGGGCGCGATTGCGCGGACAGGCGGCCGGTCTATGGGGCATTTTTAAGATGCGGCGCAAGCGTAAACAGGTTCAAGCGTTGCGGGTTGTGGATGATGAGGAGTTGACGGCCGTTTTTACCGATCTGCCCTAATCACCCGCGTTTCTTTTTCTTGCGGGTGAACGCATAAATACCCGTCAACATAAATGGAACCATCCCCAATCCGCAAATGCCTGTGGATGCAGATGGCGGGGATGCGGGCGGGGATGTTGGCTGCGGGTTAGGGGATGGTGTATCTACGATGATGGGGGGCTGGCTGGCTGCTCCTGGTGTGGGCATGTGTCGGGGGATGGATTGGGCAACGGCCGTTGGCACAGCAGCAGCCACAATTGGGGTCGGCGTGGGGGGGATGGTGCGCGGATCAGCACCGATAGCAGCCCGCCATTCCACTTCCAGCCCGTCCACATTGAAGCCGTAAACAGCCTCTAATGCTTCGTCGTACCCGTTCCCGGCTGCTAAGGCTAATAGCAACTCTTGCATTTTGCCCGTGCCGTATGTCTCGAACAAGAAATTGACGACGCTGTAACTTTGAGCGTACGCATGGCCGACTCCATCTCCGTGTGCGGGGAACGCGCCATTCAAACTGCGTAATGGCACAAAGCCATTGTTTTTTAGATTATCGGCGATGCTGTTGCGTGTTTCGGCATCAGGCTCACCTTCGGCGTAGACGGCAAGCCCTTCATCCAACCATGTCGGTCTCCGTCCACCGATGCAGCTTTGCCCATATTGCCCAATCACTAGATGGGCTAACTCGTGCTGGATGGTACTTCTTCCCCAATCTTCGGCGATGGCTGGGGGAACGCCCATTAGAATGGTGTTATATTCGCTGAATGCTACGCCGCCAGCCCAATCTTGAATATAGATAACGGCATCGCGCATCTCATCATAGTCGCCATAAATGTAAAAGTTGATGTCGCTGACCATCTCGATACCCATCTCGTTTTCGAGTCGATCTAACCCTTCAACGGCGGCATCTAACAAAATCGTCCCCACCTGTTTGCCTTCGTACCAGTTCATGCTGATGTCGCCGCTTTTGATGGTGTGCCAATCGAAACGCTCATCCACAAATGTCAATTCTTGCACGGGGGTGATGGTTTCACGGCCGTTTGCGTCTGTTAATGTCCAATGCCAGTGCATTATTGCGCCGGGAGGGGGGTTGCCAGAGCGAATCATCACCCATTCCCATGATAATAGCTCGCCCGTCACTTCCACAGGCACGTTGGCGGCCGCATCTAAACAGCCAAATTGTTGTACTTCATAGGTGAGGACGGCATCTGTGATGGTGGTTTCGCTCGCATATCCCAACTGAAAAGTGACGCTGTTGGGAAAATCGACGATAGCTCTATTTTGTTCAATAACAGCATCAGATTGAGCATGGGCAGATGGTGATATTGTTAAAAGCAACAGGATGAGAATATACCAGATTTTTTTCATACAATTTTCCTGTATCTTCTCAGTATTCTGGGAAGATTTGACAAATTTTCCTAATGGTACTCGTGTAAAATAAAGTGCTGATGAAATTTGTCAAGTCTTGTCCACGATTTATTGAGAAGATACATTTTCCTTTGTAAATGGTCGCTCTCCCAGCGTAATGCGAACAAAATCACGATTGATACGTTTCTTCTGCTTTGGGGGGAGTGATGATTACTTTTTGTCTGTTAGATAATGAGTGGTAAGTATAACAAAACAAGCAGTTGCATACCATTCCGTCAAACAAAAATAGGGTGCTTCTAAAGTCTGGCATTGCGGCGGATGGGGAAGGGAAATTTTGGAATGAGCAATCGCCCTGCTGAAAGGATAGAATGTCTGGCATTTGCCGTCTGCTTGCGTTAAGCTATTGGCATGAAATTCCAACCTAGATTTACTTTTATTCCCAGTCCGCTCGGTGATATTTTGTTGGCGCGTACTGTAAAAGGGCTTACGCATATTCGTTTTCAAGAGGGAGGGAGTGCTGTATTGCCCTTTTCTGATTGGGTGCGGGATGATTTTGCTTTTGCGGATGCGGCGGCGCAATTAGATGCTTATTTTGCGGCTGAGTTATGGGAATTTGATCTCCTTCTCGCCCCTGCGGGCACTCCTTTTCAGCAAACGGTTTGGCAGCTGTTGCAAACGATTCCGTATGGGACAATGGCAACGTATGGAGAGTTGGCTGCAAAAATGGGCAAGCCAACGGCCGCGCGGGCGGTTGGAGCGGCTAACGGCCGTAATCCTCTCCCCATCGTCATTCCTTGTCATAGAGTTATTGGGGCAAATGGCAAACTGACGGGGTATCGCGGGGGAGTGCGCTTTAAGGAAGCGTTGCTTGCGTTGGAGGGAAACGGCCGTTTTGATGGGAAACAACAGCCGTTGGAAGGAAGACAACGGCCGTTGTGGGAGTAATTACGCGCGTTTTACAGGCTGGCGTAACACTGTTTTTAATCGCTCTGGCGCAATGCGCCGCGGATCGCTGAGATAGATTTCGTGATGTTTACCGTTTGCTGCCAGTCCATTCTGGGGCATAAAAGTAGTGTGCATTTCAGCCAAGACAGGTGCTTCATCATCATATGAGCCGATGTGCATAATTTGGACAGAAAGCCCCTCGTGATACGGTTCCAGCCGTACATTGTTTAGCGCGGTTGGATTTTTTGCTTGGCGTACCTGTTCGACCGCCTCGGCGAAGGTGCTGGGCGTGATCCAGTCGGGTGTCATAATCATCATCGTCCATTCCCATTCCGATTTATCACGGGTGATGAATGTCTCCATATCCTCTGCCCACCATAACCCTTCCAGCGGCGGCACGACATAATCCTGATCCATACTTTTTTTGCTGTTGAATTTGATTTTGTAGGCGATGGCGTATAGAGCGGCGACGGCCTCTTTGTACGCTTGGGCGGTGTTTGGATCGCCATGTCCATCAACCATGAGATAGTTCATTCGGGGGACATCGACGAGGCTGAATTTCTTTTTTGGCGCGTATAATTGCTTCATTGTTTTCTTAAAATCAATTTTTTTCATTCGTTTGTCTCCTCTGTAGGTGATAATTTCTGAACGGCCGTTTTCACCCATCCCTCTTCTGCGCGAAGAATGGTTAAGCTGTACTCGAAAAGGAGTTCGGCATGGGGGGGCAACGGCCGTTGTGCTTCTGATCGTGCCATGAGATGCGCGATCTTTTCGGTTAATCCCTCTTGATAGGCGTGCAGGGCATTCATTGCCTCCTCTTTGGATAGGATGGGTAAATTTGTGATGCCCAATAGTAGCGGTGAATAGGCAGGTTTCGGCTGGGATAGAGCCTGTATTGCGGCCGTATGCAATATCTTTCGCCCTTCACCGCTGATTTGGTACATGCGCCGCGCTCCGCCGCGCCCTTGTATATCGATCAGTTCGCTCTCTACCAGCCCTTCGGTCTTCAATTTTTTTAGCAGGTAATAGATGGAGGAAAAGCCAATTTCTGTCCATTCGCGCATTCCCCGTTCCTCAATAATCTGTTCGATTTCGTATCCGTGACGTGGTTTTTCAGCAACTAAGCTGAGAATAGCTAATTTTGCGTTACTCATTGTTTTGTCCTTTTTATTATTCTAATACTAGAATAAATTATCGCACGGTTTTTGTCAAGAGGAAAGGAATGCAAAAACGAGATGCCATACCGGTGAAAGCGGGCATGGCATCTCGTTTATATAGTAGTGGGGCGGTGTGGTTTTGTTATGCAGTTCTTTCGTCTTGTATAAATTGTTGTTCTACTGTATACAAAAAATCATTCATTTCAAACGGTTTTTCTAATATAATCGCATTGGTTTCGTGCAGAAAGGCGTGTAGTTTGGGGGTGATTGCATCTCCAGTTATGAAGATGAACTGCGTGTTTTCTCCGAAATTTCCAGCCATCAAATGATGGTATAACTCTTTCCCGCACATATCGGGCATTCGCAGATCGGAGATGATTAGATCATATTTTTCTTTTTGCAATTTTTCTAACGCTTTTGTGCCGCTGTTTACACCGTCAACAATATACCCATTGCGGTGCAAGATACGGGTGAGGATCGTTAAAACGCTGATTTCATCATCTATCATCAAAATGCGCTCTTTTACGGCCGTTTCTGCAATTGGTTTAGGGGGTATTGTGTCAGCAGGAATCTCTTTACCCTTTTTTGGTTTGATAATTGGTAGTTCAATGAAGAATATAGTTCCCCGTTCAGATCCGTTTTCAGCCCAAATTAACCCGTGATGATCAGCGATAATGCCATGACAAACAGATAATCCCAGCCCTGTTCCGCCTATTTCTGTTTTTGTTGTAAAAAATGGGTCAAATATGCGGGTGATATGTTCTTCTGGAATGCCCGGCCCATCATCTTGCACGACAATTAAGACAGAATCTTCTTTATTGAGTGTAGATATAGTTGGGTACACTGTTCGGATGATTAACGAGCCTTCATCCTTATCTGCACTCATCGCTTGCAAGGCGTTGTTGATGAGATTTACAAAGACTTGCTGTAATTGATGAATATCAGCCGAGAGCAAGGGGATTGCTGGTGCAAAATCTGTTTTTACAATGATATTATAGGTGCGTAATTCATAGGCTAATAGATCAATGGTACTTTGTAAGATAGTATTGATTTGGGTTGGTTTACGTTCAGACGGCCGTTGACGGGCAAAATCGAGCAATCCACGCACCACCTTACTGGCACGGTGCGCCTGCGTCACAATTTTGTCTAAATCATGTTGCAGATACTCATCTACCCCTCGTGCCTCCATCAATTGTGCGTATAAAATGACGGACGCTAATGGATTATTTAGCTCATGGGCGACACCAGCGACCAACTCGCCAATGATGGCTAGTTTTTCGCTTTGTAATAGTTGTGCCTGTGTTTTTTTCAATTGGGCGAGCTGCGCTTGGACATCTTCATGCAGGCGGGCATTTTCAATAGCATTAACGGCCGTTGCTGCCAACGCTTCTACCACACTCAAATTCGCTTCAGTAAAACGGCCGACCTCCTTATCCACAAATTGAATAGCACCGATGATGCCCTGCCTGCTTTTTAAGGGCACGGTTAATTGTGCCTGTAATGGGTATGCTTCTTGATTGATAAGTCGTTGGAAACGAGAATCAGCTTGAGCATTATCAACAACTACACTATCTCCTGTCTGCACTACCCAACCTAATATGCTGCTATTAGCTGGCAGCCGCCAGTTTACGGCCGTTTTTTGAAAAGTTTCCGTTATTTGGCGGCATACCAAATCGCCAGACTGCTCTTCTATCATCCAAACCATGCCAGCTGTCACATTCCAAAGAGTACGAAGCTCTTCTAGCAACACCTCCAAAATCTGATCGATTTTCAAAAAAGAGACCATAGCATTGCTGACGCGATTGATAAATGCTAATTCGCTATTACGTTGCTGTAATCGGTCTTTCATCTCTTTTTGGGCAGTGATCTCCTCTTTTACCGCTAAATAATGAGTGATATTGTTGTTTTCATCAACAATAGGAGAGATGGTTGCCGCTTCCCAATAAAGCTCCCCATTTTTTTTACGATTATGGAATTGGCCGCGCCATTCTTGCCCATGCGTGATTGTTTCCCATAATAGAGCATACTCTTCTGGTGGTGTGTATCCTGATTTTAATAAATGTGGATTCTGCCCGATGATTTCCTCGATACTATATCCTGTCGTTTTGCTGAACTGCGGATTAGCATACTCTATATTGCCATCAAGGTCGGTGATGATGACCGTTACGGGGCTTTGTTCTATCGCCTGTAATAATTTTCGATTTGTTATTTCAGTTTGATGACGCTCTTCTAATTCTAACATGAGAGCATCATGGAGATACGCTTGGTTAAGGGCAATTGCAATTTGATCCGTCACCGCTTCCATTACAGCCACATCGTCATCATTAAAAGCATCCGTTTTGAGGGATTGAATATCAAGGACACCGATCATTTCGTTATCTATGATGATTGGCAGGCATAGTTCCGATTTGGGCTGGATGAGTGCATAGGGGGACGGAATATAATCTGCTTCAATATGTACGTCATTGGCAATTTTTCTCTCACTATTCCGTGCTGTCCATCCGATAAGTCCGTCATGGATTGATTGTGTATAGTTGACCGTGTGACTGATGTGTATATCGGCAAAAGATTTTAATACGAGTTGATTTTTCTCAAGAATGAATAGGGCAACATGATGGTAGTGGAGAGCTTCTTGAATGGAGGTTGTAATGGTGTCTAATAGTTGATCAATCTGCAACACGGCCGTTATCTTTTCTCCAATCTTTTGTATCAAGGTCAACTGTGCTGCCTGCCATTTTGATTTTTCTTTTGCTCGTGTACTCTCCGTAATATCAATGATAATACCAATAATGCCTAATATCTTTTTTCCCATATCCCGATACGGAAAGCACCAGATATTAAACGGGAAATTCCGAAGAAACACTGTGCCGTGTGATGCTTTACCGCTAAGAGAATCCTTGATCCCTTGAACAATATCAGGCGACTCTTTACATAGTTCATACGCGGATAAACCCACGATTTGATCTGTTTTTAACCCTAATGAGACCAATCCTCTCCCTTTTGATAAGGTAAAACGGCCGTCTTTGTCTAATATAAACAAAATGCCCGGCATATTGGCGATGATCGTATGAAGTTGATCAGTATTGCGTTTAGCTACTTGTTGTAACCGTCTGTTTTCTGTTGCCAACTGTTTGTTTTTTGTTGCCAGTTCGCTTACTTTAAGTTGTGTTTTAATCCGTATCAATAGCTCATCAACAGAGAAAGGGGGGGCTATATACTCTGTGCAGCCAGCCGCAAACGCTCCTTCTTTCTCAGCAAGGGAGTTAGTGAAACCAACAAAGATGACGGGGCAATCAACCTCTATTTGCAGACGCTGGCATAGGTCAACACCGCCCATTTTTAGCAGATCTGTTGCCAATAAAATCAAATCTGGCACAGTATCGCTGATTATGGCTAAAGTTGAAGCAATAGCAGGCGTATTAGATACAAAATATCCGTTTTTTAATAATAGTGCGGCGACATCTACTGACTCAAAAGGCGTTCCGATCAGTAAAATATGTTTGGATGGCGTAGAGCTCATTCTTTTCTCCACATGGTTTATCGTTCGCTCTCAACCATTTGCAACTCCTCTTTTAATACCGTCTTAATATCAATCATCATCTCCTCGTCATGGTAGGTAGATAGCTCGATATTAGTAACACGTTGCAGTACACGCAGAACCGCATTGATATATGAGGCACCAGCCTGTGAATCCGCAAGAATTTCGTTTAATGCGGGGTCATCTTCGATCATTTCTTGCCATAGATGACTTTCGCACAGCAGGGATAATCCTCCTTGAATAACCATCAATTGATTGTTGATATGATGGGATAAAGTAGTGACAGTTTGGTGTACAGCCTCAATGGCCGCAAGCTGGTTTTCTAAACGCTTCTGCTCTTTCACTAATCGGGTTTCACGCAATGCGTTATCTATCGCTTTGCTTACTTCATGGCGGTGAAATGGTTTGGTCAAATAATCATGGACACCAAGTTTGAACGCTTGTATAGCCACATATTCAGACCCCGCAGCGGTTATAAAGATAACAGGTATTTTACACCCTTTCTGCTGTAATTCTTCTAACATTTCTATGCCGCTCATCTCTGGCATGCTCATATCTAATAGAATGAGATCGGGGTCGAATTGGTCAGCGTAGAGTAACCCTTGACGGCCGTTTTCGGCCTCAATTGCATCATAAGCGGGTGAAAGTAACACGCGCAATAACAGCCTTAATTCACGATCATCATCTACGATGAGAATGGTCTCTTTTTTCATAAAGGTAATTGTATCTGTTTAGGAATGAGGATTAAATAAAACCCGAAACTTCCATCTGTCATTCCCCGATCTTCAAGGTGACAGGCACTTGGCAAGTGCCTGTCACCTTGAAGATCGGGGAATGACAGATGGAAGTTTCGGGTTTTATTTAATCCTCATTCCTAAACAGATACAATTACCTTTATGAAAAAAGAGACCATTCTCATCGTAGATGATGATCGTGAATTAAGGCTGTT
>WFSA01000206.1 GCA_015486215.1 Anaerolineae bacterium | reverse complement strand
GAGAGGGAGCAAGTTCCCTCCCCCTTTAGGGGGAGGGAACTTGCTCCCTCTCCCTTTGGGAGAGGGCTGGGGTGAGGGTAAAACGCCAAAGTTAAAAACGAGTGTTCCCTAAGTGTCGTTTATACTCCCATCCAGCGTGCGGGAATGGGATGGGCGGAACTGTACACTGATTCTGCTAATGAACACAGATAAAAACAAGAATCAGAGGAAGTGCGATCCGCAGATTTCGCAGATTATATTGTTAAGGGAAAACTCGTAAATAACTGTGGCCAAGGTGACAGGCACTTGGCAAGTGCCTGTCACCTGAAAGTCCAAAGTTAAAAACGAACCTTCCCTAAGAATGTACCTTCTCAAAAAATTGGGGACATGAGCACATCAGATTTGGCAAAGAACAAATTAACTCGACTGACACAATAGGGCGAGGTTGCAATGTTAAATTCCAAATTTATACTGTGTTCAGCGACCCTGCAATTGACATAATATGCGAATTGAGAGGAGTTTATGCGTTACGATTGTCGTGATCGTATTTCGTGATCGGTTTTTTCGATTTTCGATCACGAATTAAGGCGGGGTTGCAAGCGCCCTAGCTTGACGCACTTTTTCGCTTTCATTTGGAAATGAGAGAAAATAGCGGCATGAATGTACGAAATAGGCGTTGGGTTGAAAGATTGATTCTATTGTTTATTCTGCTGATTGCGGCCGGTTTGCGCTGGACGGGGTTAGATTGGGACGAGTACAAGCAGTACCACC
The DNA here is from genome assembly GCA_015486215.1 of Anaerolineae bacterium. Classification (GTDB taxonomy): domain Bacteria; phylum Chloroflexota; class Anaerolineae; order Promineifilales; family Promineifilaceae; genus S016-13. The sequence continues at coordinate 10,664 of WFSA01000206.1, read as the reverse complement.
CTGACGAGCGGTACATTTTATGGGTAGCGACGACAATTGAGATGCCGTCCGATTGGGGCAGCGCGTTCGACCCGCAGGAATCAACATTCAACCCGTATTATTGGCCATCAATGGAGGGTGACAATAGTATTGTTGTGCCAAAAGGAGAGCCGCGTAAATTTGCATATGGGCATTTTCCCCTGTATTTGGGGGTGATGGCGACGCGGCTGGCGGAGAGGGCGGGGGAGGGTTTACGGCCGTTTTTCCCCTCATCATGGCTCTTCACCCGCGACATCCTCAACGGGGAAGAACGGATTGAGTATCACCATATGGCCGCTGTCACCCGTGCATTGACGGGATTGTTTGATCTGGGCACGCTGCTTTTTGTCTATTTGCTGGGACGGCGGCTGTTTGATGGCAAAACGGCCGTTCTCGCCGCCGCCTTTTTGGCCGTAAATGTGATGCACATTCAATTGGCACACTTTTTCGCCGTCGATCCCTATTTGACCTTCTTTGTCGTCGGGGCTGTTTATTTTATGGTGCGTGACAGGGACGGTTTGAAAAAGCGGTCAATCCTATTAGCCGCCCTGTTCACCGGCTTGGCAATTGGGGCTAAATTTTCGGCCGTGATGCTGTTTTTGCCCCTATTTGCTATGATTTGGTGGGGCGGACGCAAGCGGCGGGGGATTTTATTATTGACGGCCGTCATCCTCACCATCCTCACCTTCATCATCACCAACCCCTTCGCCCTGCTTGACCAAACCTGCGCCCTCACCAGCCCCATCACAAGGGTTGGCGGCATCACCATCCCCGAAATTGAATGGCATTCCTGCTATCTGGATAATGTCGTTCGTCAAAGCGGGATGGTGCGCGGCGGCGGCAATTTCCCATTCACCCGTCAATATGAAGGCACGGCCGCATACGCTTATCCCATCGAGATGCAATTGCGCTGGGGGATGGGATGGCCGTTGGGCATAGCCGCCTTCATTGGCTTTGGCACATTCATCGCCGGCGCATTGATAAACGCAAAAAAGCGGCGTTCATCCTCTGAAAAACCGTTGACAATTGCGTTACCGTCATTGATTGTGCTGGCGTGGGTTGTGCCGTTCTTTTTGGTGACGGGCAATTTTTATGTCAAATTTATGCGGTATATGCAGCCGTTGACCCCCTTTTTGATGATTTTTGCGGCGGACTTGTTATGGAAGACGGCCGTCACCCTTAAAAAATTTACTCCCGTGTTAATTGGCGGGGTGTTGCTGCCAACGGCCGTTTACGCCTTCGCCTTTGTGAATATGTATCAGCAGCCCCACCCATGGGATGACGCATCACGCTGGTTATACGAGAACGCCCCGCCCGGCGCGCTCATCTTGTCTGAAGTATGGGATGATACGCTGCCCAAGAACGTGATGGTGAACGGCAGTTTTCATAGCCGCGCCGAATATCAGCAAGGTGAGTTGACATGGTTGAACGGTATTAACGGTGCTGATAACGCTGACAAGTTAGCGGGAAATATCGTTCTGTTGGCCGAAGCGGAGTATGTGACGCTGGCGACGAATCGCATATATGGTGTTGTTCCCCGCTTGGACATTGCGTATCCGTTGTCCCATAAATATCATCAATTGCTGTTTGATGGAAAATTGGGGTATGAGGCGGTGGCGGTTTACGGCCGTTTTCCAACCCTGTTCAATATCGCCATTAAGCCGGACACATTCGGCTGGTCAACTATACAGCCATCCTTTGCCATCGACGCTTATTTGCAAACTGGTGACGTGCTGGAGGGCAAAATGGTGTGGCGTAACGGCCGTGCCGACGAAAGTTTTCTTGTCTACGACCAACCATTGACAATTATTTTTAAGAATGTGGAGAGGATGACGGCCGTTGAGATGGTGACAGTGTTTAATAATGAATAATGGACGGCCGTTCATCCCGCTTCCATGTTCTGCACAGAAATAAACTTGACAGGGATACCTTCGCCACTCCGCCACTCTGCACTTTTTATGCTATACTTCGTATCTTCTCAATAAATCGTGGACAAGACTCGACAAATTTCATCAGCACTTTATTTTACACGAGTATCATTAGGAAAATTTATCAAGTCTCTCCAGAATACTGAGAAGATACTATACTTCTTCCATAATTATCCAAAATAATGACATGGGTCAAAAATGGATGTTTTATAGTTACACTTTTTGGGTGCCCCAGCGGGTCCCCCTACCATTTTACCCCCGTAGGGGCGACCCGCTGGGTCGCCCAATACTTTGAGGAGTTTTATTATGCGTTATATTTTTATTGTTTTTACCCTTATCGCGCTACTCTTAACCGCCTGTGGAAAATCCGAACCCGAACTTCCACCCACGCTTGCGCCCGCCAACACGCCAACACCATTAAACACCCGTATCTTGGAAACCGCGACCCCGCCGATACCCCCCACATGGACACCAAACCCAAATAGTACAGAAAGAGAGACCGCTCTTGAGGACGGCATAGATGAGAACAGCGAAAATGCGACCATCTACACCATCCAACGCGGCGATACATTGACCATCATCGCTGGAAAGTTCGCCGTCTCCGTGCAAAAATTAGCTGATGTCAATCATATTAGAAATTGGGATTTGATTGAAGTGGGTGACACGCTGATTATTCCTGAATAGTAGCGTAGGAATCAGACTTTGTAACTTGCCAAGTGCCTGTCACCAACTCTCGCTGATTTGCAGCCTAATCACCCCTTTTACATCATCGGGGTCAACAACTTTTCCTTTGCGAAGGATGACAATTTCACCGCTCTTGGCTAACTGTTTGCTAAAGAGGCGCACCCGCTTGTTGATTGATTGCCACTCTTCGGGATAAAGATACATCGCCACATCTTCGGGACGGACAGATCCGTCCACCCCCGCCGCCGCACATAGTTGTAAAATAGTTACATATATATTTTCATCACTAATCCGTCTTTTCTTTATTACTCGATTCATTCATGCTCCGTTGTCAATTATTCATTATCAGTAACTACTCAGCCTATCAATTATTTCATCACAAAGAAGCAAAGATCATAAAGAAAATATATCTTCTCAAAAAAGTGGGGACACTATTTTGTTTTTAGTATGACTACAGCGAATTATGAAAATGAACGGATGTTTTCTCGACTGCGCTATCCGTTTATTTCTCTCATCTGTTGTAGTCACCCCGAAATATTGAGAAGTTAGGCCATTCATGAAAAATAATTACACGTTTGTCATTCCCGCCCCCATCCCCGCCTTCGTGAGGATGGGGGCGGGAATGACAATCAAAATTTTGGGTGATTTAAATTTAGAAATGGCCTACAAGAAAATCTTAAGAACTTCGTGTTCTTCGTCTCTTTATGGTTAATTTGGACAATGACTGATAGGGCAATTGCAACCTCCAAATCGCAATGTTAAATTCCAAATTTATACTGTTTTTAGTAGCCCTACAATTGACATAATATGTGAATTGAGGGAAATCTATGCGTTACGATTGTTGTGATCGTTTTCGTGATCGATTTTTTCGATTTTCGATCACGATCACGATCACGAATTATGGCGAGGTTGCAATCGCCCTACAATGATTAAGTAGTTACCATTATCAATCATCCATAGTAAAATAGGATCGTATTATACTGCAAGGAGATTATGATGACAGAAATAACTGAAACAAAAGATTTTATCCGTAATATCATTAAGGAAGAGATGGAAAACGGTCGTTTTTCCCAAGTGCATACCCGTTTTCCTCCCGAACCAAACGGCTACCTGCATATCGGCCACGTCACCGCTATCTACGCCGATTTCAGCATCGCCGAAGAGTTCGGCGGGCAATGCAATTTGCGTTTTGATGACACCAATCCCATCAAAGAGAAAACCGAATATGTGGATGGTATCATGGATGATATCAAATGGCTCGGTTTCGATTGGGAAGATCGGCTCTACTTTACCTCCGATTATTTTGACCAATTGTATACATGGGCGATTCAACTCATCAATCAAGGAGATGCCTATGTAGATGACCTTGATATGGATGAAATACGCGACTATCGCGGCACGCTGACAGAGCCGGGCAAAAATAGCCCGTATCGTGATCGTTCCATCACCGAAAATCTTGAGTTGTTTGAAAGGATGAAAGCAGGCGAATTTCCCAACGGCAGCCATGTCCTGCGGGCTAAAATTGATATGGCCTCTCCCATCATCAACATGCGCGATCCCGTCATGTATCGCATTTTGCACGCAGATCATCACCGCACAGGGGACAAATGGAAAATTTACCCGATGTACGATTGGGCGCACGGGCAATCCGATTCCATTGAAGGGGTGACATATTCCTTATGTTCACTTGAATATCTAAATCATCGCCCTCTGTACGATTGGTTTTTGGACAAACTGGGCATCGATCACCCGCAACAGCTTGAATTTGGGCGCGTTAGCATCAATCACACCATCACTAGCAAGCGCAAATTGCGCCGCTTAGTCGAAGGCGGTCACGTGGACGGCTGGGATGATCCCCGTCTGCCCACCGTCATCGCTATGCGGCGACGCGGCTATACGGCCGCAGCCCTCCGCGATTTTTGCAAGACGACGGGACTCTCGAAATCCCATCGCCACATGGATGTCGGCATGTTGGAACATGCGGTACGCAACGATTTGAACACAGTCTCCCCGCGTGCGATGGCGGTGATGGATCCGCTTCGCGTGGTGGTCAAGAATTACCCCGAAGGGCAGGTCGAATGGTTTGAACTGCCCGACTATCCACAAGATAAGAAAAATCGGCCGGCAACGCGCAAAGTGCCATTTTCACGCCTGCTGTATGTGGAACGGGATGATTTTATGGAAGAGCCGCCGCGTAAATTCTTCCGTTTGGGCATTGGGCGCGAGGTACGTTTTTTGGGCGCGTATTACATCACTTGTACCGATATTGTCAAAGATGAAGACGGAAAGATAGTGGAATTGCACTGTACCTATGATCCTGAATCGCAAGGGGGACGGACTCCAGATAAGCGCAAAGTGCGCGGTACAATCCATTGGGTATCAGCCCATCATGCTATCACTGCCACTGCCCGTCTATACGACCGTCTCTTCCTCTCAGAAAATCCTGAGGCCGAAGATGATTTTATTACCGACCTAAACCCTGACTCGCTGCGAGTGATAGAAAATATCCAATTGGAACCGTCATTGGCGAACGCATCATCAGATACGGTTTACCAATTTATGAGAAAGGGGTATTTCGTGCCTGATGAAAAAGAGTCAACGCCAGATGCCCTCATTTTCAACCGCACTATCAGTATGCGGGATACATGGGCAAAACGAGGAAAGTAGGGAATAAGTTTGCAAGTGGCAAGTCTGCAAGCGGCAAATACCTTGCAAACTTGCCCGCTTGCCACTTGTCCACCTGCTGTCTTGCACAATGTTTAAGTGGCGGAGGCTGCTTCTTTTGGGGATGACGGCCGTTTTTGTTTGGCGGCTAATTTCCCATTTTGAGGAGATCGAGGCGTTAGCCGCGATATTAGCTGGTGGAGCGTGGGGATGGGTGTTGTTGACGGCCGTTTTCCAACTCATCTTCTACATCATCGCCGCCGGCTTGCTGAAATTTTCATTTGACATCATGTCGCTGCCGACGCGCTGGCGCGACATGATTCCAGTCACCTTCATCTCCCTTTTTGTCAACTCAACTGCACCCCCTGCGGGCGGGGCGGCTGGCTTTGCAATGACAGTTGACGACGCACGGCGGCGCGGCGGGACAGCGGCACAAGCGGCATCGGGTGCGTTGCTCAACCAAGTCATCAACTACGCTATTTTTTCGTTACTGCTGGGCATTGGGATGATTATTCTAGCCTCCCGTCAAGAGTTGATGATGATACAGGTAGTCAGTGCCGCTATTTTATTTGCGGCTACAACGGGCATGGTGTTGATGTTGAGCTTGGGATTATGGAGACCGACAATGCTCCGTCGTTTGTTAGCGGTGCTTCAAAAAGGGGTGAACAGGGTGGGGGGATGGGTTAAACGGCCGTCACTCCTCTCTCCCACATGGCATCAAAAACATACCGACGAATTTATCAAAACAGCACGCGGGATGGCAGGTCGTCCCAGCCGTTTGATTGTGGCTGCGATCACCGCCCTTGCCATGCACACCCTCAGTTTACTCAGCCTCTACACCCTTTTTCTCGCCTTTAATCAGCCAGCATCCCCCTCCATTTTGATCATCGGTTATAGCATGACGATGCTTTTTACCATCGTTTCCCCTACCCCAAGCGGTATCGGCGTGGTCGAGACAATTGTGCCGTTAATTTACAAATCAGTCGGCATCCCCGCGTCAACAGCGGCGGCGATCATCCTATCGTTTCGTGGATTATCGTTCTGGATTCCGTTACTGGCGGGGTTTTTATTGTTGAATCGGTTTGGCAGGGGGGCTAGGTCAAGGTGACTGGCACTTGCCGAGTATGGGACACTGATTGCACAGATAAACGCTGATTTTTTGTAACTATTCAGTCTATCTTCTCAATAAATCGTGGGCAAGACTTGACAAATTTCATCAGCACTTTGTTTTACACGAGTATCATTAGGAAAATTTGTCAAGTCTCCCCAGAATACTGAGAAGATACCAAAGTGTCTTCTCAAAAAATTGGAGACACAAGTACAGCAGATTTGGGAAAGAACAGATTGACTCGGCTGACGCAATTTGTTCCTTTCTTGATTTGTTGTACTCACCCCGAAATATTGATGTGTTACGAAGCAAAGATCACAAAGAAAATGTATCTTCTCAAAATTTCGGGGAGACTTGACAAGTTTTCTATAATACTCTCGTGTAAAACGCGAGACTCTTATGAAACCTGTCAAGTCTTTGTCCCAATTTATTGAGATGTTACAAGAAAATCTTAAAAAACTTTATATTCTTCGTGTCTTTGTGGTTAATTTGGACAAGGGCTGAGTAGGTACGAAGGTTTTACTTCTCCACAGGCAGCTCCAAACGGAGGAAATGAACGCGGCCGGATTTGCTGCCAACGACAATAGTCACCCCATCAGGAGCGAAGGCACAGGAGCGGAGCGGGTCGCCCGCTTGGAAGGTCGCCATCGGGAACTCTTCGGCAGTTGCTTGGGCTAAATTCCATACCTTTAGGGTGCGATCTTCAGAGACTGTTGCCAAGTAACGGCCGTCTTTGGTGATCGAAATATCATTGATCCGATCCTTATGCCCTTTGAAGATGCTGATCGTCTGTGCCTCCTTGATGTCCCATAGACGTGCAGTATGGTCAAATGAGCCAGAGAGGAATGTCTTACCGTCGGGCATGAAGAGGAGGGAGGAGATAAGATGGAAATGCCCTCTATAAATTTGAATCTCCTTATCTTCAGCGATATTCCATAGACGGATCGTTTTATGAACATCCATCACGGCCGTTTTCCCATCTGGTGAGATAGCGACGGCGTTACTGCTGGGCATGAACCCTTTGCGCCCGCCAATTTCGCCATACTGTTTGATATTCCATACGCGCAAGGATTGATCCAGACCGACCGAAACCGCTACACGGCCGTTATCCGCCACCGCCACATCATGCACCATATGCTTATGCCCTATAAAAGTATGCAATTCTTCGCCAGATTCGATGTCCCATATTTTCAGACTATTATCCCACGAGCCAGAGATAAGCGTTTTATCATCAGCCAGCAGAGCCAGCGAGGTGACCGCCCAATAATGCCCTTGCAAGGTGCGCGGCCGTTTACCGCCCGCCATATCCCATATCTTTATAGTGCGATCTGAGGAAGCTGAAATGGCAAAACGGCCGTCTGACGTGACCACCATACTGCCGACCACATCAACATGCCCCGATGCCGCCCGCTGTCTGCCAATACCAGTCGCATGTGCCATCAACGGCCGTACCCATGCCGATTCCCGCCACACTTTCGCCGTTTTGATCAAAGAGGCTAAATCACCATCCTTATCTTTCATATTGACTAACGATTTTGCCAAATCATCCGCCCAATTTCCCGCCCGTAAGGTCAGCGAATCCGCCTCTTTTCGTAAAACGCGCAAGACAAGTTTATGTGAAGGGTTTGCTATCTTTCGTTTGACCAATAGTTGATACTGCATCATCAATTGGCGCACACTATCGGCGTTCAAACTAGCCAACATCCAATTATGGGTGAGCAACAACTTCTTTAAGGCAACTTGCCGTCCCGCCGCGAGCAGATGATGGGATAAATTCTGGAAGAAGTACCCGTCATCCGGCCCATCTGACCAATCCCCATCATGGCATAATGTTTTATACGCATCCAATAAATTCTTATGATACGCCTGCACATTATTCGCATTTTCGTTGAAATACAGATAGTGCATACTGTGGAAAAGGATAAGGCGGCGGGGAGATTTACCCGATATATCAAGTAGCCCTCTGGCGGCCAATCCCTCAATCAGACGACGGGACTCGCGGCTGCTCGTTTCGTACAGCATGTCCCATATCATCAAGATTGTCTCTTCGGGAATGGCTGCATTTTCGACAAAGACGGGCAACATGCCGTATACCGTGCGCTGCTGGGATGATAAGCCGTCAATTGTGGAGCTAATCGCCCGCATGGACGCTTCTTGTGGATGACCGATGAAGCGGGAGACAGGAGGTTCTTTGTCATCATCGGTATCTTCCACCTCTGGTACACCAGCTTCTTGCAATGCGCTCAATATATCATCCCAATCGCCACCATCCTTCGCCTGTCCAGCCGCCAAAATAAGGGCAAAGGGGAGATAATCACACTCAGCCGCCACTTTTTCAGCATATTCTGGCAGATCTTCAACTGCTTCATCCGCACGGACAGCCAATAAGGTGAGTGCGTCCGTTTCTGACATGCGGCCTAGATGGTATTCGGCCGCACCTAATCCGTGCGCCATATTTTCATGCCGGCTCACGATGAGAAGTTGTGTCTGGGAGTCGGTATCTTGCACATCAAAGGCAACAGCATGTTTCGCTTCTTGAACGTCGTCTAATATGATGAGGCATTGTTTGTGGACGAATAGCTCGTAAAGGGTATCTCGCCCGACTTGCTCTTTTCTGAAGAAGTAACGGCCGCCGTTTTCATCAAATATCTCGGCTAGATTCGCTTGAAAGGTCAGTAGATCGGGGTTTGCGCCCAGTGTCAGCCAAAATACGCCATCGGGGAAGGCGCGACGGATGTCAGCATCACGGGCAACGGCCGTTGCCACCGTCGTTTTGCCGATCCCCAATAAACCATCCTGCCCTGAAATGACAACAGGGTCTTTATTATCGTTGAGCAACATCTCTTTGATAACGGCCGTCTGCTCAGCACGATTAACATATGGATCGGGCAATAAGGGGACGTTATTTAATTTGGCGAGCGGGGCAGGGCGGGGGACAGCATCCCATAAGGTGATCAATTTATCGGATGGCACGAGGAAGCTGGCAATGACATCGGTACGCCACTCATCCATCACGATCATGCCGACGATACCTTCTAAATCATGATCCCACACGACTGTGCCGCAATGCCCTTCTTGGATGCGCCCGCTCTCCCCTTTGATACCTTTGATATAATAACGGCCGTTTTCCTCTCGACTCTGCGTCAGGCCGGAAGCCCATCCGCTTTCTGTATCATCGGAAATGGGAAACCCGTATGCGGAGACGTGATGATCGGTTAAATCGGCCGTTTCCATCAGCAAAGCCGCTTTTAAACCTATCGGCGGCTCTTCAAACAGCGTCAAGCCCGCAAACCGATCTTCTGGATTCCATATCGTAACTTCTGCCGCCACCTTCTTATGCGGCGCGACCATAGGGAACTCCAACATGACATATTGTCCCAGATAAGTTTCTGGCTCATCATCCAAATTCAAAGCGAGAAGCACGCCATCACTGCATGTCAGCAGATGCCGTTCCCCCACATAAAATCCAGCCCCGACGATATTGTCGGCATCATCGTGAAGAGAAAAGATAGAAGATTCAAGTTGTCGTTGATTCATAAGGTTGTGTCGCCCACTATTCATTTTATGGCAAATTACAATTTACCATCTGATTTTTACTAGGTGTATTTACCCACGCAAATACGTATCTGCTCTAATACTACCGCAACAAAACACGCGAGTATACCACAAATTACCCATATTAGCAGTTTGTGATTTTTTCCTAAATATATTCGTATCTTCTCAATAAATCGTGGACAAGAGTTGGTAAATTTCATCAGCACTTTATTTTACACGAGTATCATTAGGAAAATTTATCAAGTCTCTCCAGAATACTGAGAAGATACGTATATTCCCTCTATTCAACACAAAAATAGGCAAAATTGCAATAGCAGAGTCTGGTTTGAGATATGCGAGCGGTATCGTACACGGATAAACACAGATGAACACAGATTTTTAATATGCCTATCTATATTCATCTGGCATCTTCTCAAAAAAGCGGGTAAGGCCATTCATAAAAAATAATTACACGTTTGTCATTCCCCCACCTTCGTGAGGGCAAGCTCCGTGAAGACGGGGGAATGACAATTTGAAGTTTCGCAAGTTATTAAATTCTCGTTCCTTAGGGAAAACTCGTAAATAACTGTGGCCAAGGTGACAGGCACTTGGCAAGTGCCTGTCACCTGAAAGTCCAAAGTTAAAAACGAACCTTCCCTAAGGGAAGGTTCGTAAACAACTTTGGAGTTTCGTCATCGCCCCCCCACCCTAACCCTCCCCCTAAAGGG
>WFSA01000205.1 GCA_015486215.1 Anaerolineae bacterium | reverse complement strand
GTGTACTAGTATAACTTGGCCTAAGTTCTTAGATGATATACGCCGCCTGTATCGGGAATCGGAATTCCCGATACCTATCTGATGGGAGTTGCGGGAATTCTGATTCCCGCAACAAATAAGATACAAAGACTTCCGCCAGCGTGTACTAGTACGGCCGTTTCTCTCTCTTGACAGATATGTTATCATTACCGCAGGCATCCCAGACAGCCCAATACATTTCCTCAAATGCATGCGGTAGTATACATCGGTTTCCAATGACGGTCTCCACAAAGAGAAGGCGATCAGATGGACGTAAATCGAGGAATGTTTGCAAGAATAGGAGAATAAATTATCAATGAATTTTAAGGATATATTTCAAAAAGCGCTTAATGATGAGAGTAAAGTTTTACGGCCGTTTTTCATCCCCTCCTCCAATCCAACAAAACTTGTTGTAGAAGAGACCTATCTGCGTTTGCGTCTCTCGCGCATGTTTCTTAAAAATCGGCGGGAACTGTTCCAGACAAAATATCCCGTCGTCAACGCGCTGATGCGTTTTTCGGGATTGGATGGCAAAGTAGAAATCAACAGTGTCGCCAAACCAGAAATGGCGGGGGATAGTGACAGTTCCCGCCTTGACGACATCGTGACATTAGACCAAACGTTGCTTGGGCCAGTGCTGTATCGCGGCGGAGATTTGGAGTTGATGCTCGGCCTCTACGCCGCTCCTGCCGACGATTGGGCGCAGCGATTTATCAATCTGGCGGAAGAAATCAGCCAATTTGTGCCGAATGCGCTGCTGTCAACGGCCGTTTCCATCACCAGCACTGTCAAATCATCCATCGAAAGTGCGCTCTCCAGCGATGGACTCGATTTGAAGCTGGGATTAGACAAAGAGTTAGACGAAAATATCTGGCTTAGGTCTGGGCATCTAATTATGATTTCCGCTCCCGATGCTGAGATAGATTCAGACACGCTCACTATCAAAGATGGCGAATTGATAAACAGCAATGGCAAGGTGTATACCGATCATAATTACATCCTGCTGGAAATTGAAGTGACGACACAGCGATCAGATTGGCAATCGTTGGGATACGGCCGTTTGTGGAACGAACTCCTAAACACGGCCGCCAAATCTGACGACATCCAAACGGTCAAAGATAATTACATCACCTTTGGCGGCGCGATTATGTCAAGTGTAGATTTGAGTTGGGCTGACCGCCACGCCATCGTCGCCCTAGCTCAAAAGCGCGTCAAAGAGATACGCGAAGCGCGTGCCGGCAACGATTTTCTCGACGGCATAAAAGGGATAGATTCGATTCATGCCCTTCAAGAAACGCTCAACAAACTGGTGAATGCTGATGCAGCATTGGTCAATGAATCAGCAACAACAGATACATTATCAACGTTAATGCAAACAGATTGGATAAAATAAAGGCACCCCGCTCAGTCGCTGATATGTGTCAAGTTAAAGGTTTTTGGATAGGACGCAGATGGCGCAGATTTTCAGGATGAACGCAGATAAAAGTAGAAGTGACAGTCACGGGGCGCATAGTTTCAGGTAAACTAAGTCCGTTCGCCCCGTGACGGTCACTTAGGCTCAGCTCATTTGAAACATACCCAAAACATTTAATCTGTGTAGGTATCTTCTCAATAAATCGTGGACAAGACTTGACAAATTTCATCAGCACTTTATTTTACACGAGTATCATTAGGAAAATTTGTCAAGTCTCCCCAGGATACTGAGAAGGTACCTGTGTAGCTTCTCCATATTTCAGGGTGACTACAACGGATGAAAGAAATAAACGGATGGTGCAGCCGAGAAAATATCCGTTCATTTTCATAATCCGCTGTAGTCATACTAGAAACAAAATAATTTCCCCGCTTTTCTGAGAAGATACTAATACACACTGGCGGAAGTTCCTGTACGATTATCGTAGGTCAAATTTGCAAATTTGACCGTGCAATTTTATAAAATTACACTACAGAAAACCCCGAAGAACTTCCACCAAGCCGTACTAATCTGTGCTAATCTGCGGAATCTGCAGACAATTTCTTGTACATAGTACAAGAATATCACTAAAATCTGCGTCCTATTCCGCCAAAAATGTACTAAATTTATAAGAGGTTGACATGGTAGAAATTTTTGAACATGGATACGCCGTTGTCATAGGCGTTGACGAGAATAATATTGGGCAATTGGCCTTACCCGTCGTCAAAAAAGATGTAACGGCCGTATACGATGTCCTCATACATCCTGAACGATGTGCTTATGACCCAGATAATGTAAAATTACTCAACGGCGCAGACGCAACCAGCGAAAATATATTAGACGCATTGAGTTGGTTACAAGAGAAAGTTAAGGACGACAAAAAGGCAACGGCCGTTATCTATTACTCTGGTCACGGCATGGTCGATCAAAAAACTGGTCAATACTACCTGATCCCTTATGACATTCGCTCGCTGGGCAAAATACGCTTTGATGCCCTTAACGCCGAAGAGTTCAACAGCGAAATCAGTGACATCCAATCAGATCGGCTACTCGTCATCCTCGACTGTTGTCACGCGGCGGGCATGGATGTGAAAGATATAAACATAGATGTTCTCGAAGGCAGCAAACATGTGAAAGAAACCGCCTACCCCATTGGTTTACCCGACACAAAAAACATTCCCGCCTACAACGCAACAGCAGGCGGCAAAGCGGTGAGCGATTTGATTGATGGGACGGGACGCGCCATCCTCAACTCCTCAACAGGATCACAATCTTCATACATTCGCAAAGATAAAGCGATGAGCCTCTTTACCTATCATTTCATCGAAGCATTGACTGGACATGCTCCCCATCCAGATGATGCCACAGTCGTCCTTGTAACAGATGTGATGAGTTGGGTAACGCATGAAGTGAAAAAATCAGCCGCTAAAGAGGATCGGGAACAAACTCCCGTCATGCGTACCACCGGCGTATTCCCCGTCGCCCAACTGATCGGCGGAAAAGGGTTATCCAAAGGAGTAGACGGCCTCCCCGCTGCCCCACCCGATCCATTGGCTCCACTGCCTTCCATTCAAGTGAGCGACGGGTCTGTTTTTATGGGCAATGTCAGCGCGGGCGGTGATATTGCTGGCCGAGATATAAACAAACATATTGGGGATGTCATATATGGCGATAAAGTCGGCGGTAACAAAGTCAGCGGCGACAAAATTTCCATCGGTACTATATCTGGCAATAGCGGTGTAGTGATTGGACGTAACTCTTCCTTTGATAATTCGACCCATACCACCACAAATTCTGGCGATACATTCCATATGAGCGGCGACTTTCGCGGATCAAACCTCAATATCAACTCCACATTGGAAAATGTAATACAAAGCATTAACACATTGCCCGATGCAGATGCTTCGGCTAAGGCAGATTTGATACGGCTTGTGGCTCAATTAGACAAACTTTTGACACAGATACCAGCCGCAAAGAGCCAAAAGCTGTCCACAGAGACGAAGTTTTTGATAGAAACGGCCGCTTCCCCCAATCCCAACCCAACCATGCTCACCATGCTGGGGAACGGATTAAAGCAGACCGCCAGCTTATTCAAAGATAATTTCCCTCAAATTCTGGACACAGCGACAAAAATCGTAACGGCCGTTATCACCGCATCCAGCGCAGCTGGATAGATGCGGATTTTTTTAATCCGCGTTATAGGGCGATTACAACTTCCAAAATTGGACACTGATTTCACTGATTTTGATCTTTTTATCTGTGTTCATCTATGCAATCAGTGTCCAATTTAAAAACAAGATCAACTCAGTTTTGTATCTTCTCAATAAATCGTGGACAAGAGTTAACAAATTTCATCAGCACTTTATTTTACACGAGTATCATTAGGAAAATTTGTCAAGTCTCCCCAGAATACTGAGAAGATGCTCAGTTTTCTATAAAAAACGAGTGTGAAATGATTCCTTGATTTCTAAACTATGTCCTATTTTGTAATGATACTTGACACCCCCATCAAAAAAGAGAGGTTGCTGCTTATGCTGGCAGCCTTTTTTGTTATCAGCAGTACCGTTCCGCTGGGGTT
>WFSA01000204.1 GCA_015486215.1 Anaerolineae bacterium | reverse complement strand
GGCCAAGGTGACAGGCACTTGCCAAGTGCCTGTCACCTGAAAGTCCAAAGTTAAAAACGAACCTTCCCTTAGGAACGAGGATTTGTTTAAATACTAAAATTGTCATTCCCGCCCCCATCCCCAGCTTCGTGAGGATGGGGATGGGGGCGGGAATGACAGATGGAAGTTATGGGTTTTATTTAATCCTTATTCCGTATCTTCTCAATAAATCGTGGACAAGACTTGACAAATTTCATCAGCCCTTTATTTTACACGAATATCATTAGGAAAATTTGTCAAGTCTATCTGGACAAGACTTGACAAATTTCATTAGCACTTTATTTTACACGAGTATCATTAGGAAAATTTGTCAAGTCTCCTCAGAATACTGAGAAGATACTGTGCAGTATATAAATTCTATTATTCGGCAGCGGTACCTTCTTTGGTTCCTTCGCCAGCAGCTTCTTCCTCTTCGTCCAATTCCAACTCTTCGATTCCTTTGTCTTCCTCTTCTTCTTCGCGGAACTCGTCAAAGCGAACGATAGCCAATTCTGGATCGGACACAATGGTGATTCTAGCAGGAACTTCGAGGTCACTGACATGAATGACATCGTTGGTTTTCTGGATAAGTGACGCATCAACAGAGATGGAGTCTAACAAGTCGGCTGGTTTGGCTTCAATCTCTACTTCGCGCAAATCCTGTACCAAAAGACCCAAACCATCAGCAATCGGTTTTGATTGTTCGCTATTGATGACGATCAGTTCTACCATAGCAGTGACAACAACATCCATGTCTACTTCGAGGAAGTCCACATGGATCAAATCTCTGCGGGTGAGGTGGCTTTGAATTTCACGCGCCAATACCATGTGCGTTTTGTCGCCAATTTGAATACTGATCACATTGGTTGCACCTGCGGTACGCAATGTGCGGTATAGAACACGTTCTGCGATTTGCACGTTAATGGGATCATTCAATCCATAAATAACACATGGTATGAGACCAACGCGACGCAGTTGTTTTACTTTTTTTCCGACCACTGTACGCGGTTCGGCTACAATTTTAATTTCTTCAGCCATTTCGTCTATCCTTCAAAAAAAACGGCTTAACCATGTTGAATAGTTAAGCACCCTTTCACTGTATTGTGTATTCGATTATAATATCACGATTGTATTATCGCTCTTGACCTCTTTTTAGGGGAGCCAAGACAGACAAGTATAGCAATTTACATCAAATCGTCAATTTTTGGAGAAAAAGAATGACAGACATGAAGAACACGGCCGTTGCCGCCTATTATCAACACATTCAAGAAGAAGCAGGGCTACGAACTGCACCCCATGCGGAGCGGTGGAGTACGGCCGTTCTCAATACTTTAGGATTATATTTGGGCAAAGATGAGAAAAAGGAGCTTGCTGGTGCATTACCCGATGAATTAGCTGCCGATTTGCGTAAAAAGTTTTGGCTGGCGCATTTTAAGGATGCCGATATGCCCCGTCAGGATTTTCTGGAACGGGTAGCTCGTCGGAGCGGGAATACCGATTATCAATTTGCCGCTGTGCCGACAACGGCCGTTTTCCACAATATCAAAATCCTCATCAAACAAGAGGTGAGCCAGCACGTTGCCGATTCACTCTCACCTGATGTTGGCGGATTGTGGCAGGACGCATAACTGTTAGAAAGTTTGACATGGTTCAAATTAGGGTGAATCATCTTTACAATTGCTGCATGATCGGGCGACCATAAAGGGGCGGCCACAAGGGTCGCCCCTGCAGGAGTAAATTGTGGGGGCGCGGCTTTGTGCCCGCCCTCAACGTGCAAAGATCATCTTGCGTAAAATGAACTATGTCGAAAACTTACTTTGTAAGTTGTGAAAGAGGAATGGGACGCAGATTATCAAGGTTTTCAGGATGAACGTAGATAAAGCAGAAAAAATCTGCGTTTATCCTGTGCCCTGTTTTGATAGGGTGGACGAGTGGTTTATAAGGGTTTAATATTTTTTCTCTTGATCTTCGTCTTGGCTGCATGCGGGGAAGGGCTGGTTGAAACGGCCGTTACCTCTCCCATCACCCTGACGGTGATCGTTGATGGAGAGACAACGACGATTAGCAGCGATGGGGAAACTGTGCGGGCTGTTTTAACGCAGAGCGGCATTATCCTAGACGCGGCTGATGAAGTCGATCCCCCGCTTTTTACCCCCGTTGAAGAAGAAATGAGCATCCGCATCACCCGCATTAGCGACAGCTTAGAAGTTGTTGAGCGCAGTATCCCCTTTGATCGCAAAATTGTCCGCAACGAGTCCATGAGTGCTGCTGACCCTGACGTGATCATTCAGGCGGGGGCGACGGGATTGCAGGAAGAGACGATCCGTATCGTTTATCGGGATGGGCTGGAGACGGAGCGATGGGTGACGCAGGTGACTGTCATCGAGCCAGCCCAAGATGAAATTATAATGACGGGGATCGGTGCTGGGCGCAGCAATATCAATTTTGAGGGGAGTTTGGCCTATATTAGTGATGGAACGGCCGTTATCCTGCGTGGCCTAACCGCCTTCCCTGAGCAAATCAATACTGGATCGGGGCTGGACGGCCGTGTTTTTTCCCTGTCGCCCAGTGGCAGCCACCTCCTTTACACCCGCGTACTGACCGACAGCGTCAGCTTCAATAATGAGTTATGGATTGTTGGCGCAGAGCGTGGATCAAGTCCCCATGCGCTGGGCATAAAAAATGTACTGTGGGCTGATTGGGATCCGTCCCGTCTGCTATCCATCGCTTACACGACCGCCATCGCCACAAATTTGCCGCCGGGCTGGGAGGCGAATAATGATTTATGGCTGGGCGAGGTGAGGGAAACGGCCGTTGATCCGATAGAATCAGAGCAAATCATCGAAGCGTATCCTGCCACCTACGGCTGGTGGGGCGGTAATTTTGCATGGTCGCCAAAGGGGCGCATCATCGCCTATAGTTACGCTGATGAGGTTGGCTTGATTGATACGGATACACGCAAAGACGAAGAGCGTCGTACCCGTCTGCACACCTTTACCGAGTATAATACCTTGACCGATTGGGTGTGGGTGCCTGTGTTAACATGGTCGCCAGACGGCCGTTTTCTCGCCTTCACCGACCATAATAATTCCGATCCCGAAGTGCCCCAATTCGATAGCTGGATTATTGATACCGAAAGCGGTACAGCCGCCCAATTTGTTGATCGTGTCGGCATGTGGGGGCATCTCAATTGGTCACCTGCGGAGGAGGATGGCGGTCAGATTCTCCATTTGCAGGCGGTGGATGTGCAAGATAGTTTACGCAGTGCGTATACGCTTTGGCTGATGGATCAAGATGGCAGTAACGGCCGTCAACTGTATCCCCCGGCCAACGAAATCAGCTACTTTTCGATTGATCCCGCCTTTATGGCATGGTCGCCAAACGGCCGTGAATTCAGCTTCATCTACGACGATGCCCTCTACCTATTCGACCTCCAAACCGAAACCGCCCAACGGATCAACCAAGATGATGCCCAAATCAGCCACCCCAGTTGGTCGCCCTATGGCATTGGTCTGGAAGACCCCTTCATCCCCGCCGGCCGCCCCGATTTTTCACTTGGACAGCCAGCCCCTTAGGGAAGGTTGGGTGACTGACACTTGTCGAGCGCCTGTCACCTTCTTAAAGAAAAAAATCTGCGTTCCACCTTTCCAATCCATTCCAAATTATTATGGTGTGTTTCAAATGAGTTGAACCAAAGTGACAGTCACGGGGCGAACGGACTTCGTTTACCCGAAACTATACGCCCCGTGACTGTCACTTTTACTGAAATGAAACACACCCAAACCATTATGATTAAAGATAACATGACCAAAGAAGACGTTCTCAAATTTATCAAAGAGATGTATCAGCATCACCTCTCTTTTCATCGGCTTATTGGCATTCAAGTGAACAGCATTAACCCCGAACGAGCGGAGATGCAAATCAAGATGCGTTCTGATTTAGTCGGTAACCCCATCTTTCAGATTTTGCACGGAGGGGTAACCGCCAGCCTGCTCGATTCCACTGGCGGAATGGCCGCTGCGGCCAATATCATCAACCGTTTAGATGATCTATCGCCCGAGAATATCCAGCGTAACTTATCCAAATTAGGAACAATTGATTTACGGATCGATTATTTACGGCCGGGACGGGGAGATCTATTCATCGCTTCGGCACGCATTATCCGTCAGGGTAACAAAGTGGCTGTTGCTCGCATGGAAATGCACAACGGCAAGGGTGATGAGATCGCATTAGGCACAGCAACCTATCTTGTTGGTTGATTTTCACGCCCCATTTATCGTATCCTTCTCTCTTTTAACATACACTGATAAACAAAAAGGGAAGACTCGTAAATAACTATGGTCAAGGTGACAGGCAGTTGCTAACTGCCTGTCACCTGAAAGCCCAAAGTTAAAAATGAACCTTCCCTAAGGGATGAGGATGTTTGTCCTCCTTATTCTCAAACAAGTTTAACCTTTTTATCGGTAAAAAATGATTGATTACGAAGACAAGACATATACTGTACAAGGCCAAAAAATTCACACCGTTGAGGCAGGCGACCCAAGCCGCCAAATTGCCCTCTTGATTCATGGCTGGTCCAGCTCTTGGTATGCCCTCAAGCCAATGATGGATTTGCTTTCCCAGCGATTTCGTTGCGTCGCTGTCGATTTGCCCGGATATGGCGAATCACCCCCCTTTGAAAAACGCACCACCATCCCCATGTATGCTGAATTAATGGCTGATCTCATGGCTGAGGTTTGCGACAGCCCGTCCGTATTGATCGGGCATTCGATGGGGGGCATGATTAGTGTCGAATTGGCATTACGTCATCCGATTTTAGTCGAGCGGATGGTGCTGTTAAGCCCAACGATAAGCGGCCGTTTATCCCGAGCGATCCGCCTTTTTATCACTCCTGTTTTCTATTTAGAGCGCATTCCTTTAGGCAATGCTATCGTTCGTGGATTAGAAAAAGTGATTGTGGGATTGACGGATCAGCTGATGCGCCCAGTCTCGTTTGCAGCGCGGTCGGGTATCACAGAAGAGGATTATAAACGGATCCGTACTGATGCACGACGGCCGGGTCAGGCACGAACGCGCGTAGAATGTTATACCGCCATGCGTGATAACGATTTGCGCGAGCATTTAGGTCGAGTGGAAACGCCTGCGCTCGTGCTGTGGGGAGCCGAAGATAATACGGTTCCTTTGCGTGATGCGGGTGTCGTGGCCGATTTATGGCCGCAAGCTGATTTGCGTATTATTCCAAATGCAGGCCATTGGCCGCATTTTGAAATGCCAGAGATCACCCGTCGTCAAGTGTCTGCCTTTTTGGGCTTACCGCGCTCCAGTAATGGGTTATACAACCCTGTCACTAGAGATGAGATCGTGAAAATCCGTGAGGCGGCACAATTTTTGGCGCATTCGGCCGTTGGCAATAATTTGAATATGGCGCAGCGGACGCGCTTGGCGGCGCAATGTATTCATCGCACCTATGCCGCTGGCGAAACGATTGCCGACGCTTCTGACACAGGGCAGGAGATGTTCATTATTAAAGACGGCACGGTTGAGGTGTGGAATGATCCTGATGGGCTGGGCACAGGTGAGCATAGACATGATTCGATGACGTTGATAACAACAGTGCGGCCGGGACAAATCACTGGCGAGTTGGGCATGTTGGATCAAGGCAGCCGCAGTGCTGATTTGATCGCAGGTGAGCAGGGAGCGGAGGTCTTGCTGCTTGGTCGTGAGCCGCTTTTGACATTGTGTGAGGATGATGCAGTGCTTGGCACGCGCTTATTATGGAATATCGCCACAGCGATGTCACGACGGGTACGGTTTATTTTGTGGCAGCTTGAGCGGGAAAAGGAGGATAATAATGAGTGACCTGTTGTTAATCACGGTTTGTTGATGGGGGTGCTGGGAAAAACGGCCGTTCTCCTCCTAATTATCATTCTCGCCGCCATCGGCTGGATTATGACGGGACGATCTGACCCGCAGGTGGTTGGAGAACTTGTTTGGCAGAAGGAGCTTTTTACCTTGCGCTCCCTGTCTGGTATGCGGGAGGTTGTTTGGCTGGATGAGGAGCTTCCAGAGGGGGCGTTTTCTGTGCGGTTGACGGCCGTTTACAATGACAGTAATCCTGACAGCCAATATGGACTCCTTCTTGGCCGTACCGCCGATCCGCTTGTCATCGCCATCTCTGCCACAGGATTCGCTGGAATTGAACAGAACTCTGTCATCGTGCCATACGCCCCATTCCTCCATGTGCATCCTGATACGACGAATGAAATTTGGCTCAATATGGGGGCGGTGAAGGGCGGCATGCGCTCTGTCGCTGTGCGCCTGAATCGGGAATTGTTCTGGCAGGGGGATGTTGATCTTCTACAGGGAAAGATTGGGTTGATGGTGGAAAATTTTGATGAGGGGAAAACGGCCGTTGTCCAGTTTCAAACGCTTATGCTGTTTGAGTAATGGGTTGGGGGGACGGTCGTTTTCGCCAACATCCTCATCACCAAAGACAAGCATAGAAAAAACAAACGCAGATAACGCGGGTTTAACGGATGAACGCAGATTTTTTATCCGTTAAACCCGCCTAATTCTGTAAATCTGCATTCTGTTTTCTCCACAATCTCCAACCATGCCGCATTTTACACAACGGGGATAAACGGCCGTTTCCCAACAAAAAAATCCGCAGATTACGCAGATTCACGCAGATTTTTATTCTTTAATCTGCGTGAATCTGCGTAATCTGCGGATTTTTTTGTTGGGAAACGGCCGTTTATCCCCGTTGTGTAAAATGCGGCATGGTTGGAG
>WFSA01000203.1 GCA_015486215.1 Anaerolineae bacterium | reverse complement strand
ATCAAAGAAAGAAAATCAGCGTTTATTTAGGTGACAGGCACTTGCCAAGTGCCTGTCACCTTGATGTCACCTTGACGAATGATTTATTTTCTCGACTAATTGTAGTACATACATTATACGTATGTACTACAATGCGTCATTTTGACTACACGGTAGCGAATTTGCCTGACGTATCTTCTCATGGACAAGACTTGACAAATTTCATCAGCATTTTATTTTACACGAGTATCATTAGGAAAATTTATCAAGTCTTTAAGATTGAAAATTCATTATTCATTATTCATTGTTCATTCTTTACCACTCATCCAAGCGCAAAACATGGGTAACGGCCGTTCCCCCCCCGCTGCCCAAACATTGTGCCATCGCCACCTTTGCATCTGTTACCTGGCAATCTCCCGCCTGACCGCGTAACTGTTGCGCTGCTTCTACAAGTTGATACACACCCGTCGCCCCGATGGGATTGCCGCGTGCTTTCAAGCCGCCGAATGTACTGATTGGCAACGTGCCATCCCGTCCAATACCGGCCTCAGTCGCCATCGCCCAGCCGCGCCCGCGTTCAGCAAAGCCAGCCGCTTCCAGCGACAAGGCCGCCATGATGGTGAAGCTGTCATGCAGTTCAAACAGATCAATATCTGATAAAGAGACTTTCGCCATCTCCATCGCCGCCTTCGTGCTTTTTTCGGCGGCCGACAGCCATAATAAATCGCGCCGATCGTGCAGGGCGAGCGTATCGGTCGCCATTGCCGAGCCGGTGACGAGGACGGGATGAGGACTCATATCCAATGCCCGTTCGCGGCTGGTGACGAGGAGTGCGGCGGCTCCATCACCGTAGGGGGCGGCATCAAAAATGCTGATCGGGTCAGCAATTGGCCCCGCTGTGCTGAACCGCGCGGCGGTGATCTGATTGCGGAACATTGCTTCTGGGTTTGAACGGCCGTTTTGATGGGCATTCACACTGAATCCAGCGAAATTGCCGACCTCAACATCGTTCTCATACATATAACGGCGCATCAGCAGCGCAGCGGCGGCAGGGACAGTCATCCCGTGTATCGCTTCGTAATCTGCATCCAATTGAGAGGCTAAGGCGGCGACGGCCTCACTGCCCGTCCGCTCCGTCATTTTTTCCACACCGACGACGAGCGCGGTTTCGATCATGCCGCTTTGAACGGCCATCACCGCTTGCCGCATTGCTGCCCCGCCCGACGCTTCTGAGGCGGCAATGGTGACCGCTTCTGTGCCGCGCAGACCAGCAAAATCAGCGATCAACGCGCCCAAATGCGCTTGTCCGCTCAATCGGCCGGCTAATACATTGCCAACATATAACGCATCAACGGCCGTTGTATGGGCATCATCTAGAGCCGCCTCAATTGCATTCCACGCCAAATGCCTGATTGACGTATCCCAATGCTCTTTTACGGTCGTTTTTCCAATTCCAATTATAGAAACCATAGCGGGTTGCAGTTGTGCAAGCGGGCACCGCCTGCTTGCACAACTGTCACTTCATCTTAATTTTTTCACGATAGCGCGAATAGGTCGCGTAATCAATCTCTGTGCGGCGGGCAATATACTCTTCTGTGGTTGGGGCGCGATGGCGTGACTCTTCGATGAGATCGCTCACCTCCAAATCGAACGCATCGGAGCCGGCACCAGAGCCGTAACTGACCATCAATATGCGGTCACCGGGTTCAGCCACATCTAAAACAGCGGTCAAGCCGATCATCGTTGAGCCTGAATAGGTATTGCCAATGCGCGGACTGAGCAAGCCGGGCTTGAGTTGTTCGGTCGTAAAGCCTAACATTTTGCCCACCCGCATCGGGAATTTGGCATTGGGTTGATGGAAAACGGCCCAATCGTACTCGTCTGGCTTCCGATCAAGTGCGTCCATCAACGCCTCCGCCGCGCCCATCACATGCTTAAAATAGGCTGGCTCACCGGTAAACCGATCCCCGTGTGATGGGTAATTGGCGTGGGCACGCCGCCAAAAATCGGGTGTGTCGCTGACGTAGGAGTATGAGCCGTTGATGATGGCGACTGACTCATCAGCACGGCCAATCAGGACGGCGGCGCCACCAGCAGCGGCGGTATATTCCAGTGCGTCTCCCGGCCGTCCCTGCGCTGTGTCCATGCCAATGGAAAGGGCGTAATCGGCCATCCCAGAGCCGACGAAGCCGATGGCGGCCTGCATCGCTTCTGTGCCGGCTTTGCACGCGAACTCCCAATCGGCCGCTTGCGTGTTGGGAACGGCTCCAATCGCCTCAGCGACGGTCGCGCTGGTTGGCTTGACGGCATATGGATGACTTTCGCTGCCCACCCAGACGGCGCGAATCGCTTGAGGGTCAATCTGGGCGCGATCCATCGTGTTACGTGCCGCTTCGATGGACATGGTGATGACATCTTCGTCCAGCCCA
This sequence comes from Anaerolineae bacterium, assembly GCA_015486215.1. GTDB lineage: Bacteria > Chloroflexota > Anaerolineae > Promineifilales > Promineifilaceae > S016-13. The sequence continues at coordinate 1,846 of WFSA01000203.1, read as the reverse complement.
TTGACCGCTTTCTCTTCAATCGGCACGCCGCCCACGCCATCTTTCCACATCTTGCTGATCTCGCTGGCTGGCAGCCGGTAGCGCGGCACATACGCCCCATATCCGACAATGCCGACGGGGATATTGGGCTGCATAAGGCCGTTATTTGGTTTGCGTTCTGTCATAAATTCTCCGTGTATATTTTTTGGGGCGACTCATCGGATCGCCCCTGTTCACCTGTTGTTTATAACGGCCGTTTGCTACCAAAAGCTATCTGCCCATTAAACTGATAGGAAAAGAGAGGGAAATGGACTGTCCTAGCTGCTGGAATTCCACAATGGTTCAGGAATTTTTTTCTGGTGATTTTCATACCGCGCCATCACAAATAGCGCATCGGACAGCCGATTGAGATAACGGATCACGAATTCGCCCACCTTTTCCTCGCGGGCAAGGGTGATCACCTCCCGCTCCGCTCGACGGCAGACGGTGCGTGCCACATGCAGCTGCGCCGCTCCCATTGTGCCGCCGGGCAAAATAAAATGCTTCAATGGGTTGACAACGGCCGTCATCTCATCAATCTCCCCTTCCAACGTCAACAGATGCCGCTCTTCCACCTGTGGAATTGCAAATCCGGCTCTATCCTCTTTTGGAAAGGATAAATCAGAGCCGAGATTGAACAGCACATTTTGCACAACGATCAACGATCTTATCAACTTTTCATCGAGGCCGGAAGCGATCGCCACCCCAATCTGCGCGTTTAATTCATCCACCGTGCCATACGCCTGCACCCGCAAATTATCCTTCGGCACCCGCGTCCGACTGCCCAAACTGGTCATCCCTTCATCCCCTGTTTTTGTATATATTTTTGGCATCATCTCACCTATCTAAATTGGGCGATTCAGCGAATCGCCCCTACAAATAAAATTTCATTATTGGGCGATTCAGCGAATCGCCCCTACAGATGAAATTTCATTGTTCATTGTTCATTATTCATTGTTATTCAGCAATCGCATCATTTGCGGCGCAAATCGGGGTGAATTGGAGAGGACAACGGCCGTTTTCCCCGCGTCAACAATCCTGCCCTCATCTAAAATTAAGGCACGGTCAGCGATGAGAGCTGCCAATTCGACATCATGCGTCACCAGCAACAAACCCATCCCCCGCGCCAGCCATCGCCGCCAAATGGCGACCAATTTTTGCTTGGCGGCGTAATCTAAACCGCGTGTTGGTTCGTCGAGCAGGAGCAGCGGCGGGCGGGTGACAGTCACCGCTGCCAGAGCGACCCGCTGACGCTGCCCGACCGACAAATCGCGTGGATACGCCGTTGCCAACGCGCCTAATCCAATATCGTCAAGCGTCCGTTCGACGATATTATTCAGTGGCAGCCCATGATTTTGCAGGGTGATATGCAGCTCTTCAGCGACGGAATCGGCAAAGAGTAGATCGTCTGGATTTTGGGGCAGATAGGCGGCTTGACGACAGATGTCGGCGGTGTCGGTATGGGCGGTGGAACGGCCGTTGATTATCACCTCCCCCCCATCCGCCGCCAACAGCCCGATGATACAACGCAACAGCGTACTCTTGCCCGATCCGTTCCTCCCCAGCAAAGCGACCGCCTCCCCTGCCCCAACGGTGAAGGAAATATCGCGTAATAATGGGTTGTCATACCCAAAAGTCAGCCCGTCCACCTTGAGCAACATAGAATCTGGCTCTATATATGGTTTCGTTTCGGCTTGCAACGCCGTTGTTTCGGCTTGCAACGCCGCCAATGATTCCCCATATTTTTCCCGCGCTTCTTCTATTGTAAGCGGCATCGGCTGCCAGCCTAATTTCCGCCCCAACTGTTGCAGGGGCGGAGCTTGGGGGG
>WFSA01000202.1 GCA_015486215.1 Anaerolineae bacterium | reverse complement strand
CGTCGCAGCGTCAGATGTGTATAAGAGACAGGTGTGGGGTTACGCGGGCCGGGCGAAAAGCAGATCGAGATGGATCGGCGCGAAATCGGCAAACGCATCACCTATCTCAAAAAGCAAATCAATATCGTGCGGGCGCGACGGGAACAGCACCGACAAAAACGGCAGCAAACAGAATTACAGGTTATCGCCATTGTCGGCTACACAAATGCGGGCAAATCAACATTACTGAACAAAATTTCAGACGCAAATGTGCTGTCAGCCGACAAATTATTTGCCACGCTAGACCCAACCACACGCAAAGTAATCATGCCCGGCGGACGGGAAGCGTTGTTTACCGATACAGTTGGCTTTATTCAAAAGCTGCCAACCCAAATCATCGCCGCTTTTCGCGCCACATTGGAAGAGATCATCGAAGCGGATGTGCTTTTGCACGTCGTCGATGTGACCCATCCGCAAGCCGCCGCCCAAATCGAAGCGGTTGAAGATACCTTAGCCGAATTAGAGGTGGATAATATCCCTCGTGTGACAGCCTTAAACAAAATTGACCTGCTACCAGACGGAGTTGACCCAATGGCTGTCCTCAATATAGAGGATCAAAGTGTGGCCGTCTCATCCACAACAGGCGCAGGGATGGACGAGCTAATGGTGCTGATTGAAGCGGTAATGACCCGCTACTTACGCCCTATTCAGGTACAATTACCGTATAAACGAGGCGATTTACTGTCTCTATTTCACGAACGCGGACAAGTGGACAGCGTACAGCATGAGGCGGAGGGAACGGTGATTTACGGCCGTTTACCCCAACGTCTCATCCCTTATTTTGAACCATACGCGTGCAAGTAAGCAAGTGTGCAAGTGACACATGCAAACATGCAGACCTGCTGCTTGCAACGGAGAATCTATGAACGAAATAATCGAAAAATTAAACACTTATTTAAGCGGGCGGCCAGGGCTGGTTCCTTTAATTGGTATCGGCTTTATTATTTTCAATTTTTTCTTGAACCTGATGCTGCAATCTTCAGATCGCGCGGCCGCGACTTGGCTTATACATAGCAATTTTTTCTTGCATATCGGCCTCATCATCAGCATAGTCGGCTTATTAATTATTCGTTCGTGGAGCGATTAAGAAAAAAACAAACATAGCGATAAAAAGATGGACATGGTTCATTGTAACTACTGTAAGGAACAAGAATTTAATAACTTACGAAACTTCAAAGTTGTCATTCCCCCATCTTCGTGGAGCCTGCCCTCATGAAGATGGGGGAATGACAACTTTGGTAGTTAAATAAGTCCTCGTTCCTAAAGATGATTTTCACCATTTTGAACCATGTCGAAAAATTAGCCTTTTTTCGTTTCTATCTCCACATAACAAAATGGGGCGTACTGCTGATGCTGTTATTGGCTGGCTGCACAACGGCCGTTCTGCCTGCCGTCACCCCTTCTCTGCCCCCATCTCCCACGCCGCTCCCCATCGCATCACCCAGCGCAACAATGATCCCCCACACACCCGTCCCGCCGGACAGCGGTTGGCAGCAACGCCAATCTGGTCTCGACGAGCGCACCATTCATATTGATACGGCGACGCTTTATCTCGTGCGCGTCGATCCCGCGCAATACAATTTTCGTGTCGGCTATCACGCGGGCGAAGGGCAATCGTTAGGATTGTGGCTGCGCGAAAGCGGTGCAGTAATGGCGATTAATGGCGGCTATTTTACAGAGGGATATGAAGCGACGGGATTGGTTGTGAGTGACGGCACGGCCGTTGGCACAAGTCATGGCACATATGCGGGCATGTTCACCGTCACCGACGCGGGAACGAGCGTGGAATGGTTGGCCGATGTGCCTTATTTTGATGATAAACGGCCGTTTCTACACCAATTTCCCATCCAACAGGCAACACAATCCTTTCCGTTATTAGTCAAACCAAATGGGGTGATGGGGTATCCTGAAGAAGATGGAATTCCAGCGCGACGGACAGTTGTGGGGCAGGATGTGAACGGCCGTTTACTTTTTATTATCGCGGGTGACGGCCGTTTTACGCTGCATCAACTCAGTCAATGGCTGGTTAATTCTGATTTGGAACTGGAAATTGCCTTGAATTTAGACGGCGGCACATCAACAGGCTTGCAATTCGCCGATGGCAACGGCATCCCCGCCTACACGCCCCTACCCATCGTTATTTTAATTGAGTCAAGGTGACAGGCACTTGAAGGTCCAAAGTTAAAAACGAACCCTCCCTAAACCTTTGCGGGCGACTCAGCGAGAGCCGCCCCTACTTGTACAATTTTCGTAACACCCGCGCATGCTTTTTACTGCTGATACGCTCATGCTTTTCCAGCACCGCTAGTAAAAATCTAAGCGTGAATACGGAATGTAATTTATATCCCGATTCAGCCAACACCGCGTCCCCGCCCTGCTCTCTATCAATCAAAACCACCGCATCTTTGACCAACATACCAGCAACTTTCAGCGGAATGGCAACAGAAATGATGCTGTCGCCAGAGGTGATGAGATCGTCAACGATAACGGCCGTTTGTCCCACCTCATACGCCCCTTCAACAGATTTTCCCATCCCATAACTTTTGGCCGCTTTACGCGGATAAATAAGGGGCATATTCGTCATCAATGCGATGGCCGTTCCAATCGGTAAACCTGCCAACGGAGCAGCAGCCAACAAATCAAAAGCTAACTGCTCTTTTTCGATCAAAGCATGGTACGCGGCCGCCACTTGCTGCAACACTTGCGGATAAGAGGCCAATAAACGTAAATCAAGGTAAATGGGGGATTTTCGACCGCTGTGTAATCTAAATTTGCCAACTTTGACGGCTCCAATATCGTACAAGGCTACAGCGAGGGCTTCATTATCTGTCATCTGATCAACTCCAAATCATGTCTAGTAAACTCCATGCCCTATCATAAAACGATTAAGCAATACACGCAATCAAAAAAGCCATCAGAGCGGCTGCAATCCCTAGCATTGGATACGAATTTCGCTGATGAACAGAGATAAAAAGGCAAAAGGCATTAAACATGCACACCTGCCACTTGCACACCTGCAAACTTGCACACTACAATACCCACAATGATACAGTTCACTACCACACAACAAGACGCACTCGACGCAGGCGGATCGGTTTTTATGCTTGGCGCAGTCAGCACGGGCAAAACGGCCGTTCTCCATCATAAACTCCTCTCCCTGCTCCAACACGGCGAGCCAGCCTACACCATCCTGACCCTTACAGCCGAACGGGGGCATGAAGCCAGCTTTTTAGAGTATATTCACAACACCGATGCCGGGTCGTATACCGATCTCAATATCATCACCTACAATTGGATGGCGCAAGAGATGGTCACTCTTTTTTGGCCGATTCTCGCCCGTGATGCCGGCTTCGCCGATCCCCATCGCCCCCCCACCCTGTTGAGCTACGATTTAGCCCAACTGCTGATGTGGAAAATCATCACCCCGATGCTGGACGAAGGGGCGTTCAACGATTTGCGCCTGCGTCCGCAACAAATTGTCAGCCAGCTATTAGACACACTCAATCGCGCCGCCTTAAACGGGTTGACGGTGGCCGAAGCGATGGCACGCCAGCGGCACAGTTGGATTGGCGAGGCGGACAGAGTGCGCCATTTGAATGATGCAGAAACGGCCGTTACCCATTTCCGCGCCCACTGCCTGCAAAACAGCCTGCTCGATCTCTCCCTCATCGTCACCGTTTTTGACCGTCACCTACTCAAACATCCCCAATTTTCCCGCTATTTCAGCGAACGCTACCGCCATTTATTGGTAGACAATATCGAAGAGCAAACACCGGCTGGTCAAAATCTCATCACGCAAATGATGGACAGTATGGAGACGACGACCATCGCCTACGACGCGGGCGGCGGCTACAAACGGTTCATGGCCGCCGATCCGACAGGCGCAAACCGCTTTTATACCGCTTGCGATTACGCCTTCACTTTTGACACCAGTTTCGTCACCCCCGCACCGTTATGGGCGTTGTCTAATCGGATCGAAAACGGATTGCTGAACACGACTCTGCCAATGGAAGGGGCAGATGAGGCGATTTTGGATGTGGTACACGGCCGTTATCGCCGCGATATGGTCGCCGCCCTCATCCCCACCCTTGCCGCCCTCATCCATCAAGGCACGCCGCCCGACAAGATCGCCATCATCACCCCTTATTTAGATGGCGCGATGCAATATAATTTGACACAGGAATTACAAGCTGCAGGGCTGCCCTGCTACTTCTTACGCCGTCGCTCCAGCCCGCGCGATGAGCCTCGCATCCGCACATGGCTTACATGGCTCGCACTCACCCATCCCGATTGGGGCGTGCAGCCCTCCGTCTACGATGTGGCTGAAGCGTTGACCTTGAGCATGGACGACATCGACCCCGCGCGGGCATCACTGCTGACGCGCCATTGGTACGACATCACCAGTGGACGGCTGCTATTAAGCAAAGACCTCCCCCAAACTGTGCGCGAACGGCTGCCAAACAGCGTATTGGAGCGGGCTGATATATTACGCGACTGGTTGTTGAACGCAGAAAGTCTGCCGCTCAGCCATTTTTTGCACACGCTGTTTACGGAACTGCTCTCACGGCCTGATTTTCATGCCGAGCCAGATTTGGCGGGCGCGGCCGTTTGCGATTGGCTCGTCCGCGCGGCTGGGCGACTAGAACTAACGGCCGATGGATTACAATTGGGCGGCAACACACCCATCGGGCAAACATTTATCGAAAGCATCTATCAAGGAATCGTCACCTCCAACCCGCCCCATCTGGGCGACCCGCCCGATCCTGACGGCATAATGATTTCTACCATCTACGGCTATCTTTTGGCGAATAAAACGGTGCAGGTACAGGTATGGCTCGACGCAGCGGCGACGGGCTGGTGGGACATTCCCAATCAGCCGTTGAGCAATGCGTTTGTGCTGGCACAAAGCTGGCCTGATGGCAAAGTATGGACGACAGATGATGATTTTCGCATTCGGAATCAACTGTTGAGCCGATTGGTGCGGGGGTTAAACGGCCGTTGTTCCCACAGCATCATCCTCGCCAATAGCGATTTCGACAGGCGCGGCTTACGTCAAGACGGCGTTTTATGGCGCACGATTATGAATAAGGAATGAGGATTTATTTAACTCCCAGACTTGTCATTCTCGCGTAGGCGGGAATTTATTTTCTTGAGGAGTGTGGATTCCTGCCTTCGCAGAGCCTGCCCTCATGAAGATGGGGGAATGACAATTTGAAGTTTCAGGTTTTATTTAATCCTCATTCCTAATCTGGATAAACCAGAAAGGAATGATCCGCAGATTTCGCAGATTAGCGCAGATAAAAACATTCAATCTGCACTAATCTGCGGAATCTGCGGACAATTTCTTGTACACGGTACAAGAATATCACTGATAAGATACTAAAAAGAGAAACGCATGAAAATGATACACGAATCAAACCATCCTTTGACCAAACATAAGCTGACAATGCTCCGCAAAATCAGCACAAAACCGAAAAAATTCCGTGAGCTGGTGCGTGAATTGGCATTGCTGCTTTGTTATGAGGCAACGGCCGATTTAGCCACAACCCCCATCACCGCCCAAACACCGATGGGAGAAGCGCATGGGCAAGAGTTGACCGACACAATCGGTCTCATCCCCATTTTACGGGCGGGATTGGGCATGGTAGACGGCATTTGGGAGATGATGCCCGGCGCGGAAGTGTGGCATATCGGCTTATACCGCAACGAAGAGACGTTACAGCCTGTCTCCTATTACAATAAATTACCCACCAACCCGACAGTGCAAGTGTGCCTCGTCCTAGACCCGATGCTGGCGACGGGCGGCTCGGCCATCGCCACCATTGATATTCTCAAAAAATGGGGAGCGACGCGCATCAAATTCGTTGCCATCCTCGCCGCCCCCGAAGGGATCGCCGCCCTGCAAGCCGCCCATCCCGACGTACCAATCCATGTCGCCCACATTGACGATCATCTAAACGAGATCGGCTACATCGTGCCCGGCTTAGGCGATGCAGGCGACCGCCTGTTTGGAACAGCGTAGTAACAATGAATAATGAGCAGTTCATTGTTTTTGGATTTTTGAGAAAATACATAGAACGATCTAAAACCAGTGACAAAGTGTCTTGAATAATAGGGAACTAAGGGAAGGTTCGTTTTTAACTTTGGACTTTCAGGTGACAGGCACTTGGCAAGAGCCTGTCACCTTGGCCACAGTTATTTACGAGTTTTCCCTTAGAATCGTTCAATCATACATCTATCATATTTGTAAACTTAACGATTTGTCATTCCGAATCCCCGAAGGGGTGAGGAATCTTTTCTCGGCAAGAATGAAGATTTCTCCCTACGGTCGAAATGACATATTTGGCTTAAGTTTACGATAATGATACATCTATAAATTGCACATATACGACAGGAAGATGACAATTTCCAGCCTTTTATTATGACATATTTATCTGTTTTTCTGGCTGGATTGGGCAGTGTGTTGTTGTTGACACCGCTTGCGATGCGGCTTTCTCGTCGTTTGGGGATTGAGGCGGTGCCGGGAGGGCGGCGAACGCATCAGGGGCGCATTCCAAAATTGGGCGGGGCGGCGTTGATGGGGGCGTACGCAACGGCCGTCATAACTGCCGCCATCCTTTTTCCGCCCAGCACAGCGGACGACGCGCTCCGTCTGCGCGGGGTGCTGTTGGGAACGGCCGTCATTTTCATTGGCGGCTTAATTGATGATCGGTATGAACTGTCGGCACGATGGCAATTGCTGTTTCAATTGGCGAGCGCGGCCATTGCGATGGGACATACCGTTTTCATCGAACTCTTCACCAACCCGTTGGCAGCGACGGCCGTTTGGACAAACACCCCTTTACGCTTCCTCTTCCATTTAGATGGGAATTTAATTTGGGTATGGCGACCTCTCGCGCTGTTGATCACCCTTTTCTGGATCGTGGGCATGATCAACGCTATCAATATGCTTGACGGCTTGGACGGGCTGGCGACTGGCGTGGGGAGCATCGCCGCCTTGCTCTTTGCGTGGCATAGTTACCGATTGGGGCAAACGGCCGTTGCCGCCTACCCTCTCGCACTCGCTGGAGTCTTGATCGGTTTCCTCTTCTTCAACTTTGCCCCTGCCAAAATTTTTCTAGGCGCGGCGGGCGCGTCATTACTCGGCTACAATTTAGCCGTCTACTCCATCCTCTCGCCAGCAAAATTATCCACCGCGCTATTGGTGATGTCCGTCCCTATTTTGGATGTGGCATGGCAAATCATCTCCCGTTTGCGGCGGGGACAGCACCCGTTTCAAGGAGATCGGGGGCATCTTCATTTTCGATTATCAGATCGCGGGCTACCGACGCGGTGCATCGTATTAGGGTACTATTTTACGGCCGTTATCTTCGGCCTAATCGCCATTCTAATCCCGTCAGGATCATTAAAATTGGGGCTGCTTCTCGGATGGGGAACGGCCGTTTTACTCTTCCTATCCTACCAAACACGGCACTGATCAATTGTCAATGAGTGACCGTCACGGGGGCGAACGGGCTCAATTTACCGAAAACCATACGCCCCGTGACTGTCACTTCTACTGAAATTAATTACGCGCTTTCAATGCGTCTACTTTCTCGGATAGGAGGGCGATTTTTTCGCTTAGCTCGGCAATGTCAGATTTGGTGGGGACATTCATGCGCCCTAATAATTTTTCCATGCGGCGATCTGCGGCATTGGTTGTCTCTTGTACACGACTTTGAGCTGTTTCTTGCACGCGCGTTTGAGCATCTTTCCGTTTATCGCTCAAATCGGTGATGAGTTTACGGCCGTCTTTCTCCGCCAATTCGCCCCGATCCACCAGCTTACCAACGAAATCTTCAACTTCTTCTTGTGCCAGCGCAACCGCGCCAACACCAGCCATCAATACGCGATGCACAGTCGAAACAAATGGATTTGATCCAGCTTCTTCTTCCACAACTTCAATCTCTTCTACAATTTCTTCTACAATGTCTTCCACAATTTCTTTCGCCATTTTTACACCTTCTTTTTTCACTAAGGGAAAACTCGTAAATAACTGTGGCCAAGGTGACAGGCACTTGCCAAGTGCCTGTCACCTGAAAGTCCAAAGTTAAAAACGAACCTTCCCTAAGACTGTCCTAAACAGCCTGATTTAATATATATTTTGTTTATGACACAGTGCGTCATAAACAAAATATAACACAGTGCGTCATGGAATGCAAGGGGTGAAGCAGGGCGATTGCAACCTTCAAAATTAGACACTAATCGCACAGGTGAACACAGATAAGGCCATTTCTAAATTTAAATCATCCAAAACTTTGATTGTCATTCCCATCTTCACGGAGCCTGCCCTCACGAAGGTGGGGAAATGACAAACGTATAATTATTTTTCGTAACTACTCAGCCATTGTCCAAATTAACCACAAAGACACGAAGAACGCGACGTTTTTTAAGATTTTCTTTGTGGTGAAATAATTGATAGGCTGAGTAGTTACTATTTTTCATAAATGGCCTAAAAAGTATCTTCTCAGTATTCTGGGGAGACTTGACAAATTTTGAGAAGATACAGAAGATACCCTAAAAAGATCAAAATTAGCGAAATTCGCGTGTGAAGCATCCGTGTTCTATCCTGCTGCTTGTCGTTGCAAGGCGGCTGTATCTAAAATCACAATACACCCTTTCTGCATAGAAACCCATCCTTGATGGCGGAAATTTTTGAGTGCTTTGTTAATACTTTCCCGCGTGGTAATGATGAGGCTGGCGAGATCCCCTTCTGTAGGTCAATTTTGTAAAATTGCACAGTCAATTTTACAAAATTGACCTACGATAATTGCTGGAGAACTTCTGCCAGCGTGTACCTAAATTGCTCCGCTACTCTGCCCCTCCGCCATATTTCCGCTTCCATTCGTATAATTTATTGATCGCTTCTAAGGGAGTGAGGCTGTTCATGTCCAACTTTTTCAATTCGTCCAACATGGGGCTGGATTCGGGGAAGAGGGCGGCTTGTTGGGCGGCGTTGAGGCGGTCGGGCTTGACGACTGTTTGTATCGTTTCATCTTCCAAAATAGCCAAAATCTCATTGGCGCGATTGATCACGGCGCGGGGAAGACCAGCTAATTGTGCCACATGAATACCATAACTTTGATCCGCGCCGCCGGGAATGATTTGATGCAAAAAGACGACCTTCTCCCCCTCTTCGGCGACGGCGATATTGTAATTTGATACGCTGGGCAGCCAATCCTTCAACCCCGTCAACTCGTGGTAATGGGTGGCGAAGAGCGTGCGCGGACGGAGGCGGGGATGGTTATGCAGATATTCGACGATTGACCATGCCAGCGAAAGGCCGTCGTAGGTGCTGGTTCCGCGCCCGATTTCGTCCAAAATGAGCAGGGAGCGATGGGTGGCATGGTTCAAAATCTCGGCCGCTTCGACCATTTCGACCATGAAGGTGCTGCGCCCAGCGTGCAATTCATCATGCGCTCCGATACGGGTGAAGATGCGGTCAACGAGATTGATTTCGGCCGAGTCTGCGGGGACAAAACTGCCGATTTGTGCCATCAAACTGATGAGGGCAACTTGGCGCAGATAGGTACTTTTACCGCTCATATTGGGGCCGGTGATGATTTGAATGCGCTCTTTTTTGTCAAAGTGGATATTATTGGGCACGAATCGCTCCATGCCACTGCTCTGTTCGACGACGGGGTGACGGCCGTTTACTACATCCAACATCTCCCCTTCCTCATGCCGCAATATAGGACGGACATACCCATTATCGGAGGCCGCCTGCGCCAGCGAGACAGCCACATCCAACTGTGCCAGCGTGTCGGCTGTCGCCAGTAGGCAGGGGGCGTGACGGGTGATCTGCTGGCAAACTTCGCTGAAAACGCGCCGCTCAATCTCCAAAATGCGCTCCTCTGCGTTCAAAATCAGCGTCTCGTACTCCTTCAATTCGGGGGTGATGTACCGTTCGGCATTGGTCAATGTCTGCTTACGGATATAATCGTCGGGGGCAAGATGGGAGGTCGCTTTTGTCATCTCGATGTAATAGCCGAACACCTTGTTGAAGCCGATTTTTAACGAATTGACACCCGTTCGCGCCTGCTCGCGCGGCTCTAGATCGGCAACCCAAGCGCGGGCGTGGGCGGATGAGTTCATCACCCCGTCCAACTCGGCTGAGAAGCCCGCTTTGATGACCCCCATTTTATTCAAATTGATGGGGGCATCTTCGGCGATGGCGCGATGGATGATGGTGGCTGCGTCTTGGCACGGGTTGAGATTGTCGGCTAACGGCCGTAACGCATCCTCCTCCGTCGTGATCACCGCTTCTAATTTCTTTCGCAAGGCAGGAATCATCATCAGCGTCCAGCGCATCTGTTCCAAATCACGCGGGTTTGCTTTGCCGCTGAGAAGGCGGTTGGTCAGCCGTTCTAAGTCGGGCATCCCTTTGAAAGCGGTGCGGATGTCGGCGCGGAGCATGGGGGTGTTGTAAAAGATGTCCACCTGATCAAGCCGTTGCAGAAGGGCGGGAAGATGGAGTAACGGCCGTGTGACCCGTTCGCGCAATAATCTCGCCCCCATCGGCGTGGAGGTTTTGTCCAAAATGCCGATCAGCGAATGGGCGCGGTCGCCTCTGAGCGATTCGACTAACTCTAAATTGCGCCGTGTGGCCGCATCCAACGCCATATACCCTTCCAAATGATAGGTAGAGAGGCGCGTAATCTGCCCCATCGCTCCCCGTTGGGTCTCTTGTAAATAGTGGAGCAAGCCGCCGGCGGCACGAATCGCCATCGGTTTATTTTCGCAGCCAAAGGCGGATAGGTCGGTGACTTGGAAATGGCGTTGGATCGCTTGACGGCCGTTTCCCTCTTCAAACCGCCAGCGCGGCAGCGGGGTGACGGTGCTGGCGATGTCAAATAAGCTGTGCTCATTCTCGGCCACGAGCAGTTCAGCCGGTGCCAGACGCGCCAATTCATCCAGCAAATCACGCCGATTTTGGATGACGGTGGTGGAAAATTGACCAGTGGTGATGTCGGCGTATGCTAAGCCAGAACGGCCGTCGTCACTAATCACCGCCACCAGATAATTGTTGCGTACTGCGTCCAACATACCCGGCTCGATGACCGTTCCGGCCGTAAAAACGCGCACCACCTCGCGGGGCATCAACCCTTTTACGGGCATGCTACCGATCTGCTCACATAAAGCGACTTTGAACCCTTGCCCGATCAAACGGGCGATATACCCTTCGGCGGCGTGATGGGGGATGCCGCACATAGGAATGCGTTCATTCCCATTGGGGCGGCTGGTGAGGACAAGATCGAGTGCTTTAGCGGCGGTGCGGGCATCATCATCAAACATCTCATAAAAATCACCCATGCGAAAAAAGAGGATCGCGTCGGGGTGCTGCGCCTTCATGTTGAGATATTGTTTGCGGCTGGGGGTTAATTTTTTTCTTCGTGCCATTGGGCGGGGTCTCCTGACAATCATTGTATTGCATATAAACCATGTCGTAATTCGCGGCTATTGTATCATAATTTGTAACTACTCAGCCTATCACTCGTTTCATCACAAAGAAGCAAAGATCACAAAGAAAACCTTAAAGAACTTCGTGTTTTTCGTGTCTTTGTGGTTAATTTGGATAATGGCTGAGTAGTTACCATAATTTTATATCTGCAAGCCGTATCTTCTCAGTATTCTGGGGAGGTTTGACAAATTTTCCTAATGGTACTCGCGTAAACTAAAGTGCCGATGACATTTGTCAAGTCTTGTCCACGATTCATTGAGAAGATACTGCAAGCCTTAAGAAAAATTGTCAATTGTCAATTGATCGTTCCTTGTCCCGTCCTGTATGTAATTGACAGATTGCACAGATGTCTTGAAAATTGTCCCAATTCTGCGAAAATACCCACATGATGAGAAACAGACTTCGACAGACACTCCATCTGTTAAAACCGTTACGACAAGGGAAATTGGGAGAGCGGCAAACGGTGCAGAACGAATTGCTTCCCGACTTATTGCTATTACGCGCATGGCAGAGCGACCGTCTCTCGCGCACCTATGCCGACTTATTAGCCGATCCCCGTTACAACCCTGCCGCCGAATTTTTCCGTTACGGCATCTACGCCCCACAGGATTTCAGTCAGCGCGATCAAGATTTAGAGCAGATTTATAATGCGCTGGAAGGGGTGATGCCTAATCTGGTACGCGAAACTCTGGATAATGTGAATGTATTGAATCAATTAACGGCCGTTCTCGATCAAACTCTCATCGATACTCTCATCCACCAACTTGGCGTAAAAGAGCGCATCACTGTGCCGCTCTACGCCCAAGCGTACCGCCTCTGCGACAATCAGGAGGAACGCAGCCGCCAAATCGATCTCATTATGCAAGTGGGGGATGGAGTCAACCAACTGGCAAATATCCCTTTCATCAATTTTAGTTTGCGGCTGGCACGCGGTTTCACCCGTTGGTCAACATGGGCTGAGGTGCAAACTTTCTTTGAGGGCGGCTTGAGCGCGTTCCAACATATGGGGAAGGATGCCCAAACCTTCCTGCAAATTATCGAAACCCGCGAACGGGACAGTTTGGAGAAACTATTCGCTGGTACGGATGATCCGTTTGGTTTTGGGGACGCTGATTTTTAGCGTATTTTCCGCAGATTTCGCAGATTAGCGCAAATAAAAAAGGTGTCTTCTCAGTATTCTGGGGAGACTTGACAAATTTTCCTAATGATACTCGTGTAAAATAAAGTGCTGACGAAATTTGTCAAGTCTTGTCCACGATTTATTGAGAAGATATTAACTTTTCAATATTTTGGAGTGACAACAACGGGTGAAAGAAATGAACGGATGCGCAGTTGAGAAAACATTCGTTCATTTTTATGATCTGCTGTAGTCACACTGAGGACTGAACTTCATTTTTCGCCGCTATCCATCATAAAAGAGAAAGAATGATCAAGACAGAGAGGACACCATTTGGTGTAAAAGTTGGCAGAATAAAGGCTAAATATACGTTATCGTGGTATTTGGATGAAATACGGGTGCGGTTTCCAGAGAAGAAATTGGACAGTTCTCGTCCTATTTTGATGGTTGTTAACCATCCTGGTTGGTTGGATATTGAGATTTCGCTATTTTTGGTCGAAGAGTTGTTGGGATTAGACTATTACATGATGGCAAATGCGGAGATGATGGGCAAACGGCCGTTTATGCGTAAGCACGGCGTTTTTAGTGTAGAAGAAGATGGGGATGCCTTCGCCGTTGGCCGCACATTGAAATATGCTTCAACATTGCTAAAAGAGCAATCGAATCGGTGTATGGTGATATTTCCACAAGGGACATTTACACGTAGTTCTGAACGCCCGATTATAGCCCAGCCCGGCGCAGCACAAATCGCCCGTTTAGTAAAACAGATCACAATTTTACCAACAGCTATCCATTATGATCTGTTCTTCAACAAGCAGCCTAACGCCTATGTACGCATTGGCGAGCCGCTCCACTTTGATAATGATGTGCCTATGGCGCGTGCTTTGACCAAAACAATACAGCAGCGCATAGAACAAGAGTTAGACACGGTACAAAATGACGTACACAATCTCACTTTGGATGAGTATGATATTGTACTGAGACAATTAATTAAATATATGTTGCGTAAATAGATAAAGATTTAGGGATGCAGATTTTTGAAGACAAATTATCAGAAGAAAATCTGAATTTATCCTAAATGTCTGCATCATCTGCACCCCGTTTTAGCCTTCTTCGGCACTCTGCTAGATGATTTTCCCCCCCCATAAACGCATGCTTTTGCGCCCTCGCAATAAAAGAGAATTTTCACATGAATGGAACTGGAAAAACAATTGCCAAGAATGCCACTGTGCTAATGGCATCTCAACTAATCACATGGAGTTTGACACTCGCCTTGATGGTCTATTTGCCGCGTATATTGGGCGCGACTGCCGTTGGGCAATTTCATTTAGCCAACTCTATTTGGGCTATGGCAGGAGTATTCGCCACTTTTGGTATGGATACCTATCTGGTCAAAGCAGTTGCCCGTCGTCCAGAGAAATTATCAGAGGTATACGGAGCTATTCTTATATTCCGCGCCGTCATTTTTTCCTTAACATTCGGTTTTGTTGCTCTGTATGTTCAATTTGCCGGGTATGAAGTCGAAACAGTCACTGTGATCTTCATCATAGGGATTTCTGGATTCTTCTTACTATTAACTGGCACCAGCCGAGCCGCATTAGAAGGGTTAGAGCGCATGGAATATGTCTCGTTGTCCGATATTATCAGTAAGACATTTCTGACTGTGGTTGGTTTGGTCTTGCTGTTTTTAGGTAAGGGGATACTCGTTATCAGTGCTGTTGTGGTGACTTCAAGCATTATTGGACTGTTTATTCAAAGAGCATATTTGAAGAGATTGCATCCCATTCATATTAAATTTGATTGGCAGGTGACCAAAAAAATTATACGAGAAAGTTTCCCCTACTTTTTAGTTTCTGTTTTTGCAGTTGTTTACATACAACTTGATATTGTGATTATCTCGTTACTTGCTGAAGAAGAAGTTGTAGGGTGGTATGGTGCGGCTGACGGGCTGTTTGCCACACTTATGTTCATCCCTTCTATTTTTATGACGGCCGTCTTCCCCGCTTTAACACGATTACATGCCGACAGCAGTGAAGATAATGGAGAAAATGATCAAAGTGTATTGAGCAATATGATGGGTAAGAGCTTCGATTTTTTGATGCTGCTTAGTGTCCCCATAGGGTTAGGGGTGATGGTTATCGCTACTCCTGTCGTTCTATTGCTTTTTGGGGATGAACTAATCAATAGCGGCCCTGTCTTATCAGTGATGGGAATCGTTCTTATCTTGACATATCAAAATATGCTGTTGGGGAGCTTTATTATTTCAGTTGACCGACAAAAGATATTGACCATCATTATGGCCGTGGCAACCGCAGCAACGATTCCATTGGACTTACTGCTAGTTCCATGGTGTCAAGAAGCATTTGGCAATGGCGCGATTGGCGGATCATTGGCTTTTATTATCACAGAAGGCGGAATGATGATCGCTGGTTTGTACGTGCTGCCCAAAGGGTTGCTGGGATGGTCGAATGTGTGGACGACTGTACGCATATTTATTGCCGGCTTGGTGATGGTAACGGCCGTTTGGTTTTTGCAAGACATATTTATTGCCGTTCCCATTATAGTTGGCGGCATTGTTTATATAGCGATGATTCTTCTTCTGCGGGTTATCCCTCAAGAAGATTTGCTTTTGCTTCGCGGGGTGGCCGAGCGGATTTTGAATCGAGTACTCAGGCGTGAAACAGAATCGGCTGGATAGAAAAAAGAGAAACGATGAAAATATGGCAACGTTTTAGAAAGCAAAAAAATGAGGACACCCTTCCTGCAATTGTGTTGACTGCGCAGGATGGCACGCAGATTATATCCTTTCCTATTGAAGCCATCGCTCCATTCCGGCGCATGGTGGCACATGCCGCCCGTAATAAGCCATTCCCTGCACGATTGTCTATGGTGGCTTCGCTAGAGCAAGAAGGGGTCTCTTACTTGACGCAAGCATTGGCGGCGACAATGGCGCATGATATGGAGGTGACTGTCTGTATTGTGGAGTTGAATTGGCAACGGCCGTCAGAGATATTTGCCTCGCTGTCAGAGAAAGGGGGAGCAGCGGCCGTTTTAATTGACGATACCCCGCTAGAAGATGCACTTGTCCAGACAGAATTCCCCAATTTGGCATTATTGCCTGCTGGGGATATGGATATAGAAAAGCGATCTATACTTTCCCGAAGCTCACGCCTAAAAGAGATGATTAATCAATTGGAGCAGAAATTTGACCATATACTGCTTGATATTCCCGCTATTTCCACATGTAGCGATGTCATCCCCTTAGCATCATTAAGCGATGATGCCTGTTTGATTATACATCAAGGTGCAACCCAGCTTGGAGACGCACAAACCTCCCTAGATAGTATCGATCATCTCTCTATCATAGGCGTTATTATGAATCAGGTGCATTTACACACACCATCCGCATTGTTACAGCTTATTCCCCAACATTAATCGCAATATAATGACTATTTGGCTTGGCTTTTTAGGCATCACATTTATACTGGGTATACTATTATGGCGGCAGCCACCCGCTCTGCGGATATTCGTAGTGGGCGGAGTCGTGGCGGTAATCCTCTCCTTTTATTTTCTTAGACGAGCGTTTTGATGACATTTGCTACGAATAGCAGTTTGAAAAATGCACCTTCGCAAAAAACACGATCTGACATTGTTTGGCTGTTATGGTTTGTGGTATTGATGGGGGTAACGGCCGTTGTCGGATTGGCTATGTACCTCTTTACCGCCAGCTTCTCGACCATCAGTTGGCTACTATATTTGATTGGTATCATTGTCATCATATATGAACCGCGTTACGGTATTTATCTAATAGTCTTTTTTTCCCTTGCCGGCGACTTTGTGATGATGCCATGGTACCCATTCAACAAAAACTTCTCCAGCAACGAAACCCTCCTTTTCCTGCATAATGCAGTAATTTTCAGCCCTTTAGAGTTTTATCTAACCCTCACCTTTGCTTCATGGTTAGGCCGCGCCTTTATGCAGCGCAACTTAAAATTTTATAAGGGCGATCTATTTTGGCCGACTTTATCCTTCGTCACCTTCGTCGCCTTTGGCCTGGTTTATGGGATTGGCACAGGGGGGAATCTTAATACAGCTCTATGGTCTGCACGTTCTATATTTTATATGCCGATGCTCCTCATTTTGATCAGCAATCTCTTTACCAAACGTGAGCATGTAAGCAATTTAATGTGGGTGGCTATGATCGCCCTCTGTTTAGAGGGATTTATGGGAGTATATATTTATTTCGTTGAGTTAGGACGAGATTTAAGTCTAGTAGAGGACATTACAGAACATTCAGCGGCCATTCATATGAACACGTTGTTTGTTTTTACCGCCGCAGTATGGCTTTACAAAGGATCATGGGCAAAGCGGTTTATTTTGCCTTTTATGATCCCACCCGTTTTTTTAACCTATTTAGCCACCCAGCGCCGTGCTGCTTTTGTCGCTTTGTTTATAGCATTAGCCTTTATGGCTGTGTTTTTATACCAAGAAAGCCGCAAGGTCTTTTTTGTGATTATGCCAATAGTCGGGATCGTTGGCATACTCTATTTGGGTGCCTTTTGGAATAGCAGCGGGGCAATTGGGCTTCCTGCTCAGGCGATTAAATCTATCATTGCAGAAGATGATGCAAGTGAAGCTGACCGTTCTTCAAATGTGTACCGTGACTTGGAAAATATAAATTCCAACTACACTATTCACCAAAGACCATTAACGGGAATCGGTTTCGGGCAGCCGTTTTATATGTTGGTTACCTTACCAGATATTAGTACTTTTGTATGGTGGGAATTTATTACCCATAATTCAATCGCATGGGTATGGATGAAGACGGGTGTTGGCGGCTTCTTTACTATGATGTTTTTGGTCGGCATCTCTATCACGCTGGGTATCCGCGTCTTGTGGCGTATGCCGCATGATGATATGAGCGCGATTGCGGCAACGGCCGTTTTATACATCGTCATGCACTTCATCTACGCTTATGTTGATATGTCATGGAATGTTCAAAATATGGTATATTTAGGCGTGATGCTTGGCTTCGTAAACAGGATGGAATATATCGTTGATCAACCCATCCCCATAAAACATAAACGATGGTCTTGGCAACCAGATCCCCTGCCGCCATCAGGATTACTTCCCCTTTTTAATGAATGATCGGGATAGACAAACACAATGCAAAAATTTCAACAACTTATCCAAGAAGAGTTTGGCAACATTCGCTGGCGGTGGTTATTAGCACGATTACTAGTTCTACCATTTCCTGCATACACAGGCGGCCGCTTCCGAGCCACTGTCTTTCGTTTGATTGGATTTCAGGTTGGGCACGGCACACTCATTTGTAGAATGCCAATAATTATTGGCACCGAGAGATTTACTATTGGCAAGTATGGTATGATTAGTGCCCATATTTTTTTTGATCTGGCCGCTCCTATCATTATGGGAGATCATGTCGTTATTGGTTCCCGTGCAACATTGATAACTGGCGCACATAAAATAGGTGAAGCATTCCGCCGAGCAGGCACGCTTGCACCAGAACCTATCTATATTGAGGATGGCTCATGGATAGGTGCAAACTGCTCTATTATGCCGGGCGTGACAATAGGCAAAGGAGCCGTTGTTGCTGCTGGATCTGTCGTGATCAAAGATGTTCCACCTAATACATTGGTGGCTGGTGTACCAGCAGTTGTAAAAAGAGAGTTAGAAGTTAGAGAATCAGAGGATGAAAAATATTTCTCATAGGTTTTAAGGTTTATACGTATCCTCTCAAAAAAAATGGGGAAATTGTTTTGTTTCTAGTACGACTACAGCGGATTATGAAAATGAACGGATATTTTCTCGACTGCACCATCCGTTTATTTCTTTCATCGTATCTTCTCAGTATTCTGGGGAGACTTGACAAATTTTCCTAATGATACTCGTGTAAAATAAAGTGCTGATGAAATTTGCCAAGTCTTGTCCACGATTTATTAAGAAGTTACGTTTATACCTATTTTGGAAAACAGATTGGCTTTGATTTGTCACCCCCTGTGAAGATAGAAATCCGTTTTTCAAATAAGAATATGAATTTCATAGTTATGAAGGTTTTGCATAGAAGCTGGGATAGAAAAGAAGAATGGGACAATTAATATATATCTGGAATAGCGGCTGGGCACTTTTGCGTGCCTATTGGTACTTTCGTAAAGCTGAATTAGGAAGAAAAGTACGTATTTGGGGCAAACCAGCTATCCATAACGAGGGCAGGATGGTGATCGGTGAACGTGTACGACTGGTGTCTACTATTGCCACAACGGAACTATCTGCTGGCGAGAATGGCCTGCTGGAAATTGGTAAAAGCACATTTATAAATTATGGCTGTTCAATTTCGGCCGACAAATTAATACGGATTGGTGCTGAATGTAATATAGGCACGCATGTTATGATGATGGATAATGATTTTCATCGACTGGAGCCAGATCGACGTAATGAAAAGCCAGAATCAGCCCCCATTATTTTGGAAGACAATGTTTGGCTGGGCGGCCGAGTGATCGTGTTGCGTGGTGTAACGATTGGAAGAGACAGCGTGATCGGTGCTGGAAGCATCGTAACTAAAGATATTCCGCCACGTTCGGTAGCAGCAGGTATTCCGGCAAAAGTAATTAGATCATTATGAAAATGATTTGCTTAATTCTTCACTTTTAATGGGACTTAAATGCCCCGCTTTGGTTAGGAGAGTCATTTATGAAAGTTTCAGTAGTTATTCCAGCAGTTCGTGCTAATGTCGTGAGAACGGCGATTGATGCTGTCCGTCGTCAAACACGGACGGATTGGGAATTGATTATTGTTGGGCAGGGAACCGATACGAGTGTGCGTGCAGTGACTGATTCTGTTACGGCCGTTGACCCGCGTGTAAGATATGTACATTTGGATAAGCGTGGTGCGAGTT
Source organism: Anaerolineae bacterium (assembly GCA_015486215.1). Taxonomy (GTDB): domain Bacteria; phylum Chloroflexota; class Anaerolineae; order Promineifilales; family Promineifilaceae; genus S016-13. The sequence continues at coordinate 15,033 of WFSA01000202.1, read as the reverse complement.
GCGCCCGTAATGCTGGTGTACGAGCTGCTAAAAATGAAATCATCGCTTTTACCGATGATGATGCCGAAGCAGATGAACATTGGCTAGCAGCAATTGTTGAGCGGTTTGAACGATACCCAGATATAGGGGGAGTCAGCGGGTCAGTGATTCCGCCGTCCAAATCATCATATGCTTTAGGAACATGCCCTATCCTTGTTGCCCCGCCTGAGTATGTGTATGATCCAGCTACTCATCAAGAGCCTCCAGATGACTGGGATTGGATTAGTTGCAATGTCTCTTTTCGGCGTAGTGCAATGGAACTTGTCGGCCCATTTGATGAATTATTAGGGCCGGGCGCAGATTTTCCAATTGCAGAAGATACAGATTATAAACTGCGTTTAGTTACAGCGGGCGTAAAAATGGCCTCTACTCCAGATGCTACTGTGTTACATACATATGGATACCGTACGGGAGTTCGAGCAATGGCGCATATTTCGCAGAGGTATGCTTATGGTAATGGAGGACTTGCAGGAAAACTGACTTTAATGAACGATAAGCGCGGAGAAGAGTGGATACAAGCAGCTCGGGAGCAAAAATTCTTTGAAGGATGGAAATCACCGTATCGTCTTCCAGTGAATATGCGGAGATGGCATTATACCATTGCTGGTTACCGTCATTGTATAGACAATTATCGCGTTGTGAATAATCTGTTGCAGCATATATGAGGCTGTTTATCAAGGTGACAGGCACTTGCCAAGTGCCTGTCACCTGAAAGTCCAAGTTAAAAACGAACCTTCCCTGAGGTTTAGGACGATGTAACTACTCAGCCCATCAATTATTTCATCACAAAGAAGCAAAGATCACAAAGAAAATCTTAGAAAACTTCATGTTCTTCGTGTCTTTGTGGTTAATTTGGACAATGGCTGAGTAATTACAGGACGATTAACATTTAGAAACGGTCTGAACGGTTGTTGCAAAGTGGGAACAATACCAATGAATAAGAACCAATCATATAAAGTGAGCGTTGTTTTACCCACATATAATCGACTGGATCGCTTGAAGCATGTGTTGGCTGGATTTGAACAACAGACATATCCACTCGCTAAATTTGAAGTTGTCGTTGTCTCTGATGGTTCAAGCGATGGCACGAATGCGTTTCTGGAAACGTTTGATACCCCGCTGAACTTGACATTTATCGCCCAAGAAAATCAGGGCGTGTCTGTGACACGGAATCGGGGAATAGAAGAGGCGGCGGGTGATATCATTCTCTTTGTTGACGATGATGTCGTTCCCGTTTCCGAACTGATTGCTGAACATATGCAGGTACATGACAACAACGATGGTGATATTGTCGTTTTAGGGACAATGCTGACTCCGCTTGATGTCAAACTTTCTCCATGGACGCAATGGGAACAAGATATGCTGGTTAAACAGTATACAGCCTTATCCAGCGGCGAGTGGGAGCCGTCGGAGCGTCAATTTTATACAGGAAATTCGTCGCTTGCGCGTCGTATTTTGACGAAGTGCGGCGGGTTTGATCCCACGTTTCGTCGTGCGGAAGATGTGGAGTTGGCGTATCGGCTGGCTGATTGCGGGGTGCGATTTATGTTTCGTGAGTCGGCGATTGGGTATCATTATGTGGTACGTAGTTTTGAGTCGTGGATATCGACACCGTATACTTACGGCCGTAATGATGTTATCTTCACCGTAGAAAAAGGACAGGATTGGCTGGTGCCGACGGTGATGCGCGAATATAAAACCCGCCACCCCTTCGTGAGAGGAGTGACTTGGCTTTGTCTCGATATACCATTTTTAAGCAAAATCAGCATTACACTGTTAAAATGGACAGCCCTATCTATCCCGCCATTGAGCAGGGTAGCATATAGCGGTATTTTTAACTTGCGCTACTATCAGGGGATGGCTGATGAGTTAGGCGGCCGTTCTGTTTTTTACAAAACATTGGCACAAACAGAGGATGAATAAATGTTTGAGTTATTTAAAAAAGATGTACAACGCTGGGCAGACCCTGACCAGCAATGGGTTGGGTCTTCAGATGTGGAACTGCCCTCTGTCAGCTTAATAACGACCCTTAAATTGCTTTTCCGCCATCTGCCATTGCGGGCTATGCTTTGGTTTAGATTCGGTTCATGGTGCAACCATAAAGGGATTCCGTTTATGAGCGGATTTACACAACGGTTGATTTATCAACGATACGGCTTGGAGATCAGCCCTGGCGCAGATATTGGCGGCGGCTTGTATATCGCCCATCCCGTCGGTACAGTGATTATGGTCAATCGCATGGGCGAGAATTGCAGCATCATCTCCTCTGTTACCATTGGATTACGCAAAAAGTACGCTTTCCCCCAAATTGGCAACAATGTTGTGATCAGCTCTGGCGCAAGAGTTTTAGGCGATATTGCGATTGGTGACGGGGCTGTGATTGGCGCGAATGCGGTTGTTATCACGGATATACCAGAAGGGGGAACGGCCGTTGGTATTCCAGCTAAAGTGATCAGCATCAAAGGGCAGAAAGCATAAATTGTTACGATAGCCGAAGTAACACGGCCTATTAAATTATGAAACAGAGGATACTATTTATTGGATTGTTATGGATATTATTTGTATTGGCTGGATGTCAGAAAGATGATGCAACTGGTACAGATACAACCCCTATGTCTGTGCCCACTATCCATCCCCTTTTAGGCGATCAACCATTAGGAGAAGATGGTCAATTAATAGAGCCTATCACGGGAACAACTACCATTACAACCAGCACATCAATAGGAATCCGTATTAGCAATGTAGAAGTTATCCAAGGTGATGGCAGGGCTGTGATAACATGGAGCAGTGATGATCCTGCAATTGGAAAGCTGTCTTACGGCCGTACAGAACAGTACGAATTAGGCAACAAAGAAGAGCAGCTGCCCTTATTGCGGCACGCCGTCACATTGGAGAATTTAGAGGCGGAAACAACATACCATTATCGTATTGTGATGGCCGGTAACGAAGAAGATGCGCTTACAGCCTCTTTTGATACAAAGAGACAGATTCCAGTTATCGATCTGTGGTACGGTACAGAGCAGAGTTTCGGGCAGAACGGCACACCACAACGATGGATCAATATCTTAGGTAATGTTTCTGATTTGGACGAGATACTTTCATTAACATATTCCCTCAACGGAGCCAAACAGATACCGCTTTCCATAGGCCCAAACAGATCCCGTTTAGATAAGCGCGGCGATTTCAATATAGATATTGCCCGAACAACACTTTTGGACGGAGAGAACGAATTAATTTTAACCGCGACAGACACCTTGCAGTTTCAAGAAATTGTCACCGTTACCATCAACTACGTTGACGAAAACAAATGGTATGAGCTATATCAGATTGATTGGCAGGCTGGAGAAGATATTCAAGAGATGGTTGAGGTTATAGACGGGGTATGGGAGATGAGCGACGGCGAAGTGCGCATTACAAAGCCAGGCTATCAACGCGCCCTTGCCATCGGCGATATTATTTGGACAGATTACGAAATAAGCGTGCCGATTACCGTGCATGAGGTTCAATTTATCGACGGGAGCGAAAATGTACCTAGTATCGGTTTCCTGACAAGATGGACGGGACATACGGATTTAGGCACTGCTGGCTCACAACCTAAATCAGGATTGCAGCCATTCGGCGTATTCGCTTCATACCGCTGGGATTTACCAGATTTAGTTTTCATGCAATTGGAAGGAAACAATAATGTCATAGAAAGCGTCGTGGAAGAGCCGCCGGAGGAGGGCGTTTCGTATATATATAAATTGCGCGTGGAAACGGTGGAGAATAACGCTGAAGACGTGGAATTTGTAGATAATACCGCCGAATCGATGTATCGTTTTAAGGTTTGGGAAGCAGATCAGCCAGAACCGACAACATGGTCTATGGGCAGCAATTTTGAGGGTGCGCCAAACGGTTCCTTCCTCCTCTTTGCTCATCATGTTGATGCCAGCTTTGGGGAGGTGACCGTTACTGCTTTAGCTCCGCCGACACAAACTCCATCATTACCCAATATAGCCAATGGCAATTTTTATACGTTCACATCTGCGGTCACAGGTACATTGTCTATTACGAATACGGCACCTATTACAGGGACATCACCGATTACTGAAACATCACCGATTACTGAAACATCGGCTGTTCCTCAGAATTCACCCATCATCCCGCTCTCTTCATCGAGAACTTGCCTTGTGAGAGATGAGTTTGTGGGTATACTGCCTGTCAAAACGGCCGTCTTCTCCCCCTATCATGCGTAATTACTTACCTTTCTCCCTTCTCCTTATCACTCTGTTCATCAGTTGCACGTCAACTGCCGATCCTACGCCGGCGGGGGGATTCCCAACACCAACACAGCATCCCGCATTTGCATCTGCCACAGATAATAGTATCCTTGAAGCGGAGACATCACAGCCATCATCAACATCACAGCCATTACCATCACCAATACCAACATCGCTTCCATTCACGCCTACTTCTGTACCTCAACCAACAAGAGAGTTGTTGACGAGTATTGATATTTATGCCGACAGTTTAGACCCAGATTGGACTATTCAGGAAGATATGGGCATGGATGTGGAGATGGACGTGACCGATGTTATACGCGGCGGGCGCACGGCCGTTTCTCTGACCCCCAACCGCGATTTTGGCATGGCATTTTTTACCATTAACGAAAACAGCCGCCAACCATATTTGCGCGATGAAGTTGTGGAAATCAGCTTTTGGTTAAATGGCGGCAACCGCGCCATAGACCCCAACAGCATCATCGTCACGATGGCTGGCAGCAACAACTTTCCCTACTGGGTAGAAGATGATAAATCCGTTATAAATCGGGGAGATACGCCATCACCATTCAGCAAAACACAACTATATTTTCTTGGCTTTGATAACGCAATTCCACCCCAGACATGGGTTGAAGTTCGGATACGTTTAGATGAATTACTGTATGATCCAGAATATAGATATGTCACTGGATTTTTTATTCAGAATGATGAAGGATTCTTTCAAACTATCTACATTGATGATGTAAAAATAAAAATGCGTTCAAGATGATGATTTTTCCCGATTGAAACTTGCCATGTGGGTGATTATTGCAGTTACAGGCGCAGAGTCAATTGTTTTTTATTGGCTGTCATTTAGCTGAACCGCAACAGATGAAGTATGGATAATAATAAAGAAACATATACTATCGGTTTTATCATTGAGCAGATGCTTGGGCATGTCGCACATGGGCAAACATTGCAAAAAAATGTCGCCCGTGACTCTGCGGTCAAGGCGTATTGGGGATTGCCAACTTGGGATGATACCCTTTACAGTAAAGTTGTGAACTGGACGGTACAGGCTGGCCTGTATACCCATCGATTTATAGCCAAGACAAATCGTCAAGTAGAATTGGACGCACTTTTTTTTCATACACAGGTAACAGCCGTTTTTGCCACCCATTGGATCAAAAAAATCCCCAGCATCATCTCTCTTGATGCCACCCCCAAACAGTATGATGAACTAGGTGAATTCTACGCCCACATACCCGGCCCTGCTTGGGCAGAACAGATCAAGTGGAGACTGAACCGCAACGCCTTTAACGCCGCCAAACATATCGTCACATGGTCAGAATGGGCTAAAGAAGGATTGATTGATGAGTACGCCGTTCCAGCCGACAAAATTACCATTATTCCACCTGGCGTAAATATCGGAAGCTGGGCAACACCCGTTCCCCGCACGCATGACAACGAGACGGTCAAAATTCTATTCGTCGGCGGCGACTTAGAACGCAAAGGCGGTTTCCTTTTGCTGGAAGCGTTCCGCAACCTGCGTCAAACGTATCCCAACATTGAACTGCATCTTGTAACTAGAGATGATGTGCCTGATGAGAAGAATCTATTTATCTATAATGATATGAAGCCCAATAGTGACCCGCTTAAACAGCTTTACCACGACGCTGACCTCTTCTGTCTGCCTACATATGGAGACTGTCTGCCCATGGTTCTCTCCGAAGCAGGCGCGGCAGGATTGCCCGTCATCTCCACCGATGTAGCCGCCATCCCTGAATTGGTAAAAGATGGCGAATCGGGCTTTATCATCCCTACTGGTGATGTGGATGCGTTGACAATGGTATTGCGCGATTTAGTCCGCAATAAAGGACTGCGTATTCAACAAGGAAAGCGGGCAGTCGAATTGGTGCAAAGCGCATTCGATGCCCAACAAAATGCCGAACAACTATTAACATTGCTCAAACAAGTAGCAGAGCAGGGGATATAGTAAGAGAAGGCTGGGTGACTGGCACTTGCCGAGTGCCTGTCACCCAGCCTTCCTTAAGTTGTAAATGAGTAAAGGAGACCGATGAACCCTGTATTACTAACTATCTCTGGTGTGATAGACCCAGATATTGAAGGGCAGATTGTGCGGGGGGAACGCCCTGAGGCCGATTATGTGGCGATGGCGCGTGAGTTTAATGCTGATTTGCTCGATTATGATGATGCGCGGCAGCGGGGGGGATGGCTGGCACGGCCGTTGGAGAAGATCGGCGGCAAGAATTTGATGATGGCGTGGACATGCTTCAAACTCCGCAAACAGTATCAAGTCATCTTCACCGACGGCGAACAGATCGGCCTTCCGTTTGCTTTCTTTCTAAAATTCCTCAATATCGGCGACCGCGCCCAACATTTGATGATTGTCCACATTCTCTCTGTCGGCAAAAAGATGATGCTGTTAGATTATTTTCGTCTGCAAAGCCATATTGACACCTTTTTTGCCTACGCCACATGGCAGAAGAAATTTATCGAAGAGCGATGGAATGTGCCGCCAGAACGCGTCGTCTTCACCCCGTTTATGGTGGATTCTGACTTCTTCTCTCCGGAGCGAGCGGTCAATACCTTAGAGCTAAATTTGCCCGATCAACCGATCATCTGCTCCGTTGGGCTGGAATTTCGTGACTATCCCACATTGATTGAAGCGGTACGCGGACTGGATGTACAAATCGTCATCGCCGCTGGCAGCCCGTGGTCTAAGCGGGAAGATTCCACTGCTGACCAAGATATTCCTGACAATGTACTTGTCCGTCGCTTCACCCAGCATGAACTGCGCGACTTATATGCGATGAGCGCGTTCATGGTCATGTCCCTTTATGATGTCAATTTTCAAGCAGGGGTGACGGCGTTGCTGGAGGCGATGTCTATGGGCAAGGCGATTGTCTGCTCTAGCACGCCCGGCCAGACGGATGTCGTCGTTGAAGGGGAGACGGGGCTATACGTTCCCCCTGAAGATGCAAAGGCGTTGCGTGAGAAAATCGTGGAGCTGCTCGACAAACCTGATGAGGCGGAGAGAATGGGTACAAACGGCCGTCATCGCATCACAACCTACATGAATCTATCCCATTACGTGACTAGATTAAATACATTCATACAGCCACACATACATACAGTATAATCAATGCGTGTAAACATAGGTTAAGAGATCATTATACTGCCCCCTTTTATGCAGATTAAACGGGTACGGTAACCGCTGACGAACAATTCTGCTATCAATTAACGAAGAAGTGAATACATTCGCGGAGGAAAATAATGGAACATATATATAAAGCAACCGTTCTACCCTTTTTTATAGCTGTTTTTTTAGGCGTGACGATGATCTTGCCAGCCGCCAAACCAGCGCAGGCATTACCGCCCAGACCAGTCCCTACCCCGACAATGATCCCTACCCCTGTGCCGTCTCATGGCATACAAAAAGGGGCGTATATTGAGATGGATAGGCAAGACGACTTTCATGCGACTGAATTATGGTCTGTTGTGCAATGGCTGGATGGGGAAGGGCATTGGCATGATGTGATGGGGTGGCGTGGATATGTTGATCGCGGGGGCAGCCGCTGGTGGGTGGCTAATGATGACTTTGATACAGGGCCGTTCAGGTGGCTACTGTACGATAACCCGGAAGGACATAAACTACTAAGTATGAGTGAAAATTTCCAACTTCCTACTTATGAGAATCAAGTAAGTATTGTCAATGTCTGGGAAGAACAATAACAATATCGGTCAACGTTTTCAGGGGATTGTTTCAATTTTCGACACGGCCTATTCACCCCCCCTGTAGGGGCGGACCCGCTGGGTCACCCGACAGTTGAATTATGCCAAATTCGTAATATCTCGATATTTCGGGGTGAGTACAACAAATTAAGAAGGAACAAATTGCGTCAGTTGAGTCAATCTGTTCTTTTCCAAACCTGCTGTACTCATGCCCTCAATTTTTTGAGAAGATACCCAAATTCCTCTAAGAACGCAAATTGTTTGCCCCAAAAAATTTATGAAAAAATATATCCCCCTGCTTATCCTTTTGATCCTGCTGGCAAACGGCCGTTCCACCCATGCCCAATCCGATTCCAGCCCCTACAGATTTGAGCCGTCCGCATGTGATTTTTTTGAAACCAGCCTCATCGATCTTATAGATTCGACTCCTGAAGATGAAGGATATGAGTGCGGTTACGTCATCGTGCCAGAAGTTCACGCCGAACCAGACGGCGCGACCATCCGTCTGCCCGTCGCCATCAAAAAAGCGGCTTCCCCATCCCCCCATCCCGATCCGCTCTTTATGGCGCAGGGAGGGCCGGGCGGCTCTAGTTTGGATATTTTCCCCTTCACGGCTGGAAATGGCATCATCGCCGAAGATCGAGACCTCGTTATCTTTAATCAGCGCGGCACGCTGTCAACTGAGCCTAATTTGATGTGTCCCGAAACAGTAGAAAGCGTAGACACCGAAGGGATGAGCGATGATGAGATTGAAGAATTGGGATTTGATCAAGTTCGTGCCTGCCATGATCGATTGGTCGGGGAAGGGATCAATTTATCGGCGTACAACTCCGTTGAAAATGCGAATGATGTGGAAGCAATTCGGCAAGCATTGGGGTATGAAACGTATAATTTTTACGGTGTTTCCTACGGCACATTGCTTGGCTTGCATCTGATGCGTCAACATCCAGAGCGATTGCGCTCTGTGGTGCTGGATGGAGTCGTGCCGCCCAATATCAACTTTATTCTTGAAGTACCGCACAGTGCTAACACCCTTTATGACAAGTTGTTCGCCGCTTGCAATGACGACCCTGCCTGCTCGGAAGAGTATCCTGACTTGGAGAAGCGGGTGTTTGCATTAGCCGATAAATTGGATGAGGAGCCGCCGACATTGCATTTGACAGATGCGGAGACGGGAGAAACGGCCGTTACCGCTCTCGACGGCACTGGCTTGATGGAATTCCTCTTCCAATCTTTCTACCTCTCCCAACCGTTCAACCTATTTCCGCGTATCGTAGCTGATATTGAAGATGGCGATCTCACCACAGTTGAGCAATATATGTCGCTGTTCAGCTTCGATCACACCTTTGCCGAAGGGATGTATTATTCAGTCATTTGCAGCGAAGACGCTGATTTTGACCCTCAAAGTGTATCGCTTGACGGGCTGCGTCCGCGCATCGCAGAAACAGTCGTCGAAGATTTAGAATCATATATCGACCTTTGTGCCATCTGGCAGGTGGAAACGCTGCCCGACAGCATAGATGATGCCGTCCACAGTGACGTGCCGACCTTATTACTGTCAGGTGCATACGATCCCGTCACTCCCGCTCCCTTTGCCGAAGAAGCGGCCAAAACATTGACGCAGGCGTACCAAATTGTTGACCCCATTTCTAGTCATGGCACAGCGTTTGGCGACGACTGTATTAATCAGATTACACTTGAATTTCTGAACGATCCTGCCACTGAGCCAGACAGCAGATGCTTGATGGATGGTGATCGGCGGGATGATGTTGTCCCTGCTGATTCCGTCACCTTGCCAATTATCGCCCTGATCAATCAGATGGGAACGCCGTTTATACTCCAACTTGGGGCGGCGGCATTACTTTTGGGCTTTATTATTTTCACATTTTTGGGCATATGGCCGACAGCCGGTATTATCCGCCGTTTGCGGCATATCTCGTTTGAATGGCAGCCTGAGCAAAAGCGGCTACGTAAAAGAGCCAGAAAATTGCTCTCCCTCTTTGCGATATTGGCGATGCTGTTTGTGACTGGTGTGACTTACGGTATTGTCACGCTGTTTATGAATAATATCTCGGCAATTGGTGTTAATGCTGCCCCCAATTTTGTGCGCGTCTTTCTGATTATTCCGTGGCTGTTGATCTTAATTGCGGGCGGGATGGGTGTAACGGCCGTTTCTCTCTGGCGTGATAAAGGGCAGCCTTTATGGGAGCGGGTGCATTATGTACTGCTGGTGATAACGGCCGTCGGCTACCTCATCATCTTGGGGTTGCACGGCTACTACCTATAAGTTAAGGAACGAGAATTTAATAACTTGCAGAACTTCAAATTGTCATTCCTAAACTAAAAGTGACTGGCACTTGCCGAGTGCCAGTCACCTGAAAATCTAGGATTTTCAGAAGAGGAACTCGCTTATGGACAAAATAATAATCAAGAATTTGCGGGCCTATGGCATTATTGGGATCGATCCCGATGAGCGGGTAAATAAGCAGACAATCATCGTCAATGTGGCGATCTTTGCCGATACACGGGCGGCGGCACGTTCTGACGATATTGCCGATGCCGTCAACTACGGCACAATCAGCAAACGTATCCTTGAACGGATTGAGACGGGCAGCGATCTGCTGGTAGAGCGGCTGGTAGAAGATTTAGCGCGGATCATTATAGTCGAGAACGAAACAGTTTCCCGCCTGCTTATTCGTGTTGAAAAGCCGGATGTACTTCCTTTTACTGATACTGTTGGCGTGGAGATTGAACGCACGCGAGAGGATTTTGAATGAACACCGTCTATCTGCTATTAGGCTCTAATATAGAGAAAGAGAAAAATATCGTCGATGCGATTCGAGCATTGATGAAATGCTGCCACATCACGGCCGTTTCCCCCCTTTACGAAACGCTCCCCGTCCTCCTCACCAATCAGCCAACCTTTTTTAATATCGTCGTCTGCCTTGACACACCGCTTCCCGCTGGCGAAATCAAATGCGGCATCATTGATGAGATCGAACAAGGGTTACGCCGTAAACGGCAAACGGATAAAAATGTAAAACGGACGATTGATATTGATATTGTGCTGTTTAACGAGAAAATGATGGAGTATAAGGGGTGTGACGGCCGTTTGCGCCACCTTCCCGACCCTGATCTGCTCAAATACCCCCACGTCACCGTCCCCCTCGCCGACCTTATCCCCGATACACTCCATCCTGAAACAGGCGAGCCATTCGGCGATATTGCCGCTCGTTTATGGCAAGAAGCGGGAAAAGATGCGTTGCAGATGCGGACAGATATTGCTCTGCCCTTGATAAACTCCCTTTCGTGAATCTGATCACCATTACAAAATAACGCGGATTATACGGATAAAAAAAAGAAAACCCGCGTTTATCCGCATAATCCGTAGGGCGATTGCAACCTCCAAATCGCACCGTTAAATTCCAAATTTACACCGTTTTTAGCAGATCCGCAATTGACATAACATGTGAATTGCGGGGAATTTATACGTTATGATTGTCGTGAGCGTATTTTGTGATCGGTTTTTTCGATTTTCGATCACGAAAACGAAAACGAATTAAGGCGAGGTTGCAATCGCCCTAGCATAATCCGCGTACGAAGCATCCGCGTTCTATTTTTATATTAAGTTATACACGCTGAATATACTCGAAAAACATATCCAATGTGCCGCAGCCGACGATTAAATCAGGATCGGGCGGGTCTGTCTTGCCGTCATTGATCCAATATGCAGATAATCCTAATTCAACAGTCGGCATAATATCATGCCCCCAATCGTTGCCAACCATAAGGGTTCCAACTGGAATGCTGTCGATTTTTTGTAGAATTTGTTGATAATAGAGGGGATTGGGCTTAACGGCCGTTGAGTTCTCATACGTTGTCACCCGCGCATACGCAAATGCCGTCACCGCCACGCCTGCCCAACGTAACCGCTCTTCAATCGCTGGGCGGGGATAGACGGGATTTGTAGCGATGGCAACCTTCCACCCGCGTGCAAAACAGTATTGCATCAGCTTAAGTGTAGTCGGATTTCTTTTTGTATGTGGTTCCAATTGAGGAAAAACATCACGATAAAAGTTCGAACTTTCCACTTTCAAAGCGGCAGAATTATGCCCGATCTCTTCTGTCAGCGCGTGCCAAAACACATCCGCATTAGAAACGGCCGTTCTCTCATCAATCAGCATCGCCTCTACGCCAGCCGACACTCCCTGTAAAAACAGCGATTTGCCCGTAAAAGGATCGAAATGTGCGCCCAACGCTTCAAGATAATAGGGCGTAAAATCTTCCGATGAATCCCCCAGTAAGGTGTCATCTAAATCAAAAAGAATAGTGTGAAACACGGCCGTACTCTCTACTCCCCAAACAACTCCCGCAACCCTGGCTTCTCAAACGCACATTGCGAACAACCAACTTGCGGCGTAGGCACATCCATCAGATGCACACTACAAAATGCAGATACCGTTATATGTCTATTAAATCCAAAAAAGCCCTTAACCACAGCTCCCTCCAGCACCAAATGCGGGCTGCTATTCGCTTGCAAAATATCGGGGACAGGGCAGGCAGAGCAATCAGTCGGCTTCCACCGCGCAGAATCCGCATTATTAGCGATCAGGCGACACTCCTGTATATTACTGCCGCGATGATAATCCGCATAATAAAAATGACACTCTCTGCCGGCTGGATTTTCCATATAAAGACGAAAGAACGGCTCAATCTTAAAAATCAGCCCGCAAATTATATATGTAACACAGGTAACTCCTCAAAAAATTGGGGGCATGAGTGCAGCTAATTAGGAAAGGGACAACTTACGTCAGTCGAGTAAATTCGTTCTTTTCCTAATTAGCTGTACTCACCCCGAAATACTGAGAAGATACTAACACAGATTGTTCAGGGGGTGATCTGTGAAAATCCATATAATTTGCGGATTGGTTTCTATATTCAATGCTATCGTATTGAACCACGCTATGATCAATTACTCACTAGAATTATTACCCGTTTCAATAAACAGTTCCGTTTTTGCTTTGCAAATATCATCTGTAAATTGGACTGGCGGTGTCTTCATAAAATAGCTGGAAGGACCATAAATTGGGCCGGACAATCCATAATCCAATGCCAATTTGACGCAGCGAATCGCATCAATGGTTACACCAGCTGAATTGGGGCTGTCCCACACTTCCAATTTCAATTCTACATTCAACGGCACATCACCGAAAGAACGTCCTTCCAAACGGATATGCGCCCATTTACGGTCTGTCAGCCACGGCACATAATCGCTGGGGCCGATGTGGATGTCATCAGCATCCATCGGCTCATCCAATTGGGATGTGACCGAATTTGTCTTGCTGATTTTCTTGCTTTCCAACCGTTCGCGCTCCAACATATTGTAGAAATCCATGTTGCCGCCAACATTCAACTGGCTGGTATGCTCCATCTTCACGCCGCGATCCCCAAACAGGCGGGTCAATACGCGGTGAACGATGGTCGCTCCAACTTGGCTTTTAATATCGTCGCCAATGATGGGCAATCCTTTCTCGCGGAAGCGTTCTTGCCAGTAAGGCGTACTGGCGATGAAAACGGGGATGCTGTTCACCATGCCGCAGCCAGCGTTCAAAATTTGTTCAACATACCATTTTGTCGCATCTTCGCTGCCGACGGGCAAGAAGCTGATAACAACATCCGTTTTGGTATCTTTCAGAATTTGGGTGATGGGGGCGGTTTGACCAGGAGCAGGGGTGATTTTCTGTTTGAGGTATTTCCCTAATCCATCATGCGTCATGCCGCGATAGACGGGGGCATTAAGATGGGGAACGTCTGCAAATTTGATTGTATTGTTTTGCCCAGACCAAATCGCTTCGGATAAATCTTTGCCGACTTTTTCGACATCAATGTCAATGCCGCAGGTAAATTCAATATCATGGACATGATAGCCGCCTACACGGGCGTGCATAAGGCCAGGAATCTGTTCATCCTCAGCCGCATTTTTATAATACTCAACACCTTGTACGAGTGATGAGGCACAGTTACCAACACCAATAATAGCAACTCTTACTTTTTTGTTCTTTTCAGCCAAAATACACCTCCACAGGAATGATTGGCATTCATAATAATTGGGATATGGCGCATGTTGAATTTCAGTCGAGAAGCGGTTTACAAATCACTCCTGCTGAGGAGAAATATCAAAAACGGCCGTGTCCAAGTAAACGTTATCAATTGTAACTATTAAAACCCATGATAATGAGACAGTTACGGGGAGTCGTTATGGCATGAATCAATACAAAATTGATCAATGCCAACACAAACGAAAAGAAGCGACCCATAATGGAATCGCTTCTTTAAGTACGCCCTGAGGGATTCGAACCCCCGACCTTCTGGTTCGTAGCCAGACGCTCTAATCCACTGAGCTAAGGGCGCGTGTTGAAATTGAAATGCTGAGTACGACGGCCGTTTCGGCGGATCGCCCATTTCAATTTAGCGGGGAGGATGGGATTCGAACCCATGAATGGTTATAGCCATTAACCGCTTAGCAGGCGGCCCCAATCGTCCACTCTGGCACCTCCCCAATCACAATCCATTTTAATAAAAGTGGCGGATGGGGCAACTCATTGTTAAGTGTGTGTGGCGGAGGGAGAGGGATTCGAACCCCCGGTGAGTACGAAACCCACAACAGTTTTCAAGACTGCCGCCTTAAACCGCTCGGCCATCCCTCCATTACTGAAGGGCGCAAACACAGGCGGAGAGTATAGCAAAGGTTAGATAATTGTCAAAAAAGCGGAGAGATGCGGCAGGAGCGATTGCAGCCTTCGTAATTGGACGCTGATTTTGCTGATTTCTAGGTTCAGGTGACAGGCACTAGTACAGTACCAATGTTATATTGATGGATTAAAATTCAATAGGAGTAGAGGCTTTAGTCGATCCTGTATCGGCTAAAGCCTTTACTCCATCCATCAATATTTGATTGGTGCTGTACTAGTATAACTTGGCCTAAGTTCTTAGATGATAT
>WFSA01000201.1 GCA_015486215.1 Anaerolineae bacterium | reverse complement strand
CTGGCGGAAGTCTTTGTATCTTATTTGTTGCGGGAATCAGAATTCCCGCAACTCCCATCAGATAGGTATCGGGAATTCCGATTCCCGATACAGGCGGCGTATATCATCTAAGAACTTAGGCCAAGTTATACTAGACGCATAAATTCATATTGCAGGGTTATCGTATGGAAGTCCGTTTAGGAACGAGGATTTATTTAACTACCAAAGTTGTCATTCCTTATACCTATTAGTCAACGTGGAGAATAGAGCACAGATGATCAGGATTTTTAAGATAAACGCAGATTTTTTTGTTTTACCTGCGTTTATCTTGAAAATCTGCATGCAAAGCTATCCGCATTATAGTTACGATTTCCGCCTCTGTGGAGATTGGTTCAATTTCTTTCTGAGTTAATAATCTACAGCGTGAAGAAATTGAACCAATCTTGGTATCTACTTATTTCCGTTTCTTTTTGCCCCAAAAGCCCAGCACGCCAAAGAGGAGCGGCAAGGCCGCTGCGGATGAACATAGGCCGGATGCAGCGGTCGTTTCGCGCGGGGTTCTGTTGTCTGTCGTTGTTGGCTCGGGGGTGACGGACTCACGGCCGTCAGAGGCAGAGGTCGTATCAGCAGGAGTCGCTTCGACGGGGGAATCGGCCGTTGTGGCAACGGCCGTTGTGGCAACATCAGGCAGCACAATCTCGCCCTCTTCCCCATCAGGGGTGACTTGGTACACCTGTCCGCCATAAACGAGCAGCACTTGGTCGCCGAGTGCCAGATATTGCCCCACTTCAGGAGCCGAATCGAGCAAAGCGAAGTAAGTGTCGCTGGCAAAAGTCACCATCTGCGGCGTTTGGCTGTCCGCGTCAAAACTGGTGTCCATCCAAACATTGTTTTTGAGAATGAACGTCTTGCTGCCGACGTATTGAATGGCGTTCACCTCTCGCCCACCGCTAAATGCGCCGTCAACTGCATCTTCCCCTTCAACCATCTTGCCAACGGCTGGTGCCGTAGCCATCACGCGTGGAGCCGCCATCGGAGCCGCCGCGTCAGACATATCGGCCGACATCGCCGCCTCCGCTACCGCCCCTTCGGCCGTTTCCTCTTCAAATTCCGCACTCAACTCATCGTCCATTAACGTATTGCGCCCAGATTGGCTAAAAATATCATCCTCTTCAATCAAATAGCTGGTATACGGGGTGATGATGCCGTAACGGACGCTGAGATTGATGACACTTTGCACCAACTCCTCGCTTTCGCCATGCAAACGAATCTGCGTTAATAGATGGCCGATGGCACGAGTCGCCCACAAACGGGGGATGAACGCATCGCCGCCGCTATTACGGAAGCTGTTATCTTCGTAAACGAAGGTGCGCGTTTCGCCGTTCACCTTGCCGCTCAGGGTGATGGTCGCCGCGCCGCCGTCCCGATATCGGCCTGTCAGAACTAATTGCTGCCCTGCAAACAAGTCGGGCAGGGCGGACGGATATTGTTGTTCCACCATAATCTCATCAAAATCAAGGGTGATATTGGTCAAGACGGGTGCGCTCACTTTGGCATAAAATGCGCTCACCTCTTCGTTGATCGATTCGCCCGGCCGCACATAGCTGGATGTGCCGCGATGCGCTTGCGAAAGGCCGTCCAACAGGATGGGATCAACATCATTCCCCACGCCAAAAACGAAAATGCGGGCATCGGCGGGCATCGCTTGGGCGACGGCATCAAGCAAGAGCGGTGTATCGACAATGCCCTCTGTCGCCAAGCCGTCGGTGATAAAAATGATGGTGGTGGGGCGTTCGCTGCCCGCCATCGCCGCCGCTTCCAGCAACGCTTGGCTGATATTCGTGCCGCCAATGGCGGATAAATTGTTGATGAATTGGGTATGGGTTGAACGGCCGTCACTCTCTCCCGCTCCCACCAATGCGCGGGCAAAACTGCGCGTGCCAGTACTGAACGAAACAATGTTGAAACGATCATCGGGATTGAGATGGTCGGCGACATATTGCGCCGCTTCCTGCGCCTGCACCATCTTTTCCCCTTCCATACTGCCCGAGGTGTCCACAACCAAAATCACATCTTTGGCGATAATCGTCTCGCTCTCAACGGGCGGAGCGACGAGCAGCGTAAAAAATCCATCCTGCCCGCTTTCTTTATACGAAAGCAAATTCAGCCCGATCTCATCGGGGGAGACGGAGTAGTATAGTTCGTAATCGTTGTCGGCGAGGACGTTGCTGTCTTCGTAGCCGATAATGGCGTGGTAACGGCCGTCATGCACAATATCCACCGCATGGCTGGGCGAATAGATGGTACGCATCTCCTCATTGGAGTGTACCTCTGCCCGAATGCGCTGATTGTCTAGCGGTGCATTGCTGTATAAATCAGTCGATTGGGGGAAGGAGTAATGAACGAGGCCGTTATCGGCAGGTAAAATTTGGCTGTACTCAATCTCAATGCGCCGCTCATCGTTGGGCGGGATGGGGAAGACGTTCGCCTGAATTGCCCGCGTGCCGACGTATTCGAGCAGGGCGGGATCGCGTAATTGGCGCACAATTTCGTCATAAATTTGGCGGGCTTCCCCTTGTTCAAGGATTTTAGCTTCGATGGGCTGCCCATCTACCCACATCGTCAATTGGGAAACGGCCGCGCCGTCTGGCAGAGGGAATAGATAGGTGCCTTCCAGCAGCCAATCGTTATCATTGACAAATAGTTGATCAATATGGGTGGTAGCAACTTGATTTTCAATCGTCACATCCACATATTGATACTCAATACGCAAGCCGTCCATCTCCCAAATGGGGGGAGCGATGGGCGGCTCTATCTGGGCGGCACTGATGCCGACGATGCCAAAAATCAGTGTGAATACAAACAGCAGGGAAAAGGTCATTTTCTTCATTTCGTTATCCTCCAGTGGGTAACTTTCTCTTCATGTATAAAGCGCGGCCGTATGCCCACGCATTTAGTAGACGCTGGAGGGATCGGAAAAGTTCCATGCTATTGTGCGATTAAAATCAGCGTCTGATATGGAAACTAAAATGTCCCTTCATCATTTTAGGGGTTGACGGATCGTTTCTTTCCTCCATACTTACGTTACTCTTATCTTAGAAGCCTGCATTAAAGCAACCTATTTATAAAAACAAAAGTATCTTCTCAATATCTCGGGATGAGTACACCCAATTAAGAAAGGAACAAATTACGTCAGTCGAGTAAATTCGTTCCTTTCCTAATTAGCTGTACTCATGCCCCCAACTTTTTGAGAAGTTACAAACAAAATATATACGGAAAGCGGTCGCATAGTTATGTATAAGCGTGGGTCAAGTTTGCAAGCGAAGCAGTTGACCTGCACCCTATAGGAGGCTCCATATGAAACTGTGTTCAACGGGCTGTATGTGGCATCGCCAAGTGGGGCGGATAGTGAGTGGACAGTGGATACAATTATAGGTGAAACGGCTATCTCAAAAACTAGATTATCTCCAGATCAGACGAAGTTAGCTTTCTTTTATCTTGAGGACACAAACGATAACGGTCATTACCATAATTTAGATGGCGATATATATAAATTAGGGGTTTAGACATGGTTCATTTTATGCGAAATAATCTTTACACGTTGAGGGCGGGCACAAGGCCGCGCCCCTACAATGTACTCCTGTAGGGGAGACCTTTATGGTCGCCCAATCACGCAACAACTGTAAAGATGATTTTCACCATTTTGAACCATGTCCATCTTTTTAATCAAGTGTCTTCCTGTCTTCACAGAGTCTATGTAAAGGAAAATTATCTGTAATTGAATCATGTCAAGGAAACAGATTCCTTTTTTTCGTTATGTCAACAGACGGCCGTAATCTCAATTTCGCCAAAAAGCTGCGTTTGAGCGGCTTGCAACTCACGCCGTTTGATCAATTCAAGCGTCGCCAACAGCGACACAGATATTTCAGTCATATCCGCTTTGTTGGAGAGAAGATCGTCGAAAGTGAAAGGGGCGGGCTGTTTGATCAAACGGCGCAACCGTTTGATCTGATCTTCAATCCTCAGATGGCGGGGGCGGGCGATGGTGACGCTCCCGTCTAACTTATCCAGTCGAGCGAGGGCATCGCGCACGGCCGTAACCAACACCTCCACCGTCACCCCGCTCATATCCAACTTGCTCTCCACCTTTGGCGGCGGAGCCAGACGGAGGTAAGTGCGCTGCACGGCCGTTTCCCTCCCACGCAGCCACGCCGCCCCTTTTTTGAACCGTTTATACGCCT
>WFSA01000200.1 GCA_015486215.1 Anaerolineae bacterium | reverse complement strand
ACCATGGTTTCCGAACTGCCTGTTGCGGGAATCGGAATTCCCGCAACCCCTGACATGCAGGTATCGGGAATTCCGATTCCCGATACAATACCCATAGTTTCACAATGGTTTCCGAACTGCCTGTTGCGGGAATCGGAATTCCCGCAACCCCTGACATGCAGGTATCGGGAATTCCGATTCCCGATACAATACCCATTGTGTTAACAAAAGGGACAAATTACGTCAGTCGAGTAAATTCGTTCCTTTCCTAATTAGCTGTACTCATGCCCCCAACTTTTTGAGAAGGTACGATTTGGTTTTAAATGACATTGTACTCTTTGATTAGCTTGCCAGTGGCAAAACGGCCGTTGCCCAGCGAAGAAACATCCAATGTATGCGCCTGTCCGTCAAGCATAATCTCGCTCAATAGCAGGCCAGCCGCTGGGCCGTGCATGAAGCCATGCCCCGAAAATCCAGTCACCAGATAAACGCCGTCTACCTGCTCTATTGCGCCGATAATCGGATGCGCGTCGGGCGTGTTTTCGTATAGCCCTGCCCAATGTGCCAGCAAGCCCGCCCGCTCTACTAATGGAAAACGGGCGATGGCGGCATCTAAATGGACATCTTCCCAATCGGCATCTACCGTCTCGTCAAAGCCTGCCGCTTGGTTGGGATTGCCCATGCCTGTCAGCACTCCTTCTCCCTCGCGGTGAAAATACAGCCCCGTGGCAAAATCAATCACGAAGGGGAGATTGGGGGCGAGGTCGGGCAGCGGCGTAGTGGTGAGAATTTGGCGGCGAACGGCCGTTAAGGGCAAAGTCACCCCCATCATTTCACTAATCTGTCCCGCCCATGGGCCGGCCGCATTGACGATTTGCTCGCAGGTGATACGGCCGTTACCCGTTTGAACGGCCGTTACCCGCCCCTGCTCCGTTTCTATGCCGATAACGGCACTGTCTGTCAAGGCGGTCACTCCCAACCGTCGTGCCGCCGTGATGTATCCAGCTACCACGCCATTAGGATCGGCCAATCCGTCCCCCGCATGGAAGGACGCGCCCAGAATGTCGTCGGTGATGAGCTGGGGGATGAGATGGGAAACGGCCGTGTTGTCCAGCCATTCCGTCGGCACGCCCATGCTGTTTTGCAAGCTGATATTACGATGGAATATAGGGACATCGGCCTCACGAGTGGCAAAAATGAGGTATCCCGGCCATTGCAGGTCAATCGCCTGCCCCGTTTCCTCCTCAAATTGCTCCAACATGGGCAAGCTGAGTTGGGAAAGGGCGATATTGATCGCCGTACTGAATTGGTACCGAATGCCGCCCGCACATTTTCCCGTCGCCCCCTGCCCGAAAAATGGCTCCTTCTCCAATAAAACAATATCGCGCACGCCGCGCAATGCTAGATGATACGCCGTACTCGCGCCCATCACGCCGCCGCCGATGATTATAATTTGTGTATCTGTTGGTAAATTGTTCATGGACATAGTATATCGTTCTGCGGCGAAGCGGCGAAGTGGGCGGCAGGGCGATTGCAAACTCGACTTTTACAGAAAATTGAGTTGGTTTTGTTTTGAAAGTGGACACTGATCGCGCTGATTTCACTGATTTCACTCTTTTTATCTGTGTTCATCTGTACAATCAGTGTCCACTTTTGGAGGGTGCAATCGCCCTAAGCTATCTTGAGGTTGCCCGTCGCGCCAGTTCGATTGCGCCGCAGATGCCGGCCATATTGCCTAGTGCGGGCGGCATAATGTAGTTGTCAATCTCTTGCAAAATGGCGGGAGAGTGGATGTAGCCGTTCAGCCGCTTTTGCACTTTTTGGCGGATGAGCGGGAAAAGGTGGAATTGTTCCATCACCCCGCCGCCCATGATGATGCGCTGCGGCGAGAGGGCGCAGATGAAACTGTGTAAGGCGATTGCCAAATAATGAGCCTCCAACTCCCATGCGGGATGGTCGGGCGGCAGCTCTTGGGCAGGCTTACCCCATCGCTCACCTATGGCGGGGCCGGATGCCATCCCCTCTAAACAGTCGGAATGATAGGGACAACGGCCGTTATAACCATCCCCCTCCCGATGCGGCAACGGAATGTGTCCCATTTCAGGGTGGATGAGGCCGTGCATTAAACGGCCGTTGACCATCCCGCCGCCGCCAACGCCCGTGCCAATCGTAAGATAGATAAAATTATCCAATCCCTGCGCCGCACCCCATCGCCACTCACCCAGAGCAGAGCCGTTCACGTCGGTATCAAAACCGACAGGCACGCCCAATGCGCGTTGAATTGCGCCTGCAAGGTCAATATTTGCCCATCCGGGCTTTGGCGTGGAAGTTATATGGCCGAACGTGGCCGATGTGGGATCGGGATCGATGGGGCCGAAGCTGGCAATGCCAACGGCCGTTATTTCATCCTGTTTCCTAAAAAATTCAATCGCCCGCCCGATACTCTCTTTTGGTGTGGTTGTGGGAAAGCGCGTTTCCGCGCGGATGTTGTCTGGCCCTGTGCCGACGGCGCAGACAAATTTTGTGCCGCCAGCTTCGATGCCGCCAAATAATGCTGTCATTTCGTTTTCTCCAACCACATCGCTTGATATGGTTCTAAATAAATGTCGGAATGGGGGTCGAGTTTACGCTTGTGCTGAGCGATGTCGAAGTAGCCGTTTATCCAATCCATCATCCCCCCATCAAACCCCAATTCGTGTAAGCGATGGCGTGAAACAGCCTGCCTCCATTCGCTGAAATTGCCCAAAACAAGGACGCGCCCGCGTGCGCTCTCCCGAATGAGGCCGAAAATATGCTCATTATGCGTCCAGACGGGGCGGGTGTGGGCGCGGGCGTGCAGGGGGAAGAGCCGTTTGCGGGCATCTATCAAACGTAAAAGGGATTGGAAGATGCGCCCTTCGATGCTCTTTTCGTCCGTCCGTTTGGCCGCTTTTGCCCAGTCCATCGGCGGGCGGTGCATCCAGCGATTGTCGTCTGCCAAGTCAGGATCGTTCAGGTAGCTGTACTCATTGAGCAGTCCGATTTCATCCCCCATGTAGATGAGGGGGATGCCGCCGAAGGCGAAAATCATGGCGTGCAGCAGTAAAATACGGCCGATGGCGAGATCAATCGCCCCTGTATCGCCTGCTTCCATCGCTGATTCCAGACCAGCCAACGAAGCCATCGCTCCGCTGATGCGCTGGTCGTTATTTTTGGGATTGAACTGAAACGGTGCGCCGCGAGCGAAGGAATGAGGAAAACGGCCGTCGTAAAATTCGCTCAAAAAACGGCGGTGTAAAAAGCCGTTCAGCCCCACCGCCGCCGCGTCCTCCTCTGTCACCGCCCAGCCGATGTCATCATGGCAACGGGCATACGTCAGCCACGACGTGCCAGACGGGATGGCGGGCATCTGTTGCAGCGCGTGGGTCATTAAGGCCGTCTTGCGCTCCGCCAAACTACTCCACAACATCACCATAAAGAGATTGTGATACGCCACTTCGCACTCTTTGCCCGTCGCCCGCCCTTGCCCTAAATACGGCACAAGCTGCGGCGGGGGGACGATGGCTTCCGCTTTCAGCAGTAACGCGGGGGCGACGATGCGGCTCAGGGCGCGAAATGCCTGCAAAATGGCGTGCGCTTCTGGCTGATTTTCGCAATCCGTCCCCATCCGCTTCCACATGAACGCCACTGCGTCCAGCCGCAAAACTTCCACCCCCTGATTGGCAAGATAGAGCATAATTTCCAACATTTCGGCGAAAACGGCCGGGTTGGCATAGTTCAAATCCCACTGGAATTCGTTGAATGTTGTCCAGACCCATTTATCTATCTCTTCATAATAGGTGAAACTGCCCGCTTTGAAGTCGGGGAAAATTTCGCGCACAGTCTGCTCATATTGATCGGGCAAGGTGCGGTCGGGGAAGATGTGGTAATAATTTTGATAGTCGCGGTTGCCAGCCAACGCTTTTTTTGCCCACGCATGTTCTTTGGCGGTATGGTTGCAGACTAAATCAATGCACAGGCTGATGTCGTTTTGGCGTAGTTGCGCCGCCAAAGTAGACAGATCGGCCATCGTGCCTAAATCGGGGCGAATTTGCCGATAATCCATGACGGCGTAGCCGCCATCGTTTTGCCCGTCGCGGGGATGGAGCAGGGGCATGAGGTGTAAATAGTTCACGCCCAATTCGTTGAGATAAGGGATTTTGTCAGCTACGCCGTTCAAATTGCCGGCAAAACGGTCGGCGTAAGCGACGTAGCCGATCATCTTGGATTGCTGGAACCAGTCGGGCTGGTTGAGCCGTTGCAAATCAAGCAGGTGTAAATCGGCGGGGCGATTGGCGTAGGCGCGGGCGGTGATCTGGCGGAATTTGTCGAGCCATTGGGTGAAATTGGGGTGGTCGGCGTAGAGGAGGGTTAACGGCCGTTTTGCATCCTCCCACTGTTGTTCCTGCCGTTGCGTGAAGATGTCTCTTTCAAATGTAGTCAAAGTGTGCAAAATAGATTTCAATGAGTATGGCGAGGGCGATTTGTAAGCCGCTCCTACTCAGTTAGTTGTGTTAGAAATTGGGTGAATTGTTGAAAATCATCTATTACAGCATTCAGACAGGCGCGGATACCTGTAACCAGCCCTTGAATAGATGGTGAACGAAAGTTAAATGTATACACATTTCGTACAATATGGCGGAATTGACGGTACTCGTCCAAACAGTATCGTGTTTGGGTCGTGATTACTCGTGGTCGCACGCCTGCAATTTGGGATGACATTTGCAATAATAAATTTTGATGCCAATGCGCCCCTAATGGTAATGTTTCCGACATTGTTTGCGCTATATCTTCAAGTGCGTGTTCAATGCCTGCATAAAATCCATGCAAATTTAATGCAGTTGCATCAAGATAAGCGTCATCGTTTGTTGTCAACGCTTGCTGCATTTGTTTTTCTGTGCGTGTTACGACCCGTTCGAGATCAAGCAGTACTTGTTCAAGCCGCCCCGTTAAGGCTTTATATTCATTGCTCATAATAAAATACCCTCTGTAGCTATCGTTTTGTATAAATAGGTATGAGCTTCTTCAACGCGAACAAGATCGATAGAAAATTCTGTTGTTAAATCTAGTAATCGTCCTAATGCGCGTAGATAATCTTTTTCAGCAATCCCCCAGGTGGCGAGATCGATATCGGAACGCTCATGGAAACGCGATCTATTGATTAGCGAGCCAAAAGCGACAACTTTTTGGCCGCCAAACTCATTTTTAAGAAGGGTTGCACCTTGTCGGGCAATTGCCCATGCGAGTTGAAATTGCTCATCTAATTTAGATTGGCGTGCAAGTTTACGGCGGCGTGCGCCTTCTTTGTATTCACTTAATTTTTCAAGAGAAATATCTACGGTCATTTTTTTACCAACCAATGTGCTGTAAATGGGTCTAGTATAACTTGGCCTAAGTTCTTAGATGATATACGCCGCCTGTATCGGGAATCGGAATTCCCGCAACCCCTGATATGCAGGTATCGGGAATTCCGATTCCCGATACAATACCCATAGTTTCACAATGGTTTCCGAACTGCCTGTTGCGGGAATCGGAATTCCCGCAACCCCTGACATGCAGGTATCGGGAATTCCGATTCCCGATACAATACCCATAGTT
>WFSA01000199.1 GCA_015486215.1 Anaerolineae bacterium | reverse complement strand
CCCAGCGGGTCGCCCCTACGATTCCCTCTTGTAGGGGCGATTCGCTGAATCGCCCAACACAACATAAATTGTAAAGATGATTTGCCCAATTTTGAACCATGCCAAAATATGAGATTCTACTCGTGTGTAAAGCAAACGAAGTTTAGAATTGGAATTGTTGGTTAATGGGAATTGGACACGCCTGTTCTGGCATTGTTCATTGTTTTCTGCTTGGTATAATCCTTGCCGACCTATTTGAATGTTGAAATGAAAAATAAATTGGAGTATGTATTATATGAAGTTTCCTTTGCGTTATCTTGTTTTACTCATTGCGCTTTTTGTATCAGTCGCTTGCCATAGCGAAGAAGCTGCCGATGCGCCGACACCCGTCCCGCCAACGGCAACGCTGCGCCCGACGCGCACGCCGAAACCGACGGCGTATGTCGTGCAGCAACCGCCAGCCACGCTTACGCCCATCCCCACGATGGTAGAAGAAGGGGCAACGGCCGTTCCCACCAACACCCCCGCCCCCACGCCGACATCAGAAATTATCACCATTGAGGGGATCGAGCAGCCGCTCTATATGGAAAGCGCGTGCAGTGACCGTTTTCCCTGCAATGATGATATTGCCGCATGGGAAGCGCGTTTGCGCGTGCCAGAGGGGTTTAAGGGCGAATATTTTGCGTGGATGAAGAATGAAGAGAATGTGGAACGGCCGTTTCAACCGACAACACTCACCTTCGGCCCCGATGGCTTGCTCTATGTGGCCGTACGCGAAGGCTCAATTTATACCATCAATCCCGAAGGCGAAGTCACTCTTTTTGCCGAAGGGTTCACCGTGCCGACGGGGATCGCCTTCCAGCCGGGAACAAATCGGCTCTACGTTGCCAGCCGCGTTAAAGATACAAATGTAGATGGCGAATCGCAGATTGCTTATATTGAGAATGGGAAAATCGTTCCCATTATTACCGATTTGCCCTGCTGTTACATCGGTATGCACGCCGCCAACGGCATCGCTTTTGGGCCGGATGGATACGGCTATGTGGGCGTGGGCGGTCGTGCCGATCATGGCGAGGTGCTGGATGGCACGAACAGCCAAGATGTTTTGGAGCCGTATGAAGCGGCGATTTTGCGCTTTAGTCCCGATGGCAGCGAGGTAGAGGTGTATGCTCGCGGCACGCGCAATCCGTATGACATTACATGGAGCGCAGATGGGCAGCTGTATGCGACCGATAACGGCCGTGACGGCGATCAATCCATCAAAGAAGATGTCAACGAAGCGTTGCACGCCATCGTGCCGGGCGGAGAACACGGCTATCCCTATTACGAATGTCCCACCTGTTTTGGCATCCCCGAAGGGATCGAAATTATTCCGCCCGTATTAGAGTTTTATCCACACACCGTCCCTGGCGGCATCGTCACCTATTTGGAAGATGAATTTCCCGGCTATTACAATAGCATGTTTACCGTGCTATGGTCAGCTTTCCCCGAAGCGGAGCGCGTCCTGCTCATCCCGCCCGGCGCAGAGAGCTACTCCACCTTCGCCACCGGATTCAGTTCGCCGCTGGACATCACGACAGGGCCGGACGGAGCGTTGTACATTGCCGATTTCTTCACCGGTATCATTTTCAGGATTAGTTACGAAGGGTAGTTGGGCGATTCGCTGAATCGCCCAACATAACATAGTCCCATAAGTGACAGTCACGGGGCGCAGAATTTTGGGTAAACCAAGTCTGTTCGCCCGGTGACAGTCACTTTATTAATTAAACATATGAGTAAACGACAAGTAGGATTTTTATTTATCGGTGTGGGCGTGCTGGCGATTGTTGGCATGTTTGGCATGGATATGGTGGGGGCGGGGCAATATAACGGTATCGGCCCCGCGCAAAAAAAGGGGATGATTGTGTCAGCGGGGGCGATCTTGTTTGGGTTGACGCTCGTCCCTTTGGGAGATAGAGCCGCATGAGTGCAACAATGCAAAAACGCATCCGCCTCATCCCCCGTTTGCTCATCATTCTTGCCCTGATCGCATTTGTGGGGTACTTCATCATCTACGCCATTTATGCTTTTGAACTGTTCAAATTCCCCTTCGATTACGATCAGGGGGAAGGGTTTGAGTTGATGGATACAGTCCTGTTCAGTCAGGGAGAGTGGCCGTATCGGAATAATGACATATACCCGTTTTACTCTTCCAACTACCCGCCTGTCTTCCATTTGGCGATTATGCCGTTGGTCTGGCTTTTTGGGGCGCATTATTGGACAGGGCGATTGGTCTCCTATGTCGGCACGCTCATCACCGCCGCCGCGATTGGGTATGCGGTGCAGCGGGAGGGCAAACGGTATTGGTTGTCGGCGTTGGCGGGATTGGCGTTTTTGGCCTCAAATTATGTGTATCACGTCGGCGCACTGTTCCGTCAACATCTGTTTATGGTGATGTTTGAGACGGTCGCTGTTGTGTTTATGACGGTGTTGATCGAGCGCGAGGAGGCGGACGGCAAAAAGCGCAACGGTTTGCTGGCGGGGGTGATGGCGCTGCTCTTGCTGGCGGGCTATACCAAACAGTTGGCGTATGCGACGGTGGCTGCCATCTTTAGCTTCTTTTTTATCCGTCAACCGAAACGGGCGGTGCTGTGGGCGATCCCGTTTGCGCTGGTGACGGGTTTGCTCTTTTTGTGGATGGATTGGGCGACGGATGGGTATTGGATGTTGAATACGGTCATCGCCAATATCAATCCATTTGTGCCCGGACAGGCGGAGGGGCTGTATAAGCAATGGTTTATGCTGCATACGGTTTTGGCGGTAACGGCCGTTCTCTACGCCATCTATCAACTGTATTTTGAACGGCTCTCGCTCTACTCCGTTTGGTTTGTCATCGCGCTGGTGAATAGTGCGACGGCGGGCAAATGGGGGGCGGGTGAATCTTATTTTGCGACGGCGATTGCGGCGAGCTGCATTTTGACAGGGTTGGCGTTCAGTCGTTTGCTGAATTGGGCGAAGGATGAGCGGCGCGGTTTTTGGTGGGAAACGGCCGTTCTCATCCTCATCCCCCTTTTGTTTTTGGTGCAGGCAAACAAGATGTTCCATATGCCCACCCATACGCCCGCGCTCGCTGCCATCGCCCGCGCATTGGGCAAACCGACCGAAGTGTATATCGCGCCGCAAACGTCCTGCTCTGCGCCGCGCGACCCAGAGCGGATTCCGTATGTGGATTCGGCAGGGGTTTCGCTTCTCGGCCGCCCGCCAAACGCGGCCGATGCGGCGGCGGGCAAGAAAATCGCCGCTTTCGTCGCCGAAGGGGACACACCCGCATTCGCCGAAGATGCAGGCTTCAACTTCTACATCGGGCGTGAGATTGTGACCAACCCGACGCAACTGCTAAACTTGTACAATAATGGCGAAGTGGATTTGACGGAGATGCTGGCGATGTTGGACAATCAGGAATTTGATACCGTTGTCCTGCGGGCGCAATTTTACCCGCCAGAAACGCTCAACAGCATCGGCCAACAGTACGAAACGCAAGAGTTGGTGCAGATGAATGGTTTTGTGTATTGTGTTATGCGACCGAGGGAGTAGCGAGTAGCGAGTTTGCGAGTGGTGGGTAGCCTGCTACTCGCAGGCTCGTTACTCGCAAACTCGCTACTTTAATAATCATGGATGAAATTTTGAGTCGTATTCCCTGTCCCAATTGTGGGCAGGATATTGAGGTGATGGATGGGCATGGGGGCGTTGCCACTTGTGCGGGTTGTCACAAAGATTATGTGTTAAAGGGGCGGTTATGCCCTGATTGCGGGACGTATCATGCGAAAAAAACGGCCGTTTGTGCTAACTGTTCCCATCCCCTCTACCGCACTTGTGATGAGTGTGCGACCAGCAATTGGGCGGGCGATGTGGTGTGCCAGAAGTGCGGCTCCCCGTTGGATATTTTTTCAGGGTTGAAGGTGGGGGGAGAACGGCCGTTAAAAACCGAACTCATCGACAAAATCAACCGCGAATCGGAAGCCGCTTCGCAAAAGCGAATGGCGCGGATGGTGAAGAAAGAAGAGAAACGCCAAGCGGACAATGCCCGTCGTGAAGCGAAAAAGAAGGCGGAAGAGCAGAAAATAATACTGTTAGCGGCCGTTGGCTTGGTTATTGTGGTGTTGATTGTGATTGCTTTTGTTGTGTTTTAAGAATGACGGTTGAAACGGCGAATTTATTCGCCGCAATTTGGAGAGAAAAAATGAACGAACCATCATCATCGCGCCTGAAACGGGTGTGGAACGAGATGCCTGATGACGCGCGCGACGCGCTGTTGGCACGGGGGTTGATGGACGCATATCGCGCCCGTCCGCCGTACCAGCAAAATGATTATATGGGCTGGATTGGTCGTGCAAAACGGCCGTTAACCAAAGAAAAACGGCTCACTCAAATGCTGTCCGAACTCGAACAGGGCGATCTGTACATGAAGATGGCGTATCGCCCGAAAAGCTAGAGGGGAGAGATAGAGACAGAGAGGCGTATTTCTCTATCTTTATCTCTATCTCAATATTATGCCAAAAATTGACGTTCCCGCCTTCAACGGCCCCCTTGATTTGTTGCTTCATCTGATTGAGCGGCAGGAGTTAGACATCACTGCCATTTCGTTGTCGCAGGTGACGGCGCAATATCTGGAGCAGGTGGAGCGGCTTAAACGTGAAAAACGCATTGAGCAGTTGATGGATTTTTTACTCATCGCTGCCCGTTTAGTGCAGATCAAGAGCCGCGCCATTTTGCCGCAAACGCCGGTGAGCTATGTGGATGATGAGCTAGAGGAAGACCCAGCTGAGGCGTTGATTCGACAGTTGAAGGCGTATAAACGGTTCAAAAAAGGGGCGGCGTGGCTGCGTGGGAGGGAAACGGCCGTGCAGCGCACTTACCTCCGTCTGGCTCCGCCGCCAAAGGTGGAGAGCAAGTTGGATATGAGCGGGGTGACGGTGGAGGTGTTGGTTACGGCCGT
>WFSA01000198.1 GCA_015486215.1 Anaerolineae bacterium | reverse complement strand
GAGCCACCCGCCCAAGAGCAGGGGATTTTGATCGTGCTGTCTCAATTGCAAAATTTGGGAATGCTCTTTGTGGGATTAGGAACTGTGACGGGGGGAATAACGGCCGTCTCTCGCTGGCAACGATGGAATGTGCGCCGACGGGTAGAAGCAGTGTTATGGGTGTCGCTAGGGGCGTTGATACTTTATATCTATTCGATGTTTGATCTGCCGGGAACGGCCGTTTTGCCTGTGGAAGGGTATATGCTCCATTTTCTTGCCGTATTGCTCGGCGGCGGAGTCGCAGGCGCAATTTTTATCTATCGCATAAAGTAGCCGCCCCAAAAGTATAACGATGACTTTGCACGCAGATTTAACGGATAAACGCGGTATCTTTTCAGTATTTCGGGGTGATTACAACGTATCTTCGTAACATCTCAATAAATTGGGGCAAAGACTTGACAGGTTTCATAAGAGTCTCGCGTTTTACACGAGAGTATTATAGAAAACCTGTCAAGTCTCCCCGAAATTTTGAGAAGATACAGAATACAGGCCATTCATGAAAAATCTTTATCTCTATTTGAACCACACCAAAAAAGGAAATCAACATGCCAAAAGCAAAATTCCAATGGACAGATCCATTTCGACTTAATGACCAACTAAACGAAGAAGAGCGCATGGTGCGCGACGCAGCGCGTGAGTATTGTCAAGGCAAACTCATGCCCCGCATCCTGCAAGCACATCGACACGAAACATTTGACCGCGCCATCTTTACCGAAATGGGCGAGATGGGACTGCTCGGCCCCACTATTCCCGAAGAATATGGCGCGGCCGGCCTAAGCTCCGTCTGCTACGGGCTGATAGCGCGGGAAGTGGAACGGGTAGACAGCGGCTATCGCAGCACAATGAGCGTGCAAAGCTCGCTGGTGATGTATCCCATCTACGCCTACGGCACAGAGGAGCAACGGCAAAAATACCTGCCCCGCTTGGCAAGCGGCGCATTTGTCGGCTGTTTTGGACTGACAGAGCCAAACCATGGCAGCGATCCCGGCGGCATGGAAACCCGCGCCACTAAAACGGCCGACGGCTGGATTTTGCATGGCAACAAGATGTGGATCACCAACTCCCCCATCGCTGACGTATTCGTCATCTGGGCAAAAGCGTATGGTGAAGGGGAAAACGACGCGGGGGCAAAAGAGGGCGATATTCGCGGTTTCATCCTAGAAAAAGGGATGAAAGGGTTAAGCGCACCCAAAATAGAGGGCAAATTTTCCCTTCGCGCCAGCATCACAGGCGAAATTGTGATGGACGAGGTGTTCGTGCCTGATGATGGCTTGCTGCCCCATGTGAAAGGATTGCGCGGGCCGTTCGGCTGTTTGAACAAGGCGCGTTTCGGCATCGCGTGGGGGGCATTGGGAGCGGCGGAGTTTTGCTGGCACGCGGCGCACAGATACACGATGGATCGAGAGCAGTTTGGACGGCCGTTAGCCGCCAATCAACTCATCCAACTCAAATTAGCTGACATGATGACAGAAATTACGCTGGCATTACAAGGCGTTTTGCGCGTCGGCCGTTTGCTGGATGAAGGGCGGGCGACACACGAAATGATTTCGCTGATAAAGCGTAACTCATGCGGCAAATCGCTCAAGATCGCCCGCACCGCACGCGATATGCACGGCGGCAACGGCATTTCTGACGAGTTCCACGTCATTCGGCATGTGCTGAACTTAGAGGCGGTCAATACGTATGAAGGTACGCATGATATTCATGCGCTCATTTTGGGGCGGGCGCAAACGGGGATTCAAGCATTTACAGGGGGATGACAACGGATCGGAGAAAGGAGTGATTCGCAGATTAGCGCAGATTAAAAACAGATCAAAAAATCTGCGTCAATCTGCAAAATCTGCGGAAAGTTTTTACACATAACCCCATGTGTTCCTTCCCTAATGCGTTGTACTCTTCACCAACGCTTTGTGAATCACCTCAGCCAGCGAGCGGCATCCGATGATTTCCAGCCCTTTTGGTGGTTTTGCCATCTGTTTGAGAGCTGATTTGGGGGCGACGCATCGTTTGAAACCGAGTTTGGCCGCTTCTTTAAAGCGTGCTTCCAACTGACTGACGGCGCGTAACTCGCCGCTCAGGCCAATCTCGCCGACAAACGCCATATCAGCGTGGACAGGACGGTCGTAGACGCTGCTGGCGATGGCGACAGCGACGGCTAAATCGGCGGCGGGTTCGTCCACTTGCAAGCCGCCGATGACATTGATAAACACATCTTTCTCATGCAATTTGATGTTGACACGGCGGGAGAGAACGGCCGTCAATAGCAACAGCCGATTATAATCAATCCCATTGGCCGTGCGGCGGGGATTGGGGAAGGTCGTCGCGCTGGCGAGGGCTTGGATTTCGACGAGTAACGGCCGTGTTCCCTCCATCGTCACCGCAATCGCCGAGCCGGGCGCATTCGCCTGCCGTTCCGCCAAAAATGCCTCCGACGGGTTCGGCACTTCCACCATTCCCGTCTCCACCATCTCAAATACCCCCACCTCACTTGTGGCTCCAAATCGATTTTTTACCCCGCGCAACAGCCGATACCGATGGAATTGATCCCCTTCCAAATGCAGCACCGTGTCCACGATATGCTCCAATACACGAGGGCCGGCAATCGCCCCATCTTTGGTCACATGCCCGACCAAAAAGATGGTTACGCCCGTCGTTTTGGCGATCTCCTGAAAACGCCCCGCACATTCACGCACTTGGCTGACACTGCCCGGAGATGAGGATTTATCCTCCACATATGTCGTCTGGATGCTGTCTACAATCGTCATCACGGGCTTCACTTTGGCGATATGGGCGGTGATGGCGTTCATATTCGTTTCAGTCACGAGAAATAGGTCATTTGCTTTCACCTTGAGCCGATCTGCCCGCAATTTAATTTGATTGGCACTCTCTTCGCCTGAAACGTATAGGACTGTGCCGTGTATGTTGGCAACCATTGCGGCTACATCAAGCAACAGGGTTGATTTGCCAATGCCGGGATCGCCGCCGAGAAGGATGAGCGAACCGGGTACAATGCCGCCACCCAGTACGCGCGACATTTCGGTGAGCGGTATCTGCATCCGCTCAAAACCGTCGGATGTTATTTCGGCGAGACGCTGGGGTTTACTGGCGGTATGGGCGCGAACGGCGCGAGAGTTTTTGGGGGAAACGGCCGTTTCTGCCACCTCAACCACCTCTTTCATCGATCCAAATTCACCGCATTTGGGACATTTGCCCATGTAGGCAGGAGTCACCCGCCCGCAAGAGTTACATACATATTTTTTTCGCTGTTTCGCCATATCGCTCCTTAAATTGTCAATGGGATCACCCTATCTCTATCTCTATCTCTACACTCTATCTCCAAATGATACCAAATTTGAGCGAATGGGGGCATCTGCTATACTCTTTGCATGATTGATTGGTATAAGGTTCTTGTGGCGGTACTATGGATTTTTGGGGCGGCTTTGTTGCTGGCTGGATTCAGCTATCATTATTGGCTGGCGGGGGAGATGGGGATAAAGGTGAAAGAGCAACTTGACCGCCCTCCGTTTCTCCGTATTATGTATCTTTCTTTCATTTTGATCGGGCTGGGGCTTGCTGGCTCTAGCGTGCGATGGTGGGAAACGGCCGTTTGGATCGTTTTCATCATTTTCAATATCATCAATATCTTTCAGTTGAAAAATGAATAATTATATGAATACTGGGAATTTTTTTCGTGACAAAATTATAATCGGGGCGGGTACGGCCGTTCTCCTCATCATTTTTATATTGATCGCGGTTTTCTCTATCCCGCTCACACAAAACAGGCCGCATGTTTTTGCTCAATCTGGCACCCCCGCCCCGACGCTTGCCGCTTACCCTGAACAAATTGATGGCAGTGGTTATCCAAGTGAAACGGCCGTGCCTATTATAGAGACAGAAGAGACGGCCGTTAATCTTCAAGAGTACCCAGCCAATAATGAGGTCATAGCGATTAATAGAACACCAACCCCATACCCGCCCTCCAACGAAAGTACAAAACAAAATCAGGGCAACGATGAAAGCAGCAATGTAATCGGCGATGAGAATGTTCGCGCCGACAGCAATAACGTAAACGAAAGTCCAGACAACAATATGGTCACTCTCTGGGGCGGATTTCTCATCACATTACTTGTTTTTATCGCTGGTGTAATCGGCTCGGCACTCTTATTTACGCGCAAAAAATGACGAACATCTATTCAATTCATCATTCAAATGGGGAAAACGGCCGTTTTCACTGCAAATTTTTTAGTAATTATGGGTATCTTCTCAGTATTCTGAGGAGACTTGACAAATTTTCCTAATGGTACTCGTGTAAAATAAAGTGCTGCTGAAGTTTGTCAAGTCTTGTCCACGATTTATTGAGAAGATACAATTATGGGATCAAAAATCTACAAAGAGTTATAAACGGCTTTCTAATTTTCAAATCAATTCGCTTTTGCGAGAGTAAGTCAATCTTGTCAAGTCACAAACAAACCTTCCCTTAGGGAAGGTTCGTTTTTAACTTTGGACTTTCAGGTGACAGGCACTTGGCAAGTGCCTGTCACCTTGGCCACAGTTATTTACGAGTTTTCCCTTAGGTATGATTTGATCTCCCCATCTCATACGCTAACCGTTCTTATAGCAAGTCAGACAAATACTATGGCACAAACAAACAATGAAATAAATGACAATGAAAGACAATCAGTAATTGCCCGCGAGATCGTCTGGCATGAAAACGCAGTTGAAAAACAAATACAAAACAAACAAACCCAATTATCTCTATCTAAATCATGGCAAGTATGGTTGGGGATACTCCTCACCATAGCGGCACTGCTCTGGCTGCTCTTTAAAATAGATTGGCGCATCGCCATACAAGCACTGGTAAGTGCAAATTACCCATTGATATTTACTGCCGTTTTCATCAACCTACTCACAATTCCTTTACGTGCCGGCCGATGGCAGCTCGCCTTCCCGCGCAAAAACCCACCCGCGATCGGTCAACTGACAGCCGCCATGCTTATTGGACAGACGGTCAACATTATTTTCCCCATGCGATTGGGGGATTTGCTTCGTGCCACACTAGTAAACGGCTACACGGCCGTCTTTGTACTAGGAACCCAATCGGTACAATTTGCGCTTGATCTGCTCATGATGGGCAGCATGGGAATGATTCTTTTGTTCAAATTCAGCGTACCCACATGGTGGCGCAATTCAGGTGAGACACTATTACTGACCACAGCCGCCACCTTATCGGTCATCATCTTCGTTATTCTGTTCCGCAACTGGTTTATCGGCCGTTTACAATACGCCGCCACACGCTGGTCACGATGGAAGCGAATATTTACACTTGGTATCCCCTTTTTACGAAGCATGGACAGCATCTCCCAACCAGATCGATTGGCCGCCTCCATTAGCAGTTCTGTTTTACTTTGGATTCTTTACAACACCGTCAACTACCTCCTACTCATCGCCATCGGCATTAAACCAACATGGAGCATGACGATGTTGCTGCTTATTGTACTGCTGGCTGGTGCATCTATCCCCTCTACACCAGGTCGATTCGGCGTATACCATTATATTGCTATACAATTTCTTCTACTATTTAACATTGATGGTACAGTAGCTGTTTCCTTTGCTATTTTACAACACTTCATCACCGTTATTTTGCCAACTTTCATTGGGGTTCTACTCGCATGGCGGCTGAATATTTCCCTTTCTGCACCGCCAAAAATCAAATTATGATACCCATTCTATTCTGGCTCATCATCACCACCTTTTTATACACCTACATTGGCTACCCGTTACTACTTATATTGCTGGCACATTATCGCCCAAAAACATGGGAACGGGCGGCCATCACACCAACAGTCACGCTCGTCATCCCCGCCTATAACGAAGAGGCGTATATCGCCGATAAACTGGAAAACAGTGTCACATTGCAATACCCGCAAGACAGAATTGAAATCGCTGTCATTTCTAGCGGCTCTACCGATAAAACAGTCGCCGTTGCCACACAATGCGCCGCACAATTCCCTGCAAGTCGCATCCATATCCACAATCGCCCCAAGCGGCAGGGCAAGGCAACTGCCATCAACTGGATTACATCAAAATTAGACAGCGAAATCATCATCTACACCGATGCCAATGCCATACTAAATACTGGCAGCATTCAAGCCATCGTACGCAATTTTGCTGATACTAATATTGGTTGTGTCAGTGGCCGTAAACAAGTACAGGGCAATGGTGAAGGTGTATATTGGCGTTATGAGTCTAAGCTCAAACAGCTAGACAGTGCAGTCGGATCCGTCATGGGTGCGGCTGGGGAATTATTTGCCATTCGTCGCACTATTTTCCGCCCCGCCCCTGAAGATTCCATTATTGAAGATTTTGTAATGACAATGAATGTCATTGTTAACGGGTATCGTGTCATTTATGAGCCAGATGCCATCGCATATGAAGATGATTTGCTCAATTTGCATGGAGATTGGCAACGACGCACACGTATAGCAGCAGGCTGTTTCCAAACCTTATTCCGTATGCCTGCGCTATTAAATCCATATATCCACAAAACAGCTTGGCAATATTTTTCGCACAAAGTATTGCGCTGGATCACACCATTTTTATTGCCTGTTATACTCGTCCTTAATGGATTCTTGATCACTTCCCCATTTTATGCCGCCCTATTTGCCGTGCAACTATTTGTCTATCTGTTAAGCCTAGCTGGATGGCTACGTGTACGACAGGGAAAAACAGGAGGCTTATTGCACGCTGCTTTCTTTTTCTTCTTTACCAACGCGGCTATTATCGCTGGATTTTTTCGCTTTATTCAGAGAGGGCAATCCGTCACATGGGAAAAAGTCAGGTAAACGCGAGGAGATAATAGCACCGCCTGCCCCGTCTACCATGAAAAAGCACCTCGTTCTACCATTAGCAGCATTCTTCACCCCCCTTTTAATATACATTGCCACCATGTCGCCCGAATTAACACGGGCGCATTACGGAGCTGACGGCGGCGAACTGATCACGGCGGCGGTGACGCTGGGCGTTCCCCATCCGCCAGGCTACCCGACGTATGTACTGTTGGGCAAGCTGTTCAGCTTTTTGCCGTATGGCTCCGTTGCCATTCGTTTCCACATTTTCTCAGCCATCACCACCGCCGCCGCCGCTGCCCTGCTCACCGCCATCCATCTTGACAGAAAGCCAAAAGCGGGTTGGACGGCCGTTCTCCCCGCCCTCATTTTCGCCTTCACCGCCCCCGTCTGGAGCCAAGCGATCATCACCGAAGTGTATGGCTTGAACCTGCTGATGGTCGCCCTTTTTTTGTGGGCAATTCATAAAAAAAAAGGATGGCTTGTCGCTCTTTTTCTCGGATTAAGCATCACCACTCATCTGACATCCTTGTTTTTATTGCCATTAGCACTGTTCAGCACACGGAAATCGGGATGGAAACCATTTATCGGCGGGCTGCTGGCAGGATTAAGCCCATTTTTGCTGCTGCCTCTGTTTGCACGAGGAAACAGTCCCATCGTCTGGGGCGATCCGTCCACTTTTTGCGGCTGGGTATGGCTGATCAGCGGCAAGTTGTATCATCCAAATGCGTTTGCGCTGTCGTTGACGGCCGTTTTGCCCCGTATATATTCATGGCTACGCGATGGACTGTTCTTGTTGCTCCCGCTCGCTCTGCTCATCATTTGGAAGCGTGACCGCTCAGTGCGCCCGTTTGTTTTATTGGGAACGGCCGTTTTATACATCCTCTACGCCCTCCTCTACCGCACGACGGATGCAATTGTACTCACCCTGCCCGCTGTCTTGCTATTGGCCGCCGCCCTACCGTCGCTCAAGCCGTTATGGCCTGTGCCAATTTTCCTGTTTCTGCTAAACTTTAACGCACTGTCTTTGCATCATGCGCCATCATCGCGCCCACAAGCAGAGCAGCTTTTACAATCTGTCCCCACAGATGCCATCCTGTTCACACAAGGCGATTTAACCATTTTTGACCTATGGTATTATCAGCAAGCGGAAGGAATGCGACCCGATCTATTGTTAATAGATAGTGATTTATTTGCGTTTACATGGTATAGAGCGCGTTTAAAACGACTCTATCCTGATATTTTGGCTGTAGATGAGGATAATTTAGAACAATTTGAACGGATGAATGGGGAACGACGGCCGTTTGTTTTTGCCGCAGATCAAAACAGTATCGTGCCGTGAGATTCAATTATGACAAAACCAAAAACGCTCATCCTCATCGCCCTTCTCCTTTTGCTCGTCGCATTAGGGATCAAGGGGTGGCGCATATACAAAGCGGCCGACCGTTTATTGGCACGACAGGCGGATGTGGAAATGATGGTGGAAGAAGGCGTAACGGCCGTTGATCCCCATACCGTCGAAACGCTCATTCTCGACAGCCGCCACGACATTCAACTTATCCAAAAAGAGGCCGCCCCCCTGCTCGCCATCGCCCCCCATTTGGGCTGGCTACCAAAGGTCGGCAACTTGGCTGCCGCCGCTCCTGATTTGTTGGATATGGCTGAAGCAGGAACGGAAACGGCCGCTTACGCGATACGCGGCCTCAAACCCGCCCTCATCCTATTGCAAACAAATGAGGGGGCGATGGACGCGCTCTTGCCCGAACTGATGCAGTCTGTGACCGATAACCAAGCAGACATCGCCCAAGCGGCACTCTCATTTGAACAGGTCACCGCCGCCCGCGAAGCTGTCGGCGACCCGTCCGCCCTGCCGTACCGTCTGCGAACGCTATTTGAGAAAACTGATCCTCTTCTGCCCACCGCCGCCGAAGGGTTCACCCTGCTGCAAGCCGCCCCCGCCCTTGTCGGGATGGATGGCACACAACGATACCTCATCATCGCCCAAAATGAGGATGAATTGCGGCCAACGGGCGGCTTTATCTCTGGTGCAGGGGTGTTGACGATGGAAAACGGCCGTTTGACCGACCTCCAATTCAACGATGCGTATGACGTGGATGATTGGGAAAACAAGCCATACGATGCCCCCCCCGCCCCGTTAGAACAGTTCATGGGATTGGAGCTTTTTCTATTCCGTGACGGCAATTTCTGGCCTGATTTCCCCACCTCCGCCCAAAAGTTGATGGAACTGTACAGCTACGGACAAGATGCGCCGCCGCTGGACGGAGTAATTGCCGTTGATCAGCAATTTTTGCATCTTTTAGTCGAGTCAGTAGGCGATATTCCGTTGCCCAACTCCACCGAAGTCATCAATGCTGACAATATCGAAGAGGTGCTACGCGACGCGTGGGCGACAGGAGCGAGCGATAAATGGGGCGAATTTGGCGACACCCGTAAAGGGTTCTTGGGCTACTTTGCCGCCGCTATTCAAGATAAATTGTTCAACGAGTTCGGGGCGATCAATCCAATTACCTTAGCGTTCAGTATGCAAACGGCCGCTGATGAAAAACATCTGCAAATCTACATGAGCGATCCGACCGCCGCCGCCGCGCTTTCCGCGCTAGGATGGGATGGTCATCTGTCGCCGCCGTCTCAAGACGCGCTCATGGTAGTAGAAACCAGTGTCGGTTACAATAAAACGAATTTACTAATTGAACGGCAGACAGCATACGATATTGATTTACGTGATGCAAGCAAGCCAACAGCCATATTAACCGTTACCTACATACATAATGGCACGGCCGAAACAACCATCTGTGAGCAAGGTGAATATTTTTACAAATATCATCTAAAAAGCTATCTCGCCATCGCTGACGATTGTTATTTAACCTATCTGCGTGTCTACGCACCCGCAAAGGCTGAACTCATCGATTCCAGCCGCCAAATGGTATCAGCGGAAACACTGCTGAGTGGAGAGGAATGGAACAGTAAAGCAAGTGCATTTATTGAGCAAGACGGGTTCAACACGTTCTCCAATTTGCTGATTGTGCCGCGCGGGGAGACGGTTGAAAATCAGTTAAGCTATGATTTACCAACGGCCGTTATCACAACCAACGGCAACACCCATCAATACCAACTTAGCCTATATAAACAAGCTGGATTACGGACAGAAATAATGCGAATCAATGTACAATTACCTGACAATGCAACCTTCTTACAATCCAATATCGCTCCCAGCCAACAGAAAAATAACACTTTACAATTTGACCTATTGTTAAATAAAGATAGTATAATAACTGTCACTTATCGTTAATAAACAGAGAGTAGAAATATCTTCTCAACAAATCGTGGACAAGAGTTGACAAATTTCATCAGTGCTTTATTTTACACGAGTATCATTAGAAAAATTTGTCAGGTCTCCCCAGAATACTGAGAAGATACGAATAGAAGTAGAAAGTACCCGTTTGCCAGTACCTGCGACTTGTCAACTCCCTGTCTGCCAGTTCTCCCATAAACATGGGGAGGATAGATTTCATTTTTGGAGGTTTTGCATGTTTAGTTCCCGTTCACATACTTTTTCTCTCGCTGTCATAAGCTTATTCATTTTTGGATTTATCGTCGTAAATGCAAAAACGGTGCAAGGATCGCCTAACGCGGCACGAGTAGCGCAAACCATCCCTACACGCACGCCGATTCCACCGACAGCAGGGCCGTCGCAACCATTAGTAACAAATACACCAGCCCATACGGCAACGCCGACCACAATTCCAACGCGTACACCGACGTATACGCCTGTTCCGACTATTTTTGTCGGGGTCACCGCCCAGCCATGCGGCAGTCAGCCCACCGTTTGGGCGATTTCGACAGCTAATTTACGCTCAGGGCCGGGAACGGAGTATCCCATTGTCGGCAATCTAATTTATAATGAGGCGCGGGCGATTGTGGGACGGGCGCAAGATGTGGAGTGGTGGTTGCTGCCTTTGTCAGAGACAGAAACGGCATGGGTAGCGAATATAGCGGTTACGGTTCAAGGGGAGATCAGTCATGTACCCGTCGTGCCTGCACCGCTGCTCAACGGAGCCACGCCGACAGCAGCCGCTGTTACATGGGATCCAACGCCTAATCCAATGTGCCCAACGGCCGTTCCCCCCACAGAAACACCCACCGTTGTCCCAGCAACGGACGTTGTCCCAGCAACGGACGTTGTCCCAGCAGCGGAAACACCGCCTCCCACAGTCTCAGCCGAAACGGCCGTTTCAGAAGCAGCCATCACTCCCTCCCCCACCATCGCGCCCACCGCGACGATAATCGTGGAACCGGCGGCTATGAAGCCGACGGCCGTTCCCCCAACAGCCATGCCGTTAGACAATGGCGTGAATGACGAAGGAACAGGTGCTTCCAATTTCCTGTTCATCGGCGGCGGCTTATTATTATTGAGTGGATTAGCCTTACTGCTCTTCAAGCGCAACTCCTGATTTTTATCTGGATAATCTAACAGTTCGTTTATTCTATTTCAAAGGGAAAGCGGTACAATATAGATCAAAATGTATCTTCTCAATAAATCGTGGACAAGACTTGACAAATTTCATCAGCACTTTATTTTACACGAGTATCATTAGGAAAATTTGTCAAGTCTCCCCAGAATACTGAGAAGATACATCGAAATTAATGTAAACGAGGCGTAATTCATGGATTATCAAGATTATTATCAACTCTTGGGCGTGAGCAAAACGGCTGATGAGAAAGAGATCAAAAAAGCGTACCGCAATTTAGCCCGCAAATATCATCCTGACCTGCATCCGGACGATGAGGCAGCTGAGAAAAAGTTCAAAGAAATCAACGAAGCGCATGAAGTGCTGTCTGATCCTGAAAAACGGGCGCAATACGACCAATTTGGCAGTCAATGGAAACAGTACCAACAGGGCGGCGGCAACCCGAACGATTTTTGGGGGCAATACGGCCGTCAGCGCGGTCAACAAATCAATTATGAAGATTTGGGGAGCATGTTTGGCGGCGGCGGCGGCGGCCATTCCAGCTTCTTTGATATGCTGTTTGGACAGATGGGAGGCGCACAAGGGATGCGCGGCGGGCAAGCGAGACAACAAGCACCACGTAAGCAGGAACATACGATACAAATTTCGCTGGAAGAGGCGTTTAACGGCGCGTCCCGTCCGTTGGAATGGGAAGACGGCCGTTCACTCACCATCAAAATTCCGCGCGGGGCGGCCACCGGCTCTAAGCTCCGTTTCAAAGGAAAGGGAAGCGGCGGAAGCGACTTATACATCATCATTGAGGTACGCGATCACCCGCGCTACGAGCGGGACGGGGATGATTTATACGCAGATGTGAAGGTTGATTTGTATACGGCCGTTCTCGGCGGCAAAATCGAAGTGCCGACCATCGGTAAAACGGTCAAATTGACTATCCCTGCGGGAACAGACAGCGGTAAAGTAATCCGTCTGCGCGGTTTAGGAATGCCCAGTCTCAAAAAAGGGCAGGAATCGGGTAGTATATATGCGAAGATTCGTGTTATCACGCCTAAAGGGTTAAGTGATGAAGAAATCTCCCTTTTTGAACAGTTGCGTGATTTTGATGGATGAACCTGATGAGCCGCCCCAGCGGGGCGGCTCTACCTGTGTAGGATCAAAAAGAGACGTTCCGCTGGAACGTCTCTTTTTGATCCTACTGTCAACCGTGGTTGACACTTCTTTGACGGCCGTTCTTCTTCATGCTATCTTTTCTCCTGTACCTATCATCCATATAAAATAGGAGATTTTATGAGCAAAATTATAGCCATCGCCATGCAGAAAGGGGGCGTGGGCAAAACCACGACCACTATCACCCTTGCAGCCGCCCTTGTTGAACAAAATCAGCACGTTCTCGTCATCGACCTTGATCCACAAGGCAACCTCACCCAGCACGCTGGATTTGACCCCGACAACATCAGCCCCACCATTTACGACAGCTTAAAAGCAGAAGTAGACGGCTTTGCTGGCGACGTAAAAAGTGCCATTTACACCAGCGAAGAAGGATTCGATCTACTCCCCTCACAACCTGAACTCAGCCTCATTGAGCTGTCGTTGATGAACACCCTCAGCCGCGAGCAGGTGCTGACAACGATCCTTGATGATGTGCGTGATGCGTATGATTATATTTTGATCGATTGCAGCCC
This sequence comes from Anaerolineae bacterium, assembly GCA_015486215.1. Taxonomy (GTDB): domain Bacteria; phylum Chloroflexota; class Anaerolineae; order Promineifilales; family Promineifilaceae; genus S016-13. Next base: position 7,678 of record WFSA01000198.1, on the reverse strand, counting down.
GTCACTCGGCTTGCTGGTCATCAACGCGCTCACCGTCGCTGACAGCGTTCTCATCCCCATTCAAGCAGAATATCTGGCCGCGCGGGGGGCGTTGATGATCATGTCCACCATCGAAACAGTGCGCCGCAAAAAGCTGAACGCCAACCTTGAAATCGAAGGGATTTTGCTGACGATGGCCGATGCCCGCACCACCCTTGCCCGTGACGTGGAGGCGGCCATCATCGCCCAATATGGGGATGATATTCACATTTTTAACCCCATTGTGCGCCGCTCGATTCGCTTTGCCGAAAGCGCGGCCGTTGGGCAAAGCATCCTCACCTACGAGCCGACCAATCCCGGCGCACAAGCGTACCGTGACGTGGCCGCCGAAATTTTGGCGGCCAACAAAGGGGGTTAGATGGCTAAAAAACGAGCAAAAATCAACCTCACCCCCGCCACACGGCCGCATACAGGCGCATTAGAAGAACTATTTTCGACCACAGACGATGCCGAACAAGCGTCAGGGATGCAACTGCGGGCAATTCGATTAGACGCGATACGTGCCGATTCTGAGCAACCCCGCCGCACATTTGTAGATGACAGCCTGCGCGAATTGGCCGACAGCATCGCCCAAGACGGGGTCATCCAGCCGATTGAAGTAACGCAAGACGGCCGTGATACATATCTCATCGTGCATGGCGAACGGCGGTGGCGGGCTTCTCAATTGGCAGGATTGACGACCATCCCCGCCGTCGTGCGCCGCCGCGATTATGATGAAGTCACCCGCTTTGTCCGCCAAATGGTGGAGAACATTCAGCGCGAAGATTTGAATGATGTGGATCGGGCGGCGGGGTTGATGCGGCTGAAAGAGTTGATGCAGGCAGAGTTGGACACGGCCGTTGCCGAAGGCAAAATAGAGGCCAAACCGTACTCAAAAACGATCACATGGGCGAAGGTTGGCAAGCGGATGGGGTACTCCCGCCAACGGATTCATCAGCTTATTCAACTCCTGCGCCTGCCTGACATCATCAAAGATGCGGTGCGGAATGGCAGCCTAAGCGAGCGGGAAACACGCATCTATCAAGGGTTAAAGATGGAGCAGCAACGCGATTTGTATCAGGCGCAAACAGAGGGCGGTATCAGCCCTAGTGAGATGCGGAGGCTGGCAAAATACCTCAAACAATCTCCGTATGATACTGTTTCCAGCGCGATAGCTATCTTGCAAAACTCCACACTTGACTCGACTGAAAGCAACGATGAACAATCGTTCGATAAATCATTCGATTATACATCTTCTCAAAGAGAAGCACTGCGGCATGACGAGGGATATGTGGAAGGTAGCAGTGTGATTCCTGCACGGACGGGGGGGCCGACGGCCGTTGATCGTCTAGATTATGTGCGCGGTCATTTGGCGCGGGTACAACGAAGCGGCCTCTCTATTGCCGAACGGAAAGAGGTTACCCGTCTATTGGAATTGATTCGGAAAGATGTGGAGTCGTTGTTGACGGCCGTTAGGAATTGAGAATGGAGAATTGACAATAACGCGTCGCCCGCATACCCAAAACACAGGAGAGTTTTATGCAGCACCTAGACCCTGTACAAATATACACCATCATAAACAAACTTTACGACATCACCGAACTGCGCCAAATGTGCAGCTTCTTGCATGTGGATTACGAAGCGTTGTACGGCGACAGCAAGCCGGAAAAAGCTCGCTCATTAGTCATGCAGATGGCGGAGGCCGACCAATTGGAAGAGTTAGCGGCGTATCTGTATGAAACACGGCCGTCTATCACCCCCGCCGCCCTGGAACCGCACGTCAGAATGAAGAACAACACCAAGCCCAACAATGAGATCATCTCCGATGACATCATCCAAGAGGTAATCTTCCGTGATTCAGATGAGGCCGCCCCGCCAACGGCCGTTACCATCCAAGAGATGCGCCTTGATACCGCCTACCCCGCCCAAGTACAGCCAGATCGCTCCTTTGAACTTGCCATCGCCATCCGCCAAACAGAGTCACCATCATTGCAGGAAGAAGGGCTTGAGCAGACCAAATCAGGCGATTTGTATGTAGGATGGCCTAAAGAAGCCAACAGTGCCGCCTTACGCATCCATATCAGCGCACCAGATTGTGACACGCACGGGCGGGATGAACATATTTTCCGTCTTCGTAAAGGACAGGATTCGCCCGTCTTTTACTTTCAACTGACACCCAAAACGACAGGGCGCATTGGCATTATCATCACAGTGTACCAAGAGCAAGAGTGGCTGTTAGGCATGACACGATTGCATACCGATGTGCAGGAACAACTCTCTGGCACAGTCAAAATGAATATCGAAAGCCGCCCCATCGTTATCAATAATTATGGGGACACGTATAATATGTCAGGTGAATTTAACGGCTCTAATCTCAATATCAAATCGACGCTCAAAGATGTAAACCAGACGATTAACCATTTGCCCGGCGCAAGTGAAGCTGACAAAGCTGCCTTACAACGTCACATTGCCCAATTAAACAGGGTATTACAAGAAACTCCTCCTGATATGAAGGAGGAAGCTGACGCAATGGCACAGATGGCAGAAGCTCTCATCAAAAGTACGGGTGGGGAAAAGCCCAATAAAATGATGATGGAAATTACAGGGGAAGGATTGAAGCAAGCGGCCGTTAATTTAGCAGGAATCGTGCCTGATGTTGCCCACATCGCGGAGGCGATTGTGGCAGGGGTTCTTGCGTTAGGGTAGCCGCTCCGGTCATGTACGCGGTCTTTCCGCCGCTGAACAGAAAGTAAAAGATATGGAGTCGTTGTTAACGGCCGTTAAAAATTGAGAATAACAGTTATCCCTACACAAGGTATTCCAACAATGATTAACCCAGAAAATCAACTCATCCTCTATCAAACAAAAGATGGCGCAACGCAAATTCAGGTTGCGATGCAAGATGAAACCATATGGCTGACACAGAAGCAGATGGTCGAACTTTTCCAGCGCGATCAATCTGTTATCTCCAGACACCTCAACAATGTCTTTAAGGAAGGTGAATTAGAGCGTGAAAGCAATATGCAAAAATTGCATATTGCAAATTCAGACAAACCCGTCGCCTTCTATAAAAAGTATCGCGGCGGGAGATGGAAGCAAAAGTGAAAGAGGAATTACAGAAATATAGGGGAAACTAACGGCCGTTGATCACCTAGATTATATGCGCGGACACCTTGTTGCTGGAGTTGATTCAGCAGGATGTGGAGTCGTTGTTAACGGCCGTTAGTTAACCGTGAGGCACGACCCGCTGGGTCGCCCTTACACAAGGAGATGCGAGTATGACAAACATAGACCCAATAGCGTTGCACAAAACGCTATCTACACAGTTCAGCATCAAACAGATACAAGCATTATGCGTTGAAATGAAAATCGATTATGAAAATTTAGGTAGCGCAGGTAAATCTGGCAAAACACGCGAGTTAGTGCAATTTACACAACGTCGCGGCCGTTTAGATGAACTGACCGTGCATGTATACAACCAGTTGGAACAGATGTCGCAACAGGAAACAACGGCCGTTAACGATAACAAGAATAAATAATCAGGAGTTGCAATCATGCAAAGCAAAGAGCATTCACAATTAAAAGAGATGTTGGACAAATCGTATAATTTGAGCGATTTACAAACAATATGCTTTGATTTATATATTGATTACGAAAAGCTAACTGGTGATGAGAAATCTGGCAAAATAAATGCCTTGATCACCTATGCTGCGGAAGCGGGGTGAATTGATGAACTTACCGCATATATCTATCGTACACGGCCACACTTGCAATCAAAACCGAGAAAATCCTCCGCACCGCCCGCACCAAAAGCGACAGCAGTGGATAATACGTCCAGTAATCCCATAAAGAAATTGATAAACGCCCTCTTTGGCAACGCCAAATAATTTTGAAATGACACAAGGAAATATACTTATGCAACATCCAGACCCCGTACAATTGCGAAATGTATTGTCCGAGTATTACAACACAAGCGACTTAAACAGCATGTGCTATGATTTAGGAATTGATTATGATGAGTGGGAAGGGACGGCAAAATCTAACAAGATTGTCTCAATGATTACCTATATGAAAAATCGCGGCCGTTTAGGCGAACTTGTGGCCTATATACAGGAAACACGGCCGTTTATCCAGATCAAAATGAGCGATGCACCTACCAAAACATCAAACATGCTACAGCAAACATCATCTACAGAAACACCAGCACCTATTTACAACATATATGGTGATTATATTGGGGGTGACAAAGCTGAGGGCGATAAAATTGAGGGGGATAAAGTTATTAGCTACAACAGCGGTGACACCTTCAACATGAGTGGCAACTTTAGCGGTGCAAATGTCAATGTAAAGTCCACGTTAACCAATGTAAATCAGATGATTGGCATACTACCACAGGCAAACGATGCCAAAAAAGCTGAATTACAACGACTAATCGCCCAACTAAATGAGGTATTACAACAAGCCCCGCCAGAAAAAGCAGAAGAAGCCGATGCCGTCGTGCAGATGACAGAGGCGTTAGCCGAAACGGCCGCCAGCGAAAAACCCAACAAGATGATGATGCAAATCACAGGGGACGGCCTCAAAAAAGCGGCCGAGAATCTAGCCGGCATCGTCCCCAACGTCGTCAAAATTGCGGGCGCAATTGTGGCGGGTATACTTGGCTTGGCGTAGCGCAAAGCAACGCCTGAGAACAAGACTTGACAAATTTCATCAGCACTTTATTTTACACGAGTATCATGAGGAAAATTTGTCAAGTCCCCCCAGAATACTGAGAAGATACATATTCAGGACGGTAAAACATGAGCGAGCAAAAATTTGCAACCACATTAGATGATGCTTATTCCAACTTTGAAGTAGAAACACCAGTACCTTCTGCCAGCAGTTTCTATGTGGCGCGAAAGGGGAAAGGAATATCCAAATTAAAACGGCGTTTAGCGCACCCCTCTACGGGCATCGTACCGCGTTATTTCTTTTCTGGACATACAGGGTGCGGAAAATCAACCGAACTACTGCAATTATTAGCCGATCCTGCCATTATGGAAAAGTATTGGGCATTACGTTTTTCCATTTACGATTACTTCCCTTCACACGCCATTGATTACAAAGACCTTCTCTTTTTCCTTGCCATACAACTATTCAAAAACTATCAGGAGAACGGAAATGGGAAAATAAAGAAAGAAAAACAACTGCTTAAAGAGATTGAAAAATGGCAGGGAGACATCACCAAAGAGATTATTACCCAAGAAAAAGATCGTACAGGGATGGCATTGGAAGCCAAAATCAACGCCGTATTCGCGGAAGTTGTCAGCAAATTCAGCGTTGAACCCCATACGCGGGTCATTGTGCGCCAAGTCATTGATATGAACATCAATGACTTGATCGGCATTATCAACACATTGGGCAGCAGCATTCAAGCAGGGGAAAACAAGCCAGTTCTTGTGCTGGTAGATGATTTGGACAAATTATCCCTGTCCAGTTCTCGCCAACTGTTCATCGAGGAAGGGCGCACCCTGTTAAAAATCAATCTGCCCATTGTTTACACAGTCAGCAGCGCACTCTTTTACGATCCCTCATTCCCCACTTCAAAAATTAAAAATATCTTCTTGCCCAACATCACCCTGCATGAAGAAGGGCGGCCAGACGGCCGTGTTGCCGAGGGGTATGTACTGCTCAAGAATTTTGTGCATGCCCGCATGGATGCAAAGTTGATCAGCGAGGACGCACTGGATTTAGCAATCAAGATGAGCGGCGGCGTGTTCCGTGAATTGGTTCGCATCATGCAAGAAGCGATTGATTATGCACAGGGAGAAGAACATGCACGGGTTGAAGTGGAGGATGTGGAACAATCTGTTACCGATATTCGCAATATGTATTGGCGGATTTTGACCAAAAAACAGGTAGAGATTCTAGAAAGCGTGCGGGCGGGCGAATCTCGTCATGATCCAGAAGAGATGGCGGTATTGTTAAAAATGCTGGCTGTTTTAGAATACAATGGACGCGGCACATGGTTTGACGTACATCCCGCCCTCTATAAACTGCTGGACGAATTCAAGAAGGAAGAGGCGTTACGGCAGAGCAGAGCATCATGAGTACCCCCACAGCCCCCTCGTTTACCAACCGCCCCTTTGCCGAGCAGGTCAGCCGCCTGACACGCGAATTAGACCGCGCTGTACGGCTGGACAGCCCGCTGATCGCCCTTGCCCTCTACAAATCGGAGTTTGTGCGGGCGGAAGCGGAGGCGGCGGTGGCGGAAGCGGTGCGCGGCCTGGGGCAGCGGGTGGAGCGGGTGCAGATTAGCCCACAACGCGCCGATTTGCCCCGTTATCTGCGTGACAGGCCAGATAGTGCCGAGACGGTCTACTTCGTCTCTGGGGTGCAATTTGGCGGCGGAGAGGATGGATTGAATGCGTACCGCGCCCTCAACATTCGGCGCGAGTATTTTATTGAGTACAAGTTGCGCGTCGTCTTTTGGCTGACGAAGGGGGAGATGGTCGCCTTGTCTCGCCACGCGCCCGACTTTTGGGCGTTCCGCCACCGCTCGGTGGAGTTTATGGAGGAGCCGACCGCCGCCCAGATTACCAAACACCAAAGCGCACTGCCAACACGCCAATGGTCGAACGATTACCAAGACCTTGCCAGCATTGAGGCCAAAATTGCATACCGCCAACGGCTGTTGACCCAACTGCCCGACACCCCCGAAAGCACCGCCGCCCGCGCCGACCTCTACTACACCTTAGCCACCCTGTACCGCGCCAGCCAACGCTTTGAAGAGGCGGAAGCGGCGATGCAAAACGCCATCCCCCTAGCCGAGCAGATGGAGGACGACCTGCTGCTGGCACGCTATGATGATGAGTTGGCACGCATCTATGAAAGATGGGGCAAGTATGAAAAAGCGTTCCCGTTTTACCAACAAGCACTCGACATCCGCAAAAAGATATTGGGCGACGACCATCCCACCACCGCCGCCAGCCTGAACAATATGGGCGGATTGCTGGAGTCGATGGGGGAGTATGAGGGCGCACGGCCGTTTTTCCAACAAGCTCTCGACATCTACAAAAAGGTCTTGGGCGACGACCATCCCGACACCGCCATCAGCCTGAACAATATGGGCTACTTGCTGCAAGCGATGGGGGATTATGAGGGCGCACGGCCGTTTCACGAACAAGCCCTAGACATCCACAAAAAAGTCTTGGGCGACGACCATCCCCACACCGCCACCAGCCTGAACAATATGGGGGTCTTGCTGCAAGCGATGGGAGATTTGCAGGGCGCACGGCCGTTTGTCCAACAAGCTCTCGACATTTGGGAAGCCAAACTGGGTGCAAACCACCCCCACACCAAAATAGCGCGTAACAATTTGGCGCGGTTGCCCGCGTCGTAGACGTTCAACTTCTTAAAGAAGTTGAACGTCTAACACCCAAAGTGCCTGTCACCTTGCAGGTGACAGGCACTTGCCACCCCGTAGGTCAAGTTTGCAAACTTGACCTACACATGGCGCAGAGCCGTCAGGTTTATACGAGGAAAGAGCAATGACCAACACAACCAACATCCAAGGCGATTACGTTCACGGCGACAGCTTCGTTGGCGACAAAGTGGCGGGCGACAAGCACGATCACCATCATTACCCCATCGCCCCCGCCTACACCCCGCCCTCCTTGCC
>WFSA01000197.1 GCA_015486215.1 Anaerolineae bacterium | reverse complement strand
GGCGCACAGGAAACGGCCGTTATGCTGAACTATTTTGGCAATCCATCATGGATTGGCGTAATCAAAACCCACCACAACAAGGCGTAAATTGGAAATGCGGACAAGAAGCCAGCCTACGGGCGATGGCTTGGATTTTTGGTCTGTATGGCTTTTTGCACGACCCCGCCACGACGGCCGATCGCATCAGCGCACTCGCCCACATGCTCGCCATCATTGGCGAACGCATCGAAGGGAATCTGCAATACGCCCTCAGCCAACAAAACAATCACGGCATCAGTGAAGGGATGGGATTGTGGACAATCGGCACACTTTTTCCCGAATTTCGGGCGGCGGCGCGATGGCGCAAAAAGGGGCGTTCGGTTCTGGAGGAGCAGGGGCGCAAGCTCATTTATGATGACGGCTCCTTCTCCCAACACTCAGTCAATTATCATCGGCTGATGCTACACGATTACCTGTGGTGTTTACGGTTGGGTGAGATTGGAAAACGGCCGTTTTCCCCCCAATTACAACAACGTATCGCCGCCGCTGGCAACTGGCTATACCAACTGCAAGCAGGTCAAGACGGACAGCTTCCTTACTACGGGCAAAATGATGGGGCATTGATTCTGCCGCTCAATAATTGTGATTATCAAGATTTTCGTCCCGTCATTCAAGCCATCCATTATTTGCAAACGGGCAAACGGCTCTACAGTGATGGCGTATGGGATGAAGATTTACTCTGGTTATTCGGTCAAAAAGCGTTAGACAGCCCCGTTGATTCCATCGTGCAGTCAGATTTTCATGCTAAGGATGGCGGCTATTATACGTTACGCGCTGGCAACGATATGGCCTTTGTCCGTTGCACCTCCTTTCGCCACCGCCCCGCCCAAGCGGATATGTTGCATGTGGATTTATGGCATGATGGCGACAACATCGCCATAGATGCAGGCACACACAGCTACAATGCGAACGAGCCGTGGAACAATCCACTGTCTGGCACACGTTACCACAACACGGTGACCGTTGACGGACTGGATCAGATGGAACGGGCGGGTAAATTTTTATGGTTGCCGTGGTTGCATGGCACGGTGCAAACATGGCAAACATCATCCGACGGGCAAATCGCCTATTGGCAAGGAGCGCATGACGGCTACGGCCGTTTATCCTCCCCCGTCAATCACCAGCGCGGAATCGTCCGACTCGGCAAAGATATGTGGCTTATCCTAGACCGCCTGCAAAGCCGCGCCAACCATACCTATCGGTTACACTGGCTGCTGGCAGATGTCCCGCATCAATGGAATGTGGATGAGGCTACCATCGCATTAAATACACCAACAGGTGCATACCATGTCCATTTGGGAACACACAACAGCCCGTTTCATGCCACACTCACACGCGCCGCTGAAAAATCGGCCGATGGGTGGCACGCACCATATTACAACACAAAAATACCCGCCCTTTCATTAGCATTGTATGTGGACAACCAAGAAGCCACCTTCTGGAGCCTGTTCAGTCCGAATCTGTCGGCACTATCGGTCAACGACGACAGCATTATCATAGAAGATGAAGGTAGGAAGGTAACGATTGGATTAAAAACGGCCGTTTCCCCCCTCCTCATCGACAGTATCAACATGACAAATAACAAAGTCACCTCGCAACTCACCATATGAAGATATTACTCATCCATCAAGCATTCGTCTCACCACAAGAAGCTGGTGGCACACGCCATTACGAATTTGCCCGTCGCTGTCTGAAAGATGGGCATGAGTTCACAATTGTTGCCAGCACATTAAGCTATCTATCTGGCAAAAGTGCTGTAGACGGCAACCGTCTAGTGACAGAGCAAGATGTGGATGGCGTGCGCGTACTTCGCGCTTACACCTACCCCTCCTTGCATAAGAGTTTCATCTGGCGGATTATCACCTTTTTAAGTTTCATGATTACATCTGTATGGGCAGGGTTGCGTGCTGGCCCCATTGATGTTGTGATGGGAACATCGCCCCCCATTTTTCAAGCATTATCCGCATGGGTGGTTGCGTTTCTACGCAGACGGCCGTTTCTATTAGAAATCCGTGACTTATGGCCTGAATTCGGGATTGATATGGGGGTACTAACCAACCCCATTCTCATCACACTGGCACGATGGTTGGAACGCTTCCTTTATAATCGCGCCACGCATCTATTGGTCAACTCACCCGCCTATCAAGATTATTTATTAGAAAAAGGCATCGCTCCCGAAAAAATCAGCTTTATTCCCAATGGTGTAGACCCCTCCATGTTTTCACCCGATGCAACTGGGGATACTATTCGAGAAGAGTTCAACCTGCACGGCAAATTTGTAGCAACCTATGCTGGCGCGTTAGGTATCGCTAACGATATTCCCACCATTTTACGAGCCGCCCGCCGACTGCAAGATCAAGGAGACACAACAGTTCATATTTTATTGGTCGGTGATGGCAAAGAGCGAAGAAGTTTAGAACATCAAGCTGCCGAATTGCGGCTAACAAATGTCACGTTCACTGGCGCACGCCCCAAACAGGAGATGAACACCTTTTTAGCCGCCTCCGCTGTCGGGGTGGCAACATTGCAAAACATCCCCATGTTCAGCATGACCTATCCCAACAAAGTCTTTGACTATATGGCCGCCGCCAGACCAACCGTGCTGGGCATTGACGGTGTAATCCGCAAAGTTGTAGAGGCGGCTGATGGCGGTGTCTTCGTACAGCCAGAAGATGACGAAGCATTAGCTGAGACTTTGCTACAGCTAAGCAAGCAGCCCGCCCGCGTCAAAGAGATGGGCATATCAGCACGTCGGTATGTGGAGCTACACTTCAATCGTGCCGATCAAGCACAAGCATTTGTAGCATTAGCGCAACAAGTTGCTGCAAAATAGGGGGACAGGGTGAACAGATACAAACGGCCGTTTACCTTATGGTGTATAATAATCAACAGATAAACAAACACAACGAAAGGTGAACAAATGATTATTGAAGCACAAACAGAAATAGAGAGAAGTTTTTGGTCTCTCCCTCTCGATAATAGAAAAGTGATTATCACGCACGGAACGGCATTGATGTTATCTGACCTACGAAACCGACATTTTCTAGCAGCAAGCAAAGTGAAGCATTTTGAGACAAAATATCAAACCTCACTAACCTATTTAGAGGAACATGGTCTTCCCGACAATGCCAATTATGAAATGCACGAAGATTACATCATGTGGCATCACTGGTTAGCCGTTACAACAGATACAGAGGATGAAATTGCCTCTCTTGAAGATATAGCAATACAAGGCGTTATCCTATCAGAAACAACGTATGCTAATGCTGGCTTACGCCGACAAACACATTAAAAATTGGCTGGGATAATGCACCTCATCATACCCGCTTAAAAAACCACTCTCATCCGAAACATCGCTAAATGAAAATCAAACGGCCGTTTGACCTCCTCCTCTCCACCCTCATCCTGCTCATCGGCTTACCTATCTACGCCATCCTGTCCATTTTGATTGTCACCAAACTTGGCAGTCCCATTTTATTCCGCCAACAGCGGCCGGGATTGCATGGCAAGCCATTCACCATCCTGAAATTCCGCACCATGACCAGCAAGCGGGATGAGGCTGGGAATTTATTGCCCGACGGGCAACGGCTGACCCCGTTCGGCCGTTTTCTACGCTCCACCAGTTTAGATGAACTGCCAGAACTATTGAATGTGCTGAAAGGAGAGATGAGCATCGTCGGGCCGCGCCCGCTGTTGATGCAATATCTGCCACTGTACACGCCCGAACAACAACGGCGGCACGATGTACGGCCGGGAATCACAGGATGGGCGCAAATAAACGGCCGTAATGCCATCTCGTGGGAAGAAAAATTCAAGATGGATGTCTGGTATGTAGACAACCATACTTTTTGGCTGGACATCAAAATCATCCTGCAAACCATCATCAAAACAATAAAACGGGATGATATTAACCAGCGGGGGCAGGCAACAATGAAAGCATTTACGGATTCAACGACAAGGAATATATAAATGTCCACAATAAATGTACTGATTTACGGCGGTGGCGGTTTCTCAAGAGAAGTTGCTTGGTTACTCCAATCCATTGAAGATGCTAATAAAAAATATCGGTTTATTGGCTTTATTGATGACAATACTCACTTACATGGCAAATTATCAAATAATTACCCCATTATGAGCCTTGAACGTGCGTATGCACAGCACCCTGATGCACAAATCGTTTCTGGTATAGGCAATCCCAAGATACGCCAGCACACAATACAAAAAGCTCTAAACATAGGCTTTCGGTTAGCTACGCCCATCCACCCACGCGCAGAAATGTCCCAATGGATCGACGTTGGGGCAGGAACAGTCATATGTGCAGGCAATATCCTCACCACAAATATACAGCTAGGAAAATGTGTACAAATCAATTTAGATTGCACAATTGGGCATGATGTTGTAATGGGTGATTACACGACTTTAGCTCCAGGTGTCCATATTTCTGGGTGGGTTCATATGGGTCAGCGTGTATATATTGGGACTGGCGCAACAGTCATTAACGGTACACGCGAAAAGCCTTTGATTTTAGAAGATGATGTCGTCATTGGTGCTGGAGCATGTGTCGTAAAATCATTACCAAGCGGCGTAACGGCCGTTGGCATCCCCGCAAAACCCATATCCAAATGAATAAACGTATCTACCTCTCCCCGCCCCATATGTCGGGATTAGAACAACAATATATCCAATCCGCCTTTGACAGTAACTGGATTGCGCCGCTTGGCCCCAATGCGAACGCTTTCGAGTAAGACATTTGCGACCAGACAGAGGCAAAACCACCATTTATCAAATCTGGTATAATCAGGTAATGACAATGATAATTCATAAAATTCTAGAATTGAGGAGTGCATGATGATAACTAATGGACAAACGCTTACCCGAATTCATTCAATAGAACAGCTATATCAAACAGGCTACCGTAGTAATATCGTAGATCACACTATTAAGAAATTAGTTTACATAGAACGCGCCCGTCTGGAAACCGAGGTATCTAACTTGTCTACAAGACTTCTTAATTTTGAAGATCAATATCACCTTCCTTCCAAAGAATTTTATCACCGTTTCCAAGCAGGAGAGATGGGGGACGAAGCAGACATGTTTGAATGGAGTGCCTTCTATCAAATGCGTCTGTCTACACAAAAACAACTTGACACCCTGCGTTCAAGCGTATCTCCATGAATGAACAAGAATATCTTGATTCCATCAAATTAACGCTGGCTGTCAGCCCCGTTGTGAAGGAAGTCAATATCGTACAAGCATGGGGGTCAGAAAACACGGGCTTTTTTCGGGCGCGATTATGGTTACACGATGGTGATTTTCTTGAAGTTTCCGAATTTTTCGTAATCAAAGGGAATCAAGCATACACCGCCGAGTATCGTCATCAATGGATGGATTCGTCCCGTCAACATTTACAAAAACGATGGGACAATGCTGCACATCATCTTGAATTACCAAATTCACCACATCATGTACACATCGGTGATGATAAACAAATCAAACCCAGTCAATCAATGAGTATCATCGCCCTTATTGAACTGCTTGAGCATCAAATAGAATCATTAGCATGAAACAAATCTACCTCTCCCCGCCCCATATGTCGGGATTAGAACAACAATATATTCAATCCGCTTTTGACAGTAACTGGATTGCACCGCTTGGCCCCAACGTAGACGCTTTCGAGCAAGACATTTGTGACCTGACAGGCGCAAAACATGCGCTTGCCCTCAGCAGCGGCACGGCAGCCCTCCATCTCGCCCTCATCACGCTTGGGATTGGGCAAGGGGACGAAGTGGTCGTCTCCACCTTCACCTTCTCCGCCAGCGTCAACCCTATTTTGTATCAAGGGGCAATCCCCGTTTTCATCGACAGTGAACGGTCATCATGGAACATGGATGCCAATCTGCTGGCTGACTTTTTGGCCGAACGCGCCCGCCAAAAGCGGCTGCCAAAGGCGGTCGTGCTAGTGCATCTGTATGGTCAAAGTGCCGACATTGATCCGATTCTCTCCATTTGCAATCAGTATGACATTCCGCTGATTGAAGACGCGGCCGAAGCGTTGGGGGCGACGTACAAAGGCAAAACGCCTGGCACATTTGGGGCGATGGGGTTCTATTCATTCAACGGCAACAAAATTATCACCACATCCGGCGGCGGCATGTTGGTGTCGGATGACGGCGACGCTATCGCCCATGCACGCAAACTGTCCACCCAAGCGCGGGATGCTGCCCCCCATTATCAGCACAGCGAAATTGGGTACAATTACCGATTGAGTAACATTTTGGCGGGGGTTGGGCGTGGGCAGTTACAGGTTTTGGAGGATCGGGTACAGGCGTTGCGACGCAATTTTGCGTATTACGAAGAGACGCTCGGTCATTTGCCGGGCATTGCGTTTATGCCAGAGGCGGCATGGGGGCGGCATACGCGCTGGTTGACGACGTTGACGATTGATCCAGATGCTTTTGGTGCGGACACAACGGCCGTTCAACAAGCATTCGCCGCTAACAATATCGAAGCACGGCCGTTATGGAAACCGATGCACCTGCAACCCATCTTTCAGCAGTATGAATCAGTCGGTGGTAATGTGGCCGCTGATTTATTCAAGGATGGCATCTGCCT
>WFSA01000196.1 GCA_015486215.1 Anaerolineae bacterium | reverse complement strand
TTGCTGACCTGACACAATTGACAATACGTTTAGCTTATTACCCTCCATACCACAGTAAATACAACTCGATTGAACGTGTGTGGGGCGCATTGGAACAACATTGGAATGGTTCTTTGCTGGATAATATGGAGACTGTGTTAAGATTTGCACAGTCCATGACGTGGCAAGAGAAATCGCCCACGGTTAAAATAATCAAGAAAATTTATGAAACTGGGAAAAAATTAAGCCAGAAAGCAATGGCTCTGCTTGAAGAACGGTTTGAGCGTGAAGAAAAACTTGGGAAATGGTTTGTTCAAATTCCCCCTCTTACGTCCTGAAACACTTGATTATTTTTCGGAAGATGCCTAACAGCGCATGAAAATAATAATTGGTGGTCTTATCATAGCGATTCTGGTGATAGCGGGATTTGGTGTTGGCACCGCTGTCGTGCTGGGTGTGGCGTATGGCTTCGGCTGGCTCGTTACCCAGATTATTGAAGTGACCCTGTTTGAGGGGATGATTTTGGCGATGGCGGCATCTTTGATTTTCAGTATGCTGCTTAGCAGAATTATCGAGATTATGGCAGCGGATGTAGATGCCGACGACGCGGCATTGGATTCAATATGGGAAAGACCCTTTAATGATAACAAAATTCCATTGGAACGCTTTGAAGTAGAAGAGACAGGCTCTTTTAATGAAGAGTCCCTCTTTCGTTATCATGTAGCCAATGCTGTGTTTGACGGGCTGGATAATCTGCCCAGAAGTGTGGGGATGAATAGTGAACAGCAAATTATTGAGCTTGCTGTTCGATTGACTGACCCGATGGTGAATATACTCAAGCGGCGCAAAAAAAAGGTGTCTGTGGTGACGATCAGCAAGGCTGCATTGATAAAGGAGCTGCGCCGAGAGGGGTTACGGCCGTACGATGATGATATTCTGGAAACGGCCGTTGAATACACAAATTTGGCTTTAGATAATCTCGACATGGTGGAATTGGTCAATGGAAAATTATGGCATATGCCGTTAGACGCTGATTGAACTACAGTGACTGTCACGGGGCGAACGGACTTAGATTAAACAAAACTACACGCTCTGCGACCGTCACTTCTACTGATTATGGAACTAAGACGGTATTGGACTATTTTTAAGCGAAGGTATTGGCTGGCCGCCATTCCTGCTTTGATCGTGTTGGCGGTTGGTTTGGCAACCTATCAATCGCCGCCGCCAACGTATACGGCTGGGGTGCGCTTTATTGTGGGACAAACGCCTAGCCCAGAAGCGGCCGTTGCCGATGAACAACGGTACTATAATTGGCTCACGTCGGAATATGTCGTCAATGGATTGGCTGATTGGGCGAGAGGAGGCGGGTTTGCAACGGCCGTTTCCCAAACTTTAGCCGAACAAGGGATGGACATCCCTGCGGGTGCGATACAAGGAAGCATCGTCACCGATAACACCCGCAGCATGTTGACCATCGCCATGAATTACGGGGACGCTGACGGGTTGAACAAGATGCTGGCGGCGGCGATACAGGTATTGATGGAACGTAACGCTGAAGGGCTGCCCCAACTTGGCGGAGTCAATGCCGCCCTGGTGCTTTTGGATGATATTCACGTCAATCCCGTCAGCACAGGCGTTCGCGCCCAACTAGATTTGCCCATTCGATTATTACTGGCGATTGCGGCGGGCATCGGTTTGGCGTTGTTGGTTGAATATCTTGATCCTTCTGTTCGTGACGGCCGCGAAGTGGAAAAAATCGGATTACCTATTTTGGGTGAGATACCTAAAAGATAGCGTGCAGGTTAAGTTTACAAACTTGACCTGTGTTGGAGTTTTTGTGGAATTAAAAGATTATGGGCGTATTTTGCGCCAGCGGGGATGGATGATTTTGTTGATGGCGGGGTTGACGGCCGTTGCCGTCTTTGGGTTCAGTAAAATGCAGACCCCCGTCTATGAATCTAACCTGCGGTTACTGGTCTCACCAGCCCGTACCGATTTTGGGATGGCACAAGCCGCTAAGGAGTTGCTGCGTAGTTATGAGCAATGGCTGCACAGCCGATACCGCGCCCAAGATGTGATCAACAATATGCAATTGGATATGACAGCAGGCGCACTGTTGAGCGATGTAAAAGTCTCATCTGACAGCTCCAGCTTTGTTCTTAAATTGGCGGTGGAGAATAGCAACCCTGATTTGGCTAACGACATCGCTCGTGAATGGGGCAACCTTATCGTTCAATGGCAAACGGGAAAAAACGATAAATTACGGAAAGAGGATCGTATTGACATCGAGTTTTTGGATGATCCGCAGGCGGGGTTAGACCGCCCTAAAACAAAAATCAACACGTTGGCAGGGGCTGTCTTTGGCGCGTTGCTGGGTATAATTCTTGTTTTTGTGCTGGAATGGATTCAGTCTGGAACGATACACCGTCGTGATGATGTGGAGCGGTATTTGGATGTTCCTGTTATCGGCACGATACCGACTGAATAATTGTCAATTGTCAATTGCCAATGGTTAATTGTCAATTGCTAATTGTCCTTGAGGTTTTGATGGATTTGATTACGATAACTGACCCTCGTTCGCCTGTGAGTGAGGCGTATCGTGCGTTACGCACGAATCTTTCTTTTTATAGTTTAGATAATCCAGTACGCACGCTGGTTGTGGCAGCGTCGGCGGCGGATGATGGGGCGGTGGAAACGGCCGCTAATTTGGCGGTCACGATGGCGCAGGGCGGCCATGAGACGATTTTGGTGGATTGTGATTTGAGACGGCCGTCTTTGCACACCCTTTTTGGTTTAGAAAGCGAGCCAGGATTCACGTCGCTGATTGTCGGCGGCGGCGAGATGGCGTTGATGGAAACGGCCGTTGATAATTTACGCCTGCTGCCCAGCGGCACCATCCCCCCCAACCCCGCCGATCTGCTCGGCTCGCGCAAAGTGGACGAGATTATCAAAACATTGGCCGACATGGCTGAGATCGTCATTTTCAGCGCACCGCCCGTCATCGCTGTCACCGATTCCGTCGTGCTGGGAGCCAAAGTAGACGGCGTACTGCTCGTCATCCAAGCGGGCAAAACCCGCCGCGACCATGCCGAACGCGCCAAAGAGACGCTGGCAAAGGCAAATGTCCGCGTCATCGGCGCAACATTAACTAACGCCCCCAAAGATAGTTCCGTCAACAGCTACTATTAAGATAGAGACGGGAGATAGAGATAGAGAATCTTCTATCTCTATCTCCTGTCTCTACGCGCTCTCTCATGCCGTCTAGGATTTCAGGGTATTTGGAAACACGGTTTGGCTCGATCCAAGCAGGGGTAGATTTTTTTCAGTTTGCCGGTTGGTTATTTGTTTGGGGTGTCACATTGCCCCTCTTTTCATACGTTTTAATTCCGCCCGTCCTCTTCTTAATTTTCTTGCTGTTTCTCATAGTTATCATGGTATGGGCGGCTCTTTTTTATAAAAAAGGGGCTGGCGTATTTGTCACGCCGATAGATGCGGGGATGACGGCCGTTTTCTTCGCGCCGCTGATCACCCTTTATTTTGCCCTTGACCCGTCGCGCGGGGTACGGATGATTTGGCAATGGGCGGCTCTGATCGTGCTATTTTATCTGTTTGTGGGGCTGTTCCGTTCACAATTTTCTTTCTATCCTGTTGTCAAGGCGCTGCTGTTCATCACCTTTTTGTTCGTTTTATCAGGCTATGTTGAGCTGATCTTTTCGCTGATCGAATGGTATGCGGTGCGTGGCTGGCCGCTTGTGTTCCCCCCGTCCATCAAACGTATTTCTGGATTGCTTGGCAATCCGAATGTGCTGGGTAATTTTTTGAGCGTGGTATGGGTGACGGCCGTTGTCCTTTTTATCGAATTCAAACAGTATCGTTCCCGTTGGCTGGTCGGCTGGCTGGGGGCGACGGCTTTTATTATTGTCGCTACTCAGTCGAGAGGGGCATGGGCGGGACTGTTTGCAGCCTTGTTCGCGTATGGATTGCGTAAAGTGTGGCATAGAAACAGGGCGGTTTCGTTTTCGCGTAAGCAGTGGGGCGGGATTGGGATGGGGATTGTGGGGGGAACGGCCGTTTTGCTCTTTTTGCTCGTCCTTCTGCGCCCATCAACCTTTGCCGCCGATGCGACTATATCTGTTCGCTTTGGTTTATGGCGCGTCGCTTTTGAAAGCTGGCGGCGGTTCCCGCTTTTTGGCGGCGGGGCGAACAGTTATCCGAGCCTTTTGTTGCAATCGAATCCCGTCCCTTATGGGGATGTCCGTTTTTTCCGTACCGCCCATAATTTTTATCTTAATATATTGGCGGAGATGGGGTTGGCGGGGTTGACGGCCGTTTTGCTGCTGACCGCGCAAGTCGTCTGGCTCTTGTGGCAAAAGCGGGATGCGTGGAATGGATGGACGGCCGTGTTTTTTGCGCCGCTCGTTGCTTTTCTCACCTATGCCCAAGTGGATATGCCGCTGTTACGCCACATGCTCGTCGCCACCCTCTTTTTGGCCGCACTCGTCGCCAGTCTCACGCCAGATGATCCCGTCACCCCGTCGCCCCGTCACCGCCTGCCCTATTTTTGGTCGCTGGTGGGGATTGTATTGCTGTTTAGCGGATGGACGGGATGGAAACGGGCAGCATTGTATGAGGCTGGGGTGGTTTATGTCCAAGAGGGGGAGTGGAAGATGGCGGCTGATGCGTTCGGCGACGGTCAATCGCTCACCCCATATACGGACTCGCTCTTTTTGGCGGCAAGCGGGTTTACGGATGGGGTGCTGGCGTTTACGGATGAGGCGTATTTGGCGGCAGCTATCGAAAATCAGGAGCGATGGGTTGGCCGCGAGCCGGGCTGGTCGGCGCATCATGCGAATTTGGCAGCATTATATCGGCAAGCGGGGCGCAAGGCGGAGGCGGAGGCGGAAATGCGGCAGGCAATCGCCCACTCGCCTGAAGTGCCGCTCTACTATCTGAATTTGGGCTTGTGGGCGGAGGAGGATGGGGAGGTGGAAACGGCCGTTTCTCTTTATCGTCAACTGTACCATCTTTCCCGCACATGGCATGACTCTCCTTTTTGGCAGACTCCGCTCGCCGCGCAAGCGATTGAACCCATCCCGCCCGCGGATATGGTTGTGGATGAAGGGTTTGCGGCGTTGGTTGACGGCCGTTTTGATGAAGCGATCCCTATTTTTGCAGAGTCGCTGATGGCGAATGAGAGCAGCGATGCGTATACAGGGCTGGGTATCGCCTATCTATATATGGGGGAAGAGGGGAAGGCGGAATCTGCTTTTGAGCGTGCGGCTGAGTACGCGCCCCGCTCGGCTATTGTCGCTTTGTGGCAAGCTGCTTTACCCGCGGCGGAGGAGGGGGAGTTGGAAACGGCTGTTGCTGAACTGCAGTATTGGTATGGGGTGGTCGTGGGCAGTTCCTTCAGTCGCTATTACGCGACAACGCTGTTCAAGCGGGAGGCTGTTCCCCATGATTTTCTGCCGCAGCTCGCCTGTTTTACGTTTATATCCCATACGGGGATGCAGATGCAGCTTTTGGAGGGGTGGTATACGGCCGTTGGCGATG
>WFSA01000195.1 GCA_015486215.1 Anaerolineae bacterium | reverse complement strand
TCACGACGCTGCCCCTTGATTTCTATAATCAGGTTGAGGGGGGGAAAACGGCCGTTGTCAATCTGCACAATAAAATCAGGAATATATTTATGCGACATCCCCTTGTACAAATACGGAATCTCCAGCCCCAGCCCCTGATTCTTCACATACGCCCGCACGCGCAGATGCGCCTCCGCCACACGGCAAAACTCCGCCTCCCAATCACTGTCGCATACCACCCAATTCACATGACAGTAGCGCGGATCGGTCTTCCAGCGTGTCTCCTTCGACGTTGTAAAATTGACATGCGCCGTCGAACCCGTCGGGTTATATGAATCCAAAATAGCTTTGATTTGTTGACCATCGCTGGCAGCGGCCGTGATCGCCGCCTTGATCCGCTCGCTCGCCATATCCGCAATCTCCTGATACAGCAGTTGCGCGGGGTAAGTGCCGCCTGTGCAACGCAAGTACCCGCCATCCATCCATTGCCGCGCAATACGCTTCAACTGCCCGAAAAGGTACAGCTTTGGCTCGCCGCCCGGATCGCGGTATTTGTTGACCATCAAATACCGCGCCAAATGGAATAAAATAGTCGATTGGCGCGTGTCTTTCAAATGTTCCACCGTTAAATCGACTCCTTCGCCAATAATGCCCTGATTATGCGTTCTCGACGGGCCGACAAGGTCGGGGGTTAATTCTAAAATGGAATCGGGGGTGAAAACGGCCGTTAATCGCTCATTTGGCAACTCCACCCGATACCCTTCCACACGCGGAAAAATAAGTTCCAACGCATCCCGTTCTGGCTTGACAGCATGAACGGCTATCGTTTTTCGCGCTGGCTGCGGCTTAACAACCACTGGTTTGGCCGTAAAATCAAAAGGAATGCCCAACACATCAGCATATTCCACATTAAACAGCCCCTCTTCATTCAAATCATACGATTGACGGCGTAACGCACGGCCAACAACCTGCTCGCACAGCAGTTGCGTCCCAAAAGCGCGAATGCCCAACACATGGGTAACTGTGTTCGCATCCCATCCCTCCGTCAGCATGGAAACGGAAACGACACACCGTATTTGTCCGCCCAATCGCCCTTCCTTACCCACGGTATTCATCACCTCACGCAGCAGTTGCTGATCGGTGATATTGTCGCCATCCGCCTGACTTCCGCCGCGTTCGACAATTTCACGACGGAACTGCTCAATCTCTACCGAAGCCATCGCCCGAAAATTCTTGTCAAGTGCGTCGCCAGATTCTAGCTGTTCACTGTCGATCAATAATGTTTTCGGCCGTGCCAAACGGTTGCCATGCTCATCAAAATTACGGAAAAGCTCTAACCGCCCTTCGTGATAGGTTTCCATCTCGCCACTTTCACTAGCCCGATGGAAGCCAGAAACAAAGTCGTAAACGAGCTTGGAAGTAGAAGTGTTATTGCACACAATAATGAAAACAGGCGGCACAGAAACTCCCTCTTCCTGCCAGCTTTCAAAAACCCGCCAATAATGCCCATAAAGCGCATCCAACGCTGTTTGCAATTGGGGCGGCAAACTCAACGGATCAAGCGTCTTGCTCGCCTTTCCTCGCCCTTTTTTGGGCATTTTTGTGCGAATGTTCTCCCAAAGATTACGGAATTTGGGCATATCACCGCCGGGAATGTTGTCAGAAACAGGCACACGAGGCAGTTTGACAATGCCACATTCAATCGCATCCATCAACGAGAAATCGCTTGCCACCCACGGAAAAAGGGTGCCCTCCACATAGCCAGAGCCGCGCAAAAAGAAGGGGGTGGCCGACAAATCGAAGACGGTACGCACGCCCATTTTTCGTTTCACGGTCTCAATTCCCGTAATCCAAAGGCGGGCGGCCTCATTCTCTTTCTTGGCCGTTTTCTTTTCGTCCCCTTTCAGGTCGTCAACATCGCTATTATCAGGGCGTTCGCGGTAACAATGGTGCGCTTCATCGTTAATCACCATGATATTTTTCATGCCCATCAAATTAGGCATGACACGCTGAATCATCTGCCCTTCCGTTTCCAATGTTTGCAGTTTAGCACCACGCCCTTGCAACAATTTACGGCCGCCCGATGAGATTTTCATCCGCTCACGCAATTTGAAGGCGTGATAATTGGTAACGACGATTTTGGCGCGTCCTAAATCAGCCATCATGTCGCTTGGCACAAGCTCGCGCTCGGCGTAATAGCTGTACGGATCATTCGGATGTAGCACCGACAGCCGATCTTTAATGGTGATGCCCGGCGCAACAACCAAAAACCCGCGCGTAAAGCGCGTGCTGGTGGGATGGCGCACGGCGTTGATCGTCTGCCACGCAATAATCATGGACATGACCATCGTTTTGCCCGCGCCAGTGGCTAATTTCAGCGCGACACGATGTAAACCAGGGTTGGCTTGTTCATTGGCGTTTTTGATATGGTCAAGAAACCCCTTTCCCGTTTTGCCCATTTTGGGTGCAACCTCAGTAAGCCAAATGGCGGTTTCCACCGCTTCTATCTGACAGAAAAAGGGACGAATCCCTTGAAATTCATAGGTGCGCCAATGTTGTAACAAGCGGGCGGTTTCTGGCGTAACGCGCCAACTTTCGGGATTGGGCAGTTTGCGCCATTGGTCTACTTGTTGGCGCACCCCTTGAATGAATTGGGTCGGGTTGTAGAGCAAGCTGTCTTTGCCTTCGGTAAAGCCGGTGGCAAAGGCCATGCCGACTTGCTCGGCGCTATCTTTGCTTCGCTTTCGCTTTTTGGGTTTGGGAACAGGGGTGATGAAGTCGGCTACGCGCCTGCTTTCAATAAGGCGGTTGGTTGGCTGTCCGTCGGGGTCTAGCTCCCAATGGCGGGCGGGGTAATGGTAGGGGGAATTTAGGATCGGTTTTTCAAAGAATTGTTCGGTCATAATGTCTCAATCGTTTGTCGCAATCGTTTGTCGTGATCGTTGTCGCCTATCGTGATCGTGATCGAAAAAAAGACGATCACGATCACGGTGAACGATCACGAGTTACGATTACGGGGGGG
>WFSA01000194.1 GCA_015486215.1 Anaerolineae bacterium | reverse complement strand
TTCAGTAGAAGTGATAGTCACGGGGCGCATAGTTTCGGGTAAATTAAGTCCGTTTGCCCCGTGACAATCACTTTGGTTCAACTCATTTGAAACACACCCTAATGATACTCGTGTAAAATAAAGTGCTGATGAAATTTGTCAAGTCTTGTCCACGATTTATTGAGAAGATACTGATATTCTTGTATAACGTACAAGAATTTTTCCGCAGATTGCCACCTTTTTTAATCTGCGCTAATCTGTGGATCATTACTCATTGTCAATTTCTACGAATACCGTCATTCCCCATCGCAATGGCAAAGCGGGGTCATCTTTCACATCAATGGTGACGACATAGGTCACATCACCGCGCACGAAGCTGGCATTGTCGGCGATGTCACTCACCGTGCCGTGCAAGTTGTCGTTTGGCAACGCGTCTATGCTTGCTTTGACGGGCAGCCCTTTCTTGACAGCGACGATTTCTAACTCGGTCAAGTCGGTTGTTTTGATTTGCCAGCCGCTAAAATCAGCCAAAATGACGACGGCCGTACCCGGAGTGGCGAGTTCGCCGACTTCAATAGCGACATCGGCGACCGTTCCCGTGAAGGGAGCGATGAGGGTCATCTGGTCTAACGCTTCTTGGGCGGCGGCAACGGCCGTTTCTGCTTCAACAATCTGCGCTTCTGCTTGGATGACGGCCGTTTGTGCTTGCTCTAATCCTAACTCCGCTTCAGCGACGGCTGCTTTGGCCTGTTCTACCCCCGCTTTGGCGGCTGTGATCTGCTCTGGCTTTGCTCCTGCCAGCAATAAATCCAATTGTGCTTGGGAGACATCCCGCTGCGCCGCCGCCGCCGCCACGCCGCCATACGCTGCTTGCTGTTCTGATGCCGTCGCTCCCGCTTTCAACTCATCTAATGTCGCTTGGGCAGCGTTGACTTGGGCGGTGGCGGCGTTCAGTTGGTACGACAGCTGTTCAAGATCATCCCCGCTCGCTTGCCCGTATGCGTCTTGAATCGGTTTGAGAGCCGCTTGTGCCGCTCGTAACTGCGCTTCGGCGGCACGAATTTGTGATGTGGTGGCCCCTTCCAGTGCGGCATCGCGGCTGCCAGCTGCTTGGGTGATGCCGGCTGCGGCAACATCTACGCCTGCTTCGCTGGCGGCGATCTGTTCGGCGGTCGCTTCGGATTCGATCAGGGTGAGGGCAGCTTCGGCGGCGGAAACGGCGACTTTGGCGGTGGAAACGGCCGTTTCTGCCGCTAACACGCCCGCCTCTACCGTCACTAAATTGGCCTCAGCCTGCACCAATCCCGCTTGCGCTTGCTGCAAGCCGCTCTCTTGATCAACCGCATCCAAACGGAGCAAAGGGTCTCCTTTCTCTACGCTGTCGCTAGTGTGTACCAAAATCTCAGCCACCGTTCCCGCCCCGCGAAAAGCGAGCGACGCATCACGCAAGGGAATGAGTTCCCCTTCGGCCAAAATTTTATCCATATTGTTGTCGATTGATATGGTGTCTGGATCGACGGCCGTTTCCTCTTCCGCACTCTCAGGTGCAAAAAATTGCCGATACGCTAAAAATCCACCACCAGCCAACAAAACAATCAACAACAGCCCAATCAAAATTTGTTTCATATTCATAAAAACTCCGGCAAGTGTGCTTCCTATTCATATTCCAGTGTCTGCCGCACGCTTAGGCGTGACGCATTCCATGCGGGCATAAAACTGGCTAGGGAGGCGATGACGATGACGGTTGCCAGCCAGCCAATCGCCCCTTTTATGGAAAAAGTATAATTTAAGGGACTTTCCAACATGGACATCCCTACGACATTGCTCAACGCTTGCCCCATCGGGTAGGCGAGTAGTGAGCCTAACAGCCAACTCAGCAGACCGACGAGTATTCCCTCGACGAGGACGATGCGTAAAATGGTGCCGTCAGACGCGCCGACGGCACGCATCACCCCGATCTCACGGGTGCGCTCCAAAACATTGATGCTCATTGTCCCCATCAATCCCAACCCGCCGACGAGGGCGATCAAAACGGCCATCACGGCCAATAAAGTGCTGATGATATTGAACTGATATGCAATCGTTTCGCGCAAATTGGCGGTGATATTGGTGTTGGTGACACGCATTCCTGCTTCATCAAAATGTTCTTTTAGCTGCACAGCCATCTCTTTGTGGTATTCGGTATCAGGTTGATCGAAAATGACGACTGACCAGCCCGCACGACCGACAAAATGCAGTTCGTGTGCCAAATACTCTTGATTGGCGTATCCCATACTGCCTGTCAACACCCCTTGTACGATGCCGACTACTTTCCACTCTAACTCCCGCCCTTCCATTTTTAAGGTGATGGTGTCCCCTAATTTTATATCGGGTTCATCTTTTAAGACTAATGAGTTAAGAATGATCGCATTTTTATCGTCGGGGAGCAACCATCTTCCTTCTAAAAGGATCGGCCTGACCGTTTCTGTGTCTGCTTGCACGCCAAAGACAGAGAACGCTTCTCCTTCACGGCCGTCTTCCGCTATAGGACGAGCGGAGCCGACTGTCCAGCTTTCAATCATTGCCACGCCGTCTACTTTCATCGCTTCACGCTCAATTTCGATGATACGATGTGTGTGGGCGAAGCTGAAACTGGCATCATAATCAAAGTAGCGCAATGCATCATCCAGTGTGGCTAAGAGGGAGAGTTGGACGCTGAGAACGCCGATGAAAATCGCGCCGCCGACGGTTAATGTGGAGAGGGTGAGCAGTAATCGCGCTTTGCGGCGGATGGTGTTTCGCAGGGAGATTTGCATCGGGCGGGAGAGGTTCATTACGCTGCTGGTCAGCCATGTGACGGCACGATCTACGATATGGGTGCCGAATTGGCCTGAGCCTAACCCTTGTTCGCTCAACGCTTCGCGCACGGTCAGTCGGCTGCCTTTGATGACGGGGAAGAGGGCGGCGAGGATGGGGATGATGAGGGCAACGGCCGTTTGGGTCAGATAAGCCCGTTGCGGAATGCGGAAGCCGAGCAGGTCAAAGTTGATGAGACTTGCCAGATAGGAGGTCAATCCATACGCCGCCCACCCCCCTAATGGGATGGCGATGAGAAGTGACAGCAGGCCAAAAATGAGGACTGTTACAAAATACATCACCATAATTTGGCTACTGCGTGCGCCAATTGATTTCATAATGCCGATCTGCTTTGTATGTTGTGCCAGCAAGCTGTTGATGATATTGACCACTAAAAACGCGCTTGCACCCAGCGATAAAACGCCCAATATGCCCAAAATAGCGAGCAAAGGATCGATCTGCTCTTGGGCTGGATGTTCTCCCGGCTCTGGAATCATGGAGAAGTAGAGAACGCCGCCTCCTTTTTCCAATTTGGATTCAACCCTGTCAACTACCGTTTCTATAAACTCTTTATCTGGATGTTCCCCATCTACCAAAATGGCTAACTCATCGTAGCCAGAGGGGTAATGGAGGTTTTCTAATGTCTCTTTGCTGACATAGCCGTTCGGTTGTTGGGTGAATTGGTACGGATCGGTGCTGATGTCGTAGATGACTCCGACCAGCGTTAGGTCGCGCAGTTTGCCATCGGCCGTTTCGATGGTGACGCTCTCGCCCAGTTCTCTATTCAGGGCATCAAAAGAGCCGCGTTCAATGACGAGTTCTCCCTCTTTTGGCGGCCATTGCCCGCGCAACGGGGTGACGGTGTGCATACGCGCTCGGCTGAAATCATCCATCGTCAGCAGGTTCATCCGTAGCTGTTCCCCTTTGCCAAGGAGGAGAGGCACGCGGACCGAGCGACGGCCTTCGGCATCGGCGACACCTTCTACGCGCTTGATGGTGTAGAGTAGATCGGTATCAAAGCGGCTGGTGCTGAGGAATGCGCTGGATGGGTTGGTGTTGTTCCACGCGACGGAGAGGTCGTCGCGCAGTAAAATTTGGGTGCCAATAATCATGCCGATGGCGAATACGCCGATGGCGATGGAAAGCACCACTAAAAGGGTGCGGACTTTGTTCCCCCATAGGTCGCGTAATACTTTATGCCAGCGTGGTTTGAGCGTCATCAGAAATCTCCTGTAAGGTCTAAGACGAAGGTGTTCTCTTTGTCTACAATAGTCCGATAACGGTTTCTTTGTCGAGAGTGGAGAGGGTGACGGCCGTTTTCCCAGCCTGTACTGTCGCGCTATAGCTGCCACCCCCTGCTATCCCGTCACCACCAAACTGCTGACCGATTTGCAACTCCTCTTTTACAATCGGAGTGCCGTCTTCCCCCTGCGACAGCACGTCAACAGTGCCTTTGGTCACGATATAAAAGGTACCCGCCTGCGCTCCTTGAGTGATGATCGTTTCATGCGGTTGATACGTTTTTGTCCGTAAGTTGTGGGTGATGCCGACCAGTTCAGATTCGCTCAAATCGGGGAATAGGCGGGCGAGATGTCCATCAATGATTTCGCCGTCGGAAATGATGATGGTGCGGGTGACCCGTTTGGCTAAATCTTGATCGTGAGTCACCATGAGAATTGTTTTGCCCTGTTTGACTAACTCTTCAAATAGTTTGATGACGGAGAGGGCGGTTTGTGAATCGAGATTGCCGGTCGGCTCGTCGGCGACGAGGATGGGCGGATCGTTTGCCAATGCGCGGGCGATGGCGACGCGTTGCTGCTGTCCGCCAGAGACTTCGGAGGGCAATTTGCAGGCGTGTTCGCGCAGTCCGACTTGATCGAGCAGGTGGAGAGCGCGTTCTTTGCGCTCGCGGGTGGTGTACATGTCGCAAAAATCCATCGGTAGCATGACGTTTTCGATGCAGGAGAGCATGGGCAATAGTTGGAAAAATTGGAAGATAACGCCGACATTGCGCCCGCGCCATTCGGCCATCGGCCCTTCTTTGAGGGTGTGAACGGCCGTTCCACCCACCATCACCTCGCCCGACGTTGGCCGATCAATGCCGGTCAACATATTGATCAGTGTCGTCTTGCCGCTGCCTGATTTGCCGATGACAGCCACAAATTCCCCGCGATCCACTTGCAAATCAATGCTGTCAAGGGCGACAAAGTCGCCGACGGGGGTTTTATATGCTTTGACGACATTGCTGAGGTCGATTAGATAAGGAGAACGGCCGTGTGAGACAGCCTCTTTTTTACTTTCACGTTGGAAGAGTCGTTTGAACATAGAAAAATCTCGTCGGTTTTTGGGAGGTGTATAATCGGTATCTTCTCAGTATTCTGGGGAGACTTGATAAATTTTCCTAATAATACTCGTGTAAAATAAAGTGCTGATGAAATTTGTCAACTCTTGTCCACGATTTATTGAGAAGATACGGATCAAAGTATAACGAACGTCAAATAGGTGTCAAATAGGTGTCAAATAAGTGTCGGGAAAAATAATGTACGATTGCTTTACGGCATGTTTACGAATAAGTTGCAGGAGTCAGCACGCTCTATAAGGTTTTTGTATTTGTGTTAGAATTCATTGATGATTGGAAACCGTGGGACAAATTTGCAAATTTGCCCCACATTTGTGAAGGAGAAAGTATGCAGATCAAAGATAAAGTATTCATCGTAACGGGCGGCGGTTCTGGATTGGGCGCGGCGACGGCACGGCGCATTGTCGCTACCGGCGGTAAAGCGGTTCTTGTTGATATAAATGAAGAGGCGGGGGCGGCAACGGCCGCTGAATTGGGAGACAGTTCCCGCTTTGTGCGGGCTGATGTGACGAATGAGGAAGAGGTGAAAACGGCCGTTTCCACTGCAGTTTCCGAATTTGGCGGCTTGCACGGAGCGATCAATTGCGCCGGCATCGCCATTGCCGCCAAAGTATTAGGACGTAAAGGGATACACTCCCTTGAAGCGTTCAATAAAGTCATTCAAATCAATTTAATTGGATCGTTCAACGTGATTCGTTTGACAGCGGCCGTTGTGGCTGAGAATGAGCCAAACGAAAACGGCGAGCGCGGTGTGTTTATCAGCACCGCCTCCGTCGCTGGGTATGATGGACAGGTTGGGCAGACGGCGTATGCGGCATCTAAAGGGGGCATTATTGCGATGACGCTCCCCTTAGCACGGGAATTTGCCCGCTCTGGAATGCGCGTGATGACGATTGCTCCCGGCATTATGGATACGCCAATGCTGGCTGGTCTGCCCGAAAAAGCGCGAATCTCATTGGGGCAGCAAGTGCCATTCCCCTCCCGCTTAGGCAATCCAGATGAGTATGCGATGCTGGCCGAGCAAATTATCGAGAACCCGCTCCTAAACGGTGAAGTGATCCGACTGGACGGCGCGATCCGAATGGCACCACGATAGGATGGGACACGGATTGCACGGATGAACGTCAAGGTGACAGACACTTGCCAAGTGCCTGTCACTTAAAAACTCTTTTACTATGTACGATTTATTTAGCCCCACATTCAAGAGCGATCCATTCCCCACTTATGCAAAAATGCGGGAAGATGATCCCATTTATAAGCATGTTTCCCCCAACGGCCGTGTTGTTTGGTACATCACGCGGCATGAAGAGGCAACGGCCGTTTTTCGTGACGATTACCATTTTTGCAAAGACCCGCGCCATGCGGGAGCGCAACACGGCCGTCGCACCCAGATCAATCGGCTCATCAATGAGAACATGCTCTTTTCCGATGGGGCCGTCCATAAACGGCTGCGCGGATTAGTCAATCAAGCGTTCACCCCGCGCCGCATCGCCGCCATAGAGCCATCCATTCAAAAATTGGCCGACGATCTGCTCGCCGCCATTCCCGCCGATGCCCCGTTTGATCTGATCGCCGATTACGCCCTGCCGATCCCCGTCATCGTGATTTGTGATCTGCTCGGCTTTCCCGCCGCTGACCGCGAGCAGGTGACGGCGTGGTCAAACGCAATCATCGCCCCGCGTCAGCACGGATTGACGCGCAAAGAACGCCGCCATGAAGTAAAAGCGTTCGTCACCTATTTGCAGGCGATGTTCGCCGACCGCCGCGCTGTGCCGCAGGATGATCTCATCACTGGCTTGGTGCAGGCAGGGGAGCAGGGCGACCGTCTCAACGAAGAGGAGCTATCCAGCATGGTGGCGATGCTGTTGGTGACGGGACACGAGACGACAGTTAATCTCATCGGCAATGGCACGCTCTCCCTTTTGCGCCATCCAGAGGCGTTGCGGCGGATTATGGCTGGGGAGGCAGGATGGGAAGAGGCGATTGAGGAGCTATTGCGCTATGACGGCCCCGTCGAAAGTTCTACAACCCGATGGGTGCGCGAAGATATGGAGTTTCATGGTCACGCGTTCAAACAGGGAGACCTTATCCGCATCATTTTGAGTTCAGCTAATCGGGACAACGCCCAATTCATCGATCCCGACAGTTTTGACCTAGACCGACGGGATGGGAAGAAACATTTGGCGTTTGGGCATGGCAAACATCACTGTCTGGGCGCACCGCTGGCACGGCTGGAAGGGAGGGTCGCGCTGGAGACTCTTTTTAGAAAACGGCCGTCTCTCCACCTCGCCATCCCCGAATCCCAATTAGAATGGAACACAGGGGTACTCTTTCGCGGCCTAAAAACCTTACCGTTGAGATAGAGAGGAGAGTGTAGAGATAGAGAGGAGAGTGTAGAGATAGAGAGGAGAGTGTAGAGATAGAGGAATAAAAGTTCCTCTATCTCTATCTCCATTCTCCATTCTCCATTCTCTATCTCTACACTCTATCTTACTGGGGAATTATGATTGTTGGGATGGATTTTGGTACGACGAATTCGGGGATGGCGGTATATGATGAGGATGCGGTCACCGTCCTGCCGCTTGATCCCGCTAATAAAAATAAGCGGGTTGTGCCGACGGCGTTATATATAATGAACGACCAGACGGTGCATGTGGGGCGGACGGCCGTTGACAACTATTTTGCCCAAAACATCGGCCGAGCCAGCAAAATGCAGCGCGTTTGGGTCGGCGAGATCGAGATCATCGCCAGTGAAGTGTATTACGTCACCGACACCTACGTTTGGACAGATTTGCTCTCTCCCGGCCGCCTCTTTCTCTCTATCAAGACCGGCTTACGAAATGAAGGGTACACGGGAACCGTCATCGGCCAGCACTTTTATACACTGGAAAATCTCATCACCCTCTACTTTTATGTGACAAAAATGTGGGCAGAAAAGCTGCTGGGACGATCTATCAGCCAAGTCGTGCTGGGGCGGCCAGTCCATTTTGCCCATGATGCCGAGCATGACAAATTAGCCGAAGCACGGCTGTTGACGGCCGCTTTCGACGCTGGTTATGAGAAGGTTTCTTTTCAATACGAGCCGATAGCCGCCGCTTTTAGTTACGAAACGACGCTGGACGCGCCCGAAAACGTCCTTATTTTTGACTTTGGCGGCGGCACGCTGGATATCACCATCATGCGGCTGGGCGAAGAAGGAAAACGGCACGTTTTGGCAACGGGCGGCATCCCCGTCGCGGGGGATGTGTTCGACCAAAAGCTGGTGCGTGCCAAAGTGCCGCCCCATTTTGGCGAAGGCACATTCTATGGCGAACGGCAAAAGAAAATGAAAA
The DNA here is from genome assembly GCA_015486215.1 of Anaerolineae bacterium. Taxonomy (GTDB): domain Bacteria; phylum Chloroflexota; class Anaerolineae; order Promineifilales; family Promineifilaceae; genus S016-13. The sequence goes on along the minus strand of WFSA01000194.1, from coordinate 2,193 downwards.
CGCCGCGATGGATTTACGACGCTTTTTCCGATTGGCAGACATTGTTAGAACTGCAATCATCCAGCAGTAAAAAGAAATTGCGCGACATCGCCCGCACTGCCCAGCACCGCCACCAAATCGAGGAGCTGATCAGCTTTGTGTCGGGCAATTACGGCTTAAAACTGTTCGATGTGATGGAAAAGGCGAAGCGGCGGCTGTCTGATAAACGGGGGGCGGCGATTCGCATGAGCGGCGAAGGGTTTACTCTGCATGATTTTATCACCCGAACGGAATTTGAGCGCATTATCCAAGCGGAGATCATAGCGATTGATGCCCATTTGGATAAGATGGTCGCCGCTTCTGGATTGGCCGCCGACGAAATTGATGCTGTCATCCGCACGGGCGGATCGGCGCAAGTGCCAGCGTTCCATGAGATGTTGGGGCGCAAATTTGGGGCGGATAAGGTCAAAAGTATTGACGCGTTTAGCAGTGTGACGGCGGGGCTGGGCATCATCGCCCATGAATTGGAGCAGGGAAATATTGATCTGCCCGTCTACACTCGTGCCGATGCGCCGCCGCCCAAAAAATCCCAATCGCGCGTCCCGCCTGTCAATTTGGATGTGATGATGCGGCGGCTGGCGGTGGCCGCTGGAACTGTCTCCTCCCCAGCGATGGCGGCAGCGCGGGCGACTGTTTATTTGCGCGAGGGAAATATCGTTGAGGTTGCTGATCCCGACGTGCGGCGGGGGGAGTTTATCTCCTTTTTGGAGGCGGATTGGGATGAACGATTGCTGCTGCTGACGACGAGTTACCGTTTTTTGCTGGTCACGCCGCGCCAATTGGTCGAGTTGGTGGCGGTGGAATTGACGTTTACCGCTCAATTTAATCTGGATAAATTGGAATCGGCCGCGCTATTGGTGAGTTGGGATGCGCTATTGACTCATCCTAAACTATTGTTGACGACGACGTTGGGAATGGCGCGGACGTATAAAGTTGAGGCGTTGAAAACGGCCGTCGAATCCCCCATCCCCTTAAAATTTGATAATCCGATGGAGGGTGCGCCGCTGACGGCCGTTGGTGTGAGCAACGACGACAGTTTTCTCCTCATCACCGCGTCGGGCAAGGGGGCGCGGATGGGGGTGAAGGGGCTGCGTACCATCGGCTCGCAGGTGATCAACTGTTATAATGACCGTGCGACTGCCTCTGCGCTGGTCAGGGATGGGGATAAAATGCTGCTGTTGACGGCGGATGGATACGGCCGTCGTCTATTGAGCGATTGGATTCCCGTCCCTAAAAAACAAAATCAGAGGGGAAAGGGATTGGTCGCCCGACGCAGCCCGATCGTTGCTGTCGTCAACCTGCGCCTGAACCCGTCCCCCCGATTGGTGACCAGCGAGCGGATCGTGACGGCCAAGTTGAGCGGGCTGGAGTTGGTGAAAGGGACAAAAACGGCCGTTGTCGTTAAATTGGCGGCTGGTGAGAAGATAAAGGCGGTTGTTGGGTAGTGGAAGGAAACGCGGATGGGGCGGAGTGAGCGGATGGACGCAGATCAAAGAAAAAGTCCGTGTTTGTAACTACTCAGGAACGAGAATTTAATAACTTGCGGAAGTATCTTCTCAATAAATCGTGGACAAGAGTTGACAAATTTCATCAGCACTTTATTTTACATGAGTATCATTAGGAAAATTTGTCAAGTCTCCCCGAAATACTGAGAAGGTACTGTTTAAGCTTCATTTCCTCTCGGTTGAAATGTGAATATTAATTTCCCTACCTGAATCGTATCCCCTTCTTTTAGCAGATGGGGAGCCATGCCCACTTTTTCGTAATTGTGGAAGGTGCCGATGGGGCTGCCTTCATCATATAAATAGTAACGGCCGTCTCTCCTCCGAATCCGTGCGTGTAAAGAGGCCACGCTCTTATCCGCCAACAGTATTATCGCCCGTGTCTCATCACTGCCGATGGTGATATTGGCTTTTTTCAAGGGGAATGTTTGCTCTTCCCCGATCAAAAAAGCGGGCGGGATGGGCGGCGGCGGGATGATGGGCTTTCTGACGGCCGTTTTCTCCACAATTGCATCCTCCTCCTGCCGTTGACGACGGAAATGGTATAGCAACAGTAATAGAACGACGGCGACAGCCATCAATCCCCAAGCTGTGCTGTCACGCCACTGCAACGGCGGGGGCGGCTTTTCGACGATGGGGGCGACGGTGGGCG
>WFSA01000193.1 GCA_015486215.1 Anaerolineae bacterium | reverse complement strand
TCCCTGCACCGACGAACACCCCCGTCCCCGCACCAACGAATACACCGGTTCCCGTACCGACAGACACCCCTGTTCCTGCGCCAACGGCAACACCTTAATCAATGATTAACGGGCTTTCCCAAAGGAGTCTCACTTTATGATAGATACATTTGACTTATTAAAAACATTGTCTGAAACGGACAGCCCGTCAGGATATGAGCAGGCCGTCTCCGATGCAGTAACGGAGGCGTGGTCGCCGTTTGTAGACAGCTTCTCGACCGATAGGGTGGGGAGTTTGATCGCCATTAAGAAAGGGAATGGCGAAGGAGCGCGGCGGCGTATTTTGCTGGCGGCGCATATGGACGAAATCGGCTTGATGGTGACGCAGATCGTTGACCATAATGGAAGCGGATTTTTGCGCGTGACAACTGTCGGCGGCGTAGATAAACGGCATTTATACGGGCAACTGGTGACGGTGCATGGAAAACGGCCGTTGACCGCAATCATCGGCGGCCTCCCCCCCTCCATGATGCCCGCCGAAAAACAGGGCAAACCATACGCCTTTGAAGATTTAGCCGTCGATCCCGGCCTCCCCTACGATGAGTTGAAGGAGATCGTCTCCATCGGCACATTTATCAGTTCGCGCCAGCCATTGCGAAAATTATTGAACGGACGGGTGACAGGCAAAGCATTAGATAACCGCGCTTCCATCGCCGCCGTCGCCATCTGTTTAGAACTGTTGAACGGCCGTTCCCACAGTTGGGATGTCGTCGCCGTCGCCACCGCGCAAGAAGAGACCCGCCTGCTCGGCGCGTTCACCAGCGCGTACTCCCAACGCCCCGACATCGCCATCGCCATTGATGTGACCTTTGGCAAAGGGCCGGGCGCGACGGACAGCGGCACATTTGAACTTGACGGCGGCCCAACACTCGATTACGGCCCCAACGTCCATCCCGGCATTTATGCCGCCTTGCGTAAAGCAGCAGGCGCAGTAGAAATAAAAGCGGATATATCCATTCACTCCCGCTACAGCGGCACAGATACATACGGCCTACAAATCGCCCGCGCCGGCATTCCCACCGGCTTAATCGGCATTCCCCTGCGTTACATGCACACGATGGTCGAATCCATCAGCATGAAAGATGTGGAGCGCACCGGCCGTTTGCTGGCTGAATTTATCGCCCGTCTGGATGATACATTTATAGATAACCTAATCGCCGATATGATGGACGATGACAAAAAGGATGAGTGAAAAGATGAATGAATTATTAAAAAAGCTCACCGAAGCGGTCGGTGTATCCAGCAATGAAAAAGAGGTGCGTATCCTCATTCGTGACCTCATCGTGAACGATGTGGACGAGTGGCATGTGGACGCAATGGGCAGCTTGATCGCTCTCAAAAAAGGGACGGGCGCGTCCGATTTGCGGGTAATGGTGGATGCCCATATGGATGAGGTCGGCTTGATGATTTCCGATCATAACGCCGATGGATCGTTGAAATTCGCGGCGGTCGGCGGCTTTGATAACCGCTCGCTGCTCGGCAAAGTGGTACAAATCGGCAAAAAGAAGATAACGGGAGTCATCGGCGCACGCCCAATCCATCTGCTCAAAGCGAGCCAGCGCAACAGCATCACCAATCGGGACGCGATGAGCATTGATATTGGCGCAAAAAACAAGAGCGCGGCGCAAGCAAAGGTGAACATCGGCGACTATGCAGCGTTTGTGACGGAGTATGAAGAGCTGGGAAAAACAGCCGTTGGCAAAGCATTTGACAATCGGGCGGGATGTGCCATCTTGATCGAATTGCTCAAAAAAGAGCCGTACCCGTTTGATCTATACGCCAGCTTCTCCGTGCAAGAAGAGGTCGGCTTGCGCGGCGCAGAAGTAACCGCCTACAGCATCAATCCCGACGCGGCACTCGTGCTAGAAAGCACCCCCGCTTACGACATGCCGACAGAAAAGGATGTCAGCCCCAATGTGGCCTTAGGCAAAGGGGCAGCCATTTATGTGATGGATCGCGGCACGATTCAAGACCCGCGCTTAGTGAAATTTATAATGGAAACGGCCGTTGCCAACGACATTCCCTACCAAGTTCGGCAGCCGGGCGGCGGCGGCACAAACACCGCCTCCATTCAAAAATCAGCCGCGGGGGTGATGGCAGCCACCATTGCCGTTCCCGGCCGTTACGCCCACACACCAGCCATGATGATTAATTTAGACGATTACCAAAACGTCATCGACCTAACTGAATCCATCTTACGCGGCTTAACCGCAGACATTGTAAAACGCAATTAACGTATCTTCTCAAAAAAACGGGGAGATGAGTATAGCAAATCTGAAAAAAAGCAAATTGACTTGACTGACGCAATTTGTCCCTTCCTTAATTTGTTGTACTCACCCTGAGATATTGAGATATTAGTATCTTCTCAGTATTCTGAGGAGACTTGACAAATTTTCCTAATGATACTCGTGTAAAATAAAGTGCTGATGAAATTTGTCAAGTCTTGTCCACGATTTATTGAGAAGACACAGATATTACCAATTAAGGAATGAGGATTAAATAAAATCAGAAACTTCCATCTATCATTTCTGCGAAGGCAGGAATCCACAGTCTGGAAAATCATGGATTCCCGCCTTTGCGGAACCTGCCCTTATGAAGATGGGGAATGACAACTTTAGTAGTTAAATAAATCCTCATTCCTAACTATCTAACGAAGGGCGACCCAATAAATCGCCCCAATAACGGAACGGCCGATCCCCGTTCCCCAAGAGAAACTATGAACGATTTAATCAAAAAACTTGTCGAAGCATACGGCCCATCTGGATTTGAAGATGGAATGCGCGACCTAATCCGCCCTGAAATTGAAGCATACGCCGATGAAATTTCGGTAGACGCAATGGGCAATCTCATCGCCTTAAAAAAGGGGGATGGCAGCGGCTTAAAAGTGATGATCGCCGCCCATATGGATGAAATCGGCGTGATGGTGACCCATGTCACCAAAAAGGGCTTCCTCCGTTTTACCAATATCGGCGGCGTGTATCCGCATACGCTGCTCGGCGGACGGGTGCAATTTAGCGATGGCACTATTGGCGTTATCGGCTGTGAACGTTTGACCAATCGCAGCAAGGTTCACCCTTTAAGCAAACATTATATTGATGTGGGCGCGACGAGCCGCGAGGATTGCCCTATCGGGGTGGGAGATGCGGCTGGGTTTTTACGGCCATTTACCACACAAGGCAGCCGTCTCATCTCCAAAGCAATGGATGACCGTATCGGCTGTGCCATCGGCATAGAGACGATGAAACGGCTCGGCAGTAGCCCCCACGATGTCTACTTTGTGTTCAGCGTGCAAGAAGAGGTCGGCACGCGCGGCGCCATCGTGTCAGCCAACGGCATTGACCCCGATGTCGGCATTGCCCTTGATGTGACGATGACGGGCGACACGCCCGAATCTATGGCGATGGCGGTCAGTTTAGGCAAAGGGCCGGCCATCAAAGTGAAAGATGCGGGCATGATCGCCCATGTCGGCCTTGTGCGCGAAATGAAGACTCGCGCCAAAGAGGCAGGAATTCCGTACCAATTGGAAGTATTGACTGGCGGATCGACTGATGCCCGTTCGATTCAAATCGCCAACGGCGGTAGCGCGGCGGGCTGTCTCTCCATTCCCTGCCGCTACGTCCACTCCCCCAGCGAGATGGTTGACATGGATGATGTAGAGAATTCGGTCAAATTATTGGTCGAGATTTTGTCAAAACCGCTTGATCTATAACGGAATCAGTAAGCCAAAAAGCCAGACTTCTTGCCCGAAGTCTGGCTTTTTTTGTAGGTCAAGTTTGCAAACTTGACTTACAAGTAACACTTGCCACTTACAAAGTTGCCTCATAAAATCCCCTCATGTCTGATCAAATAAAATCGAACAAAAATGCACTGCGCCCCATCATCGCCTTAGCCGCCCCTCTAACCGTCGCCTACGCTGTTAAATTAGTGACTCAACAGAGCAATAATGCTCTTTTTTTTGGCAGCATTGGCATTGTCAGCTGGTTGCTCGGACTGCGTTGGTATGGCATTGAAAAAATGGGGCTACGCGGTGGACGCGCTCTTTTTGCAGGAGCAGGATTTGCTGTACTCGGCTGGATCGCTTTTTTGATAGCACGTATCCTCTTTATCCCGATTGATTCGCTCAGTACGGGGATTAAGGCGTATCTTTTTTTTCTATTGTTTGAGGCGTTTGCGGTGCAATTATGGGTGTACGGATTGTTTTTTCGGGCAACGGCCGTTTGGCTCGGCGGCTTAACCGCCGCTATCAGCAGCGGCATCGTTTTTGGCGGGATTGCCTTTCTTTTCTTTCAAGAATCCTCACTCCCAACTCCCGCCGCCATGCTCTATTTTTCCATGCTGGGAGTACTGTATGGCATTATCCGTTTGCGGACGGGAAGCATTATCGGAACAGTGCTGGTACAAGCGATCCAAAGTTTCACGGGCTGGGTCGCCTTCGCCTCGACCAGCACACCCGTCACCGCCCAATGGAACAGTTTTTATGTGGCTGTATCATCCGCCTATTTGATCATCAGTTGGCGTTTATGGCCTAAAGTTGAAGGAGATTACCGTGTCTGAACATTATCTTGACGTAACGATTAACGAAGCAATTCGCACGGCAACGGCGTTGCTGGCGGCCAGCAATTGGCCGACGATGGAGCAAGAGATTACGCCGCACGCTGTCCATCCCCACTCAAAGCAGTTATTGCATTATGTAGAGTCGTACAAGAAGGATACGGCCGTGATCGAATTGAACGAAGCGTTGGCGCGTGATGGAGCGGTGGAAGATCTGTTTATAACGGCCGTTTCCCCTCATCCCCCCACCTTTGCCAATGCTGATTTAGATGAATTTTGGGCATCCCATCCTGTCGCATGGGATGAGGCGGTTGACGGCTTAAAAGCGATTTTCGACGGCAAACCAATCATCAGCACGCTTGCCCGATTGACGGGTGTCGAGGTGACAAAACCAGTGTCGTTGATGCCCACCATCACATACCCGTTATTGACTCCCGTTGTGGTCGAAAATGATGAGCGCATTTTCATCATCCTGCCACCGGCCAAAGCGTGGGGCGAGTCCCGCCCGTGGCCGCACGGCGACGATCCCGGCTGGGCGATGGCGCAGGTCGCTTTCCATCTCAGCCAGCATCTGCTAAAAGAGCAAGTGGCAGCGATGGGCGAGACGGACGGGCTTGTCCATCTGCACGCTATCGTCGTCCTCTGTCTGGAAGAGGAGATGAACTATGCTGAATCAATGGCGCATCTTGTCCGCACCAAGCGAGAGCAGAAGCTGCCCCAGTTGATGGCGGCGGTTGAAGCGATGAGAGGGTAGGGGATTGTCAATTGTCAGTTGTCAATGGGCAATTGACCATTAGAAAGGAGCGTTATGGATTATAAATATGTGCTTACAAGTAAAAACGGCCGTGTTGGAATTGTTCAGCTTAATCGGCCAAAGGCGTATAACGCGCTTAGCCCAGCGTTGATGAAAGAGGCGGTGGACGCTTTGCAGGCGTTTGATCGAGATGAGTCGGTTGGCTGTATTGTGATTACAGGTAACGAAAAGGCGTTTGCGGCGGGGGCGGATATTAAAGAGATGCAAACGGCCGTTCCCACTGATATGCTCAATAATCCGTTCATCGGCTATTGGGACGATGTGCAAAAAATCAGCAAACCATTGATTGCGGCCGTTTCGGGCTTTGCGCTCGGCGGCGGCTGCGAATTGGCGATGACTTGCGATATGATTGTGGCAAGTGATACGGCCGTTTTCGGTCAGCCAGAGATCAATCTGGGCGTGATACCGGGAGCAGGCGGCACACAGCGGCTCACCCACGCCATCGGCAAAGCATTAGCGATGGAGATGGTACTGAACGACCGTCGGCTGTCAGCCGAAGAAGCGGCTCATTACGGTCTCGTCAATAAAGTCGTGCCAGTTGAAACATTTATAGAAGAAACGCTCAAAATCGCTGATAAGATAGCCAATCGTGCGCCCATCGCCCTAAAAATGGCAAAAGAGGCGATCAATGCGGTTTACGAAATGCCCCTGCAAGCGAGTTTGGCACACGAACGCCGCCTCTTCTACCTCCTGTTCAGCACCGCTGACCAAAAAGAGGGGATGGATGCGTTTGTCAATAAGCGTAAAGCAGAGTGGAGCGGGAGGTAGGGCCGAGTTAAGGAACGAGGATTAAATAAAACCAGAAATTCCCGCCTAAAAGAGTTTACCCTCACGAAGTGCCTGTCCTCACGAAGGTGGGGATGGGGGGCGGGAATGACAGCTTTGGTAGTTAAATAAATCCTCATTCCTAAGTTAATCTTGTTTTGGAAGTGGATACCGATCACGCTTATTTCACTGATTCTTCTTTTTATCTGTGTTCATCCGTGCAATCAGTGTCCAATTTTAGAGGTTGTAATCGCCCTAGTATAACTTGGCCTAAGTTCTTAGATGATATACGCCGCCTGTATCAGGAATCGGAATTCCCGATACCTATTTATGGGAGTTGCGGGAATTCCGATTCCCGCAACAAATAAGATACAAAGGCTTCCGCCAGCGTGTACC
>WFSA01000192.1 GCA_015486215.1 Anaerolineae bacterium | reverse complement strand
TGTGGACAAGACTTGACAAATTTCATCAGCACTTTATTTTACATGAGTATCATTAGGAAAATTTGTCAAGTCTCCCCAGTATACTGAGAAGATACCTCATTCTAAAGCCTGACCAGCCACCGATTTCAATCAGCGGCTCAAATCGGCAGGCAATAAAAGCCTTATTCCATAGTAGAAAAGAGCAGAAGAAAACGGCCGTTCTGCACCTCTCCCTCCCTCCGCGTCAATTGTCATAAATCCCCCCGCCTTTTGTCATGTCTCCCATTTTCTCCCATTGTCTACTTTACCGTCACCCGCCCTTGTGATAGAATGCACACGCTTTTTAACTATCCCTTAATCTTTGAGATTGGATATTTTTTAATATGGAACAACAATTAATCAACAACTATTTACCCATTGCCGTACTGCTTGGCATCGCGCTCTTTTTCGCGTTTTTACTGCCAACATTATCGCTGAATTTGGGACCGAAACGGCCGTTTGCCCGCAAATCAGAAGCATACGAATCAGGTATGGCACCGATTGGGCAGGGGCAACGTCGCCTCTCCATCAAATTCTACCGCATCGCTGTCCTCTTCATCCTTTTTGACGTGGACATCATCCTGCTCGTTCCGTGGGCGATCACCTTCCGCAAACTCGGATTATACGGCCTCGCCGTCATGCTCATCTTCATGGTCATGTTCATACTTGGCGACGTGTGGGTCTGGAAAAAAGGAGTTCTCGAATGGGAATAGAACAAAAACTAGGCGACATGGGTGTAGTCACCTACCGCCTCGAAGATTTAGTAAACTGGGGACGCACCAACGCCATGTGGCCGATCCTTTTTGGCCTCGCCTGTTGCGCCATTGAAATGATGGCGAGCCAATCCGCCCACTATGACGCATCCCGCTTCGGTATGGAGCTAATGCGCCCCTCCCCGCGCCAATCCGATCTTATGATCGTCGCTGGCCGCGTCTCACGCAAAATGGCACCCGTCGTCCGCCGTCTCTATGATCAAATGTCCGAACCCAAATGGGTTATCGCTATGGGCGACTGCGCCTCCTCTGGTGGAGTCTTCAATAATTACGCCGTCGTACAAGGCGTAGACGAGATCGTACCCGTTGATGTGTATATCGCTGGCTGCCCCCCCCGCCCCGAAGCCCTTCTCAATGGCATTATGACCCTGCACGAAAAAATTCGTACCGAGAAACTGGATCATTGGGCATAACTATCTAATTGGAGCTGTTTAGAACATAGATTCACAGAAAAACACAAGCGAAGCCAATCAGCGTTCTGTGCAATCTGTGTCCCATTTCCTATTATGAAACAAGATCAACTGGTTATACAAAAAATCGAAGCCGCCTTTCCAAAGGCAATACAAGGCACAGACGACCATCGCGGCGAGCAGACGCTGATCATTGACAGCAGAAAACTGCAAAAAGTTTGCCAACTCCTGCACGACGATCCCGATCTGCAATACACCTTCATCTCTGATATTGTCGCCGATGATTACCTCAACGATCCGTCAGCCGACCCCGACGCGCCCCGATTTGCCCTCAACTATCACATCTACTCCCTCACAACCAAACACCGCCTTCGCCTCCGCGTCGCCGTTGCCGACCCCGACAAAGGGCCGCGCACCGTCGGCAAAGTGTGGAAAGTTGGCACATGGTTAGAGATGGAAGTGTGGGATTTGATGGGCATCGTCTTTGCTGGCAACAATAGCTTGCGTCGTCTCTTCATGCCCGAAGATTGGCAAGGGCATCCATTGCGTAAAGATTTCCCGCTCGGCTACGAAGAAGTCCAATTCTCCTTTAATTGGAAAGAGATCAACGACCAAAAATTGCACGGCTTGCGTGTCACCGATGACACCTACACCATTCGCTCCCACAGCGACAGCGTGCAGGAGCTGACCGTCGAAGAGTTACGCGCCAAAGTCGGCACACGGATGGAGATTGAAGACCCCGAAGGCAATATGCTTCTCAGCATGGGGCCGCAGCATCCCAGCACGCACGGCGTTTTACGTCTGCTCGTCGAACTGGATGGCGAAACTGTTGTCAATCTCGCCCCTGACATTGGCTTTTTGCACACAGGTGTGGAAAAAACGATGGAATCCAAACGGTATTTGCAAGGTTTAGTCCTTACCGATCGCATGGATTACCTCTCCCCGACCACCAACAATCTCGGCTACATTTTGGCTGTCGAAAAATTGCTAGACATCGAAGCCCCGCCCCGCGCCCAAGTGATTCGCGTCATGCTTTCCGAGCTTTCCCGTATCGCCAGCCATCTGGTTTGGCTGGGCACCCACGCGCTCGACATGGCGGCAATGAACGTCTTCATCTACGCTTTCCGCGAACGCGAATATATCCTTGACCTGTTTGAGATGGTTGCTGGACAGCGAATGATGACTAGCTACATTCGGCCGGGCGGCTTATGGCGCGATTTACCCGATGGCTTCATCCCTGCCGTTAAACACTTCCTCGACTTCTTCCCCGCAAAAATCGCCGACTACGACGCATTACTCAAAAACAATCCCATTTTCCTCAACCGCACCGTGGGTGTGGGGGTCATTTCGGCCGAAGACGCGACCTCGTGGGGATTGACGGGCGCGAATTTGCGTGCTTCTGGTGTTGATTTTGATGTGCGTAAAATGTGGCCGTACTGCGGCTACGAGACCTACGATTTCGACGTTCCAGTACGCACAGAGGGGGATATTTACGCCCGCTACCGTTGCCGCGTTGAAGAGATGGAGCAAAGCCTCCGCATTATCGAACAGGCGATGGCGAAATTGCCCGACGGCCCCATCAACATTGATGATCGTAAAATTGTACCGCCGCCGCGTAGTGAACTGGGCGGCAGTATGGAAGCGGTTATCCACCATTTCAAACTGTGGACGGAAGGGTTCAAACCGCCCATTGGATCGGTTTACCAAAGCGTCGAATCCCCGCGCGGTGAATTCGCCTGCTACTTACGCAGTGACGGCACAGCCAAACCAGCCCGCGCCCACTTCCGCACCCCTTCCTTTGTCAACTTGGCTTCACTGCCAGTCGTCGGCAAGGGCGTGTTCATGGCTGACTTAGTAGCACTCATCGGCTCGGCCGACATTGTGTTAGGCGAGATTGATCGGTAAATAATGGAGAATGGATAATTGATAATTATCAATTGTTCATTATCAATTATCCATTAAAAACGGAGTTTATTTTGATTGCAGAAAAATACGCAAAAGAAATTGAAGGCATTATCGCCCGATATCCAAGTAAGAAATCGGCCGTTTTGCCATTGATGCACTTGGCACAGCGTGAATATGGGTACACCAGCGAAAGCGCAATGAAAGAGGTCGCCTCTATTTTAGACCTTGATCCGACGCAGGTTTTGTCGCTGGCTGGCTTCTACACCATGTTCTACGAAGAGCCAGTTGGCAAATATGTGCTGGAAATTTGCAATGATTTGGCCTGCGCCCTGCGCGGGGCTGATGAATTTGTGGATATGGCCTGCAAAAAGCTGGACATCACCCCCGAAGAGACGACGGACGACGGCCTTTTCACCATTAAAACGGTGATGTGCTTGGGCGCGTGCGACCGTGCGCCGATGCTGCAATGCAATATGTCCTTTGAAGAGAATTTGAACGAAGAGAAGTTCGATGCCTTACTCGGCCGTTTGCGTGCTGAAGCGACCGCTGGTACGCCCAGCTTCTCTGTCGCTGAAAAAATGGCCTCATACGCGGTCAAGGATGGTGCATAATGGGTCATATTTTATTACGCCATCGAGACGAAGGGCTTGAGAACCTTCATCAATTAGACGTTTATCGTGCCAATGGCGGCTACGATGCGTTAAAGAAAGTGCTGGATGAGTACAGCAAAGATGAGGTTATCACCATTATCCGTGATTCCAATCTGCGTGGACGCGGCGGTGCTGGATTCCCTGCTGGCTTAAAATGGGGTTTCATCCCCAAAGTGGACGGTGATAAATACGTCGTCATCAACACCGACGAATCGGAGACGGGGACATTCAAAGATCGTGAACTGGTTGAACGCAATCCCCATCAGGTGATTGAAGGGGCGTTGATCGCTGCTTACGCCATCGGTGCCAAGCAGATTTATAACTATTTTCGTGGCGAATTTATGAGTGCGGCTTTCAATTTTGAAGAGGCATTACAGGAATGTTACGCCGCGGGGCTGATCGGCGAAAATATCATGGGCAGCGATTTTAGCTGTGATTTTTCTTGCCATTATGGCGCAGGCGCGTACATCTGCGGCGAAGAGACGGCGTTGCTCAACTCGCTGCAAGGGGATTTAGGGCAGCCGTGGTCAAAGCCGCCGTTCCCGGCCGTTGAAGGGCTGTACAGTAAACCGACCGTCGTCAACAATACCGAAACCTTAGCCAATGTGCCGCCGATCATTATGAATGGGGCGGATTGGTACAAAAGCATGGGGACGGAGCGCAGTGCGGGTATCAAAATCGTCTGTCTCAGCGGCCACATCAATAAGCCGGGCAATTACGAAGTCGAAATGGGGACAAGCTACCGCGACATTCTCTTTGATGAGAAGTACGGCGGCGGTATTCCCAACGGCAAAAAATTCAAAGCGTTACTGCCCAGCGGCGGCTCTGGCCCCGTCATCGTGGACGACGCGCTGGACGCGCCAATGACGTATGAAGGATTGACCGAGCATGGCTCCGTGATGGGATCGGCCTCGCTGATTGTGATGGATGAGACGGTGGACATGGTGTGGGCGGCGATGAAGATGATTCATTTCTTCAGACATGAGTCGTGCGGTAAATGTACGCCATGCCGTGAAGGTGTCTTCTGGATGAAGATTGTGATTGACCGCATTTATAACGGCATCGGTACGGAGAAGGATATTAAAACGCTGGAAAGTGTGGCGAACCAGATTCAGGGCAACACGTTGTGCGCGTTGGGCGAGTTTGCCATCAACCCCGCATTGGCGACAATCCGTCACTTCCCTGAAGAGTATCGGGCGAAGATCAAATAAGGGAATTGTTACACTCAAGACGTTCAACTTCTTTAAGAAGTTGAACGTCTAAAAACAACCCGCAAATAGAGAACAATATGAGCGATTTGGTAACATTAACGATTGACGGCACGGAACTGAGTGTACCCAAAGGGACTCGGGTTGCTGATGCCGCAAAGAGTGTCGGTATTGATATTCCCGTTTTTTGCCACCATCCAAAATTGGAGCCTGTCGGCGCGTGCCGCATGTGCTTGGTGGAAATTGGAATGCCGATGCGTGACCGCGCAACGGGCGAACCGATGCTGAATGAAGATGGCTCGCCGAAGATCAATTTTGGGCGCGGGTTGCAAACAAGTTGCACGGCCGTTGTGGGTGAAGGCATGGTTGTCCACACCGACACCGAAGCCGTCACCGACGTGCGCGGCACATTGCTTGAGTTCCAACTGGTCAATCACCCGTTGGATTGCCCCATCTGCGATAAGGGCGGCGAATGCCCGTTGCAGAATTTGGTGATGGATCATGGCAAGATGGAAAGCCGTGTCTATTTTGAAGACAAACGCCGCTCCGACAAACATGTGTCGTTGGGTGATCTGATTTTCCTTGACCGCGAGCGGTGCATTCAATGTGCGCGTTGCATCCGCTTCCAAGATGAAGTGGCGGATGATCGTGTCTTGCAATTCCATAATCGTGGTGTGAATTTAGAAATCGTCACCATGTCCGATCCCGGTTTTGACAGCTATTGGAGCGGCAACACGACTGATATTTGTCCTGTGGGCGCGTTGACAACGGCCGATTTTCGTTTTGGCGCACGGCCGTGGGAGATGACCCCCTCTGCCTCCATCTGTTCCCAATGTGCCGTCGGTTGCAATATGACCGTCAACACACGGCGCGAAGCACGCTCTGGCGGCAAGCCCGTGATTAAACGGATTTTGCCGCGTCAAAATGAGGCGGTCAACGAGTTGTGGCTGTGCGATAAAGGGCGTTTTACGCACGATTATGTCGCTTCGCCCGAACGGCTAACTTCGCCGATGATGCGGAAAGATGGCGAACTGGTGGCGGTAAGCTGGGATGAGGCGTTGAACGCGGCGGCTGAAGGGCTGCAAGCGGCTTCATCTGTCGCGGGCTTGGCGGGACAGCGGTTGAGTAATGAAGATTATTTCATGTTGCAAAAACTGTTCCGTAAAGGGTTGAAAAGCGGCAATCTTGACGTGAACAATCGGCAGATCGGCGGCGGCGATGTGGTCGCCCAAGTCGGCATTGCGGCCGGCAGCGATTTGCAACAGTTGGGCAAAGGGGACGCGATCCTCGTTGTCGCCAGCGATTTGCACGAGGAGGCTCCGCTTTGGTGGCTGCGTGTGAAACAGGCGGCGGATCGGGGGGCGGCGTTGGTGGTGATTAACGGCCGTTCTACCCGGCTCTCCTCCCATGCCACCCACAACCTGCAAGCCGATTCTGGCGACATCGTTGCCACCGTTCGCCAGCTTGTCAGCATGGCAAAAGTGGAAACCGACGGCACGGGCGCATTAGATGCCGCCGCCGAAACGCTGATCACAGCCAATAATCTCGTTGCCTTCTATGGTTACGAAGGATTGTCTTACGAAGAAACTGAATCGCTGGCGAAAGCGTTGGCGAATTTACTGCTCATCCAAATGGATGGGGAACCGCATGTTGGCCGCATGAACAACGGCCTTATTCCCGTGTGGCCGTATGCGAACACGCAGGGCGCGTGGGATATGGGCATCCATCCCGCATTGTTGCCGAGCTACAAAGCGGCAAAAATGACGGGGATGGATGCTGTGGCGATGTTTGCTGGCGCGGCGGATGGCTCTCTGGACGCATTGTACGTTGTGGGGGCTGACCCCATCGGCGACGGCTGGATGGCTGATCGCGGCAAGCTGGGCTTGCTGATTGTGCAAGAGTTGTTTATGACGAAAACGGCCGTTACTGCTGACATCATCTTCCCCGCCCAAAGCTGGGCAGAACGGGATGGCACGTTCACCAACGGCGAACGACGGGTGCAACGGTATTACCCCGCCATCCGTCCCGCCGGTGACAGTCGCCCCGATTGGCAGATTTTGTCCCAATTGGGCGAGCGCGTGGGTGCGGGCAAAGCGGAAACCGTCACCAGCCTCGTCTTCCGTAGTTTGACCAAAGCGGCACGCCAATACAAAGGAATGGATTATCGCTCACTGGGGCAAGTCGAAGCGCAATGGCCTGTCGTTGGTGGCGATGACCGTTACTATGGCGGCAATGCGTTTGCCAATACGGCTGGCTTGGGCAAGCAGTGGGCGGCGGTGGCTGAATCGAAAGCGGTCAAGCAGTTTGAAATGGATGACGCAGTGTCATCCCGTGAAGATGGCTTGCTGTTGATCAATGCGGCTTCGCTGTACACAGCGGGAACGCTGATTGATAAATCGGCCGTGCTTGCACCGCGTATGGCAAAAATCACGTTAACTATCAACCCCGTAGATGCGACTGCCTACGAAGATGGGGATACGCTGATGGTTCGCACGGACAGAGTGACGGTTCAGGCGACGGCGGTGGTTAGTGATGATGTGATGGTTGGAACGGCCGTTTTGCGCGGCGTGAAAGCTATGAATGGAACGGCCGTCGCCCGTTTATCGAAAATTAAGGAATAAGATAATCGTACACAGATTTTACAGATAAACAGAGATGGGCGTTTTTTAATGCCCTGATCGGTGTGATCAGTGCAATCAGTGTCCTATTTTTAGATAAGAGAGAACTTATGACACCAGGTCAAATTGCCATACGCGCCTTGATTGTAGGCTTTTCCGTTTCCATGGTTATGGTGACAGGTTTTGCGTACACGACGCTTCTTGAGCGCAAATTATTAGCCCGTTTACAGCATCGTATCGGCCCTAATCGCGCTGGCTATATTCCCCTTCCCGGCAAAAACGGAGGCGAAAGACGGCTTATTAAAGGGTTTTTACAACCCGGAGCTGACGCGGTAAAACTTTTCCTTAAAGAAGATCAAACACCCGCAGGTGTTGACCGCTTTGTTTATAATTTGGCTCCAATGTTAGCCGTTATTCCTGCCATTTTGATCTTAGCGGTTATCCCATGGGCGGGTGAAATCACGATTTTTGGTGCACATTTTGCCCCTTATTTTGCTATCGCTCCTGGTTTGGATGTGGCTGTTTTGTACATGCTTTCCATCACCTCCATTGGTGTGTATGGGGTGGTGCTGGCGGGATGGGCTTCCAATAGCAAATACGCCATTCTCGGCGGCATTCGTGCTTCGGCGCAGATGATCAGCTATGAATTGGCGATGGGAATGTCAATTTTGATTCCTGTTATGCTGGCTGATTCATTGGATTTGGGCGTGATTGTCAGCCAGCAGTCGGGATATTGGTACGCTTTGCACATACCAGCCGCCGCTGTTTTCTTGTTGGCGGTGATGGCTGAATTGCAGCGTCTGCCATTCGACCTTGTGGAGGCGGAGCAGGAGTTATCCTCTGGTTTTAATGTTGAATATGGTGGGATGCGCTTCGGCATGTTCTTTATGGCTGAGTATATGAAGATGGTCATCTTTAGTGCCATCGCTGCCACCCTTTTCTTTGGCGGTTATCGCGGCCCATTTGTAGACCAATTGCCGGGCTTGGGATTTTTCTATCTCTTTTTGAAAATCGTTGCCGGCCTTTGTATGTTGATTTGGATTCGCGCTTCATTCCCCCGCCTGCGCTACGATCAATTGATGGCGTTCGGCTGGAAACGTTTACTGCCCATTGCGGTATTGAACTTCATCATCGTGGCCGTTGTCATTGTTCTTCAGCAAGAGGGCATCATATTTTAGAGATAGAATGTAGAGATAGAGTGTAGAGATGGAATGTAAGCAATATGTGATGGAGGAATAATTCTCTATCTCTATCTCTTGTCTCTATCTTTCAGGATGATTTATGTTTGAAACATTTGCAGCATTAGCTCAGGGTATGGCGACTTCGTTTAAGCATCTGTTTATGAAGCCTGTCACTATTCAATATCCTGAAGAGAAGCGACAGGTTCACGAGCGGTTTAAGGGACGGCATGTCCTGAATCGGTATGATAATGGGCTGGAAAAATGTATTGGCTGTGCGTTATGTGCGGCCGCTTGCCCAGCCGATGCGATTTTTGTTGAAGCGGCGGAAAATAGTGACGATGAGCGGTATTCGCCCGGCGAACGGTTTGCCAGCACGTATGAAATCAATCTGTTGCGCTGTATTTTCTGTGGTTATTGCGAAGATGCGTGTCCGACAGAGGCGATCACGCTTGAGCATAATTATGAGTTGAGTTTTTATGATCGAGAGGGTGCAATTTATACGAAGGATATGTTGATTGTGGATGTGCCGGTTAACGGCCGTTCCACCCCGCAACCTGTCGAACCAGGCGCATTTAACCGCGCTATTCCAGAAATGGAAGACCCTAAATAAAAGGCGACCTATGGGAAACAGTTTTGTATTCATGCTTTTAGCGGTGATCGCCGTTGGCTCGGCCATCGGGATGCTGGTCAGTCGGGATGCGGTGCATAGTGCGCTCTTCTTGGTACTGAACTTCATTACCATCGCCGTTTTTTATGTTGTTTTGAACGCGCCATTTTTGGCAATGGTGCAAGTTACCGTGTATGCAGGCGCGATCATGGTGTTGTTCATGTTTGTCATCATGCTTTTGGGCGCGGAACGCTTGCGCGGCATGTGGGGCGACCGCCCCAGCGAGTTGGTTTTTGCCGCTTTTCTGGGCTTTCTACTGGTCGTTACCTTTTTGATCGCGTTAGTGATGGAAGGGAAAACGGCCGTTTCTGCCAATATGATAGACAGCAGCCCCGTCGCACTCGGCTTGCGCCTCTTTGAAGGGTATGTCTTCCCCTTTGAAGTGGTCGGCATTCTGCTTTTGTCAGCGATGGTTGGCGTGGTTATTTTGACCATCTCAAACAAGCGAGGAAAAAATGTCTGAGATTACCATTAACAGTTACGTCATCCTCAGCACCATTTTGTTCGTCATTGGCGCATTGGGAGTATTGCTTCGCCGCAATGCGATTATCGTGTTTATGTCCATAGAGATGATGCTCAACGCGGCCAATCTTTTATTTGTCGCCTTTTCGCGCCATTTAGGCAATTTGGACGGGCAAGTGTTGGTATTCTTCGTCATCACCGTCGCCGCCGCTGAAGTTGCGGTTGGGTTGGCGTTGATTGTCGCCATTTTCCGCACAAAGAAGAGTATTGATATTGACACACTTAATTTAATGAAGGGATAGTGGAGTGGGCGAAGCGGCGCAGTAAGCAGGGTGATAAGCAAACCTCGTAACTCCGCAACTCCGCACCCCCGCAACCTCGCAACTTCTAATTATGAATGCTTTTGGTTTAGCTCCTTTATTACTGATTTTCCCCGTAATCGGCGTGCTGTTCAATGGACTTGTTGGACGAAAGTTTGTTGAGGCAGATCGCGAGATAGGCGAAAAATGGACAGGCTGGTTTGGCACGATAATGGCTTTCAGCGCGTTTGCTGTCGCTGTCAGCCTCTTTTTCAGCCTGCAAGCAAATGGTCACCACGCCGAAGTTGTCCATCTTTTTGATTGGATCAACATCCCATCGGCCGGCTTCCATGTGCCGTGGGCGATGCGTATTGATACCTTATCGGTCACGATGATGTTAGTCGTCACTGGTGTCGGCTCGCTCATTCACATTTACGCTATCGGATATATGCACGGGGATAAGGATTTTTCCCGTTTCTTCGCTTATTTGAATCTGTTCCTCTTCTTCATGCTGATTTTGGTCTCAGGCAGCAGCTACCTGATGCTTTTCGTCGGTTGGGAAGGAGTTGGCTTATGTTCATTCTTGCTCATCGGCTTTTGGTTTAGCTTTGTGGACAAAAACGGCGTATGGAAAAATGCAAATGCCGCCCGTAAAGCGTTCGTCGTCAATCGTATCGGTGACTTCGGCATCGTTTTAGCTGTCATCCTTACCTTTTGGGCGTTCGGTTCATTAGAGTTTGATGTTGTTTTTGAGACAGCGTTAGAGATGTTTAAGTCAAAAGAGCCGCTTCTCTTATTTGGACAAGAAGTCGCGTTCGGCTCCGTTGTCACTGCCATTACCGCCCTCTTCTTATTGGGGGCGACGGGTAAATCTGCCCAAATTCCACTCTACGTTTGGCTGCCAGACGCGATGGCCGGCCCCACACCCGTATCCGCTTTGATTCATGCGGCGACGATGGTCACATCAGGTATCTATCTGATCGTTCGCAGCAATACGCTGTTCGAGATGGCTCGTTTGAGCGTCGGGAGCGAACTGCTCTTTGGGGTGATAAGTACACCTGATTTGGTCGCTTTGGTTGGTGCGAGTACGGCACTATTGGCTGGTTTAATCGCCTTCACTCAATTTGATATAAAAGGAGTGTTGGCGTATTCAACGGTCAGCCAATTGGGATTTATGATCGCGGCCGTCGGGATGGGCGCGTATGTGGCTGGGATGTTTCATCTGATGATGCACGCCTTCTTCAAAGCACTGCTCTTTATGAGCGCGGGTTCTGTCATTCATGGGATGGAGCATGGGCATCACCATTTGCACGACCATGATGATGACGATTTCGATCCGCAGGATATGCGGACGATGGGCGGTTTGCGTAATCGTATGAACATCACATCGGTGGTGTATATCATCGGTGCGCTGGCTTTGGCTGGGATTGTGCCGTTGGCTGGTTTCTGGTCAAAGGATGAGATTTTGGCGCACGCGAGTGCGAATGATGGCGGGATTTTTACGGCCGTTTACGTCATGCTCGTCATCGCGGCTATTTCTACCGCCTTCTATATGGGACGGCAGCTAAAGATGGTCTTCTTTGGCGAACCCCGTCACGCCGCCGCCGCCCACGCCGAAGAAAGTTCAAATTTGATGACCTATCCGCTCATCGCTTTGGCCGCCTTAGCTATTGTGGGCGGGTTGGCGAACTTACCCCATTTTGCTGCCGAGCATGGCGCAGAGGCTGGCGGGTTCAGCTATCTCGCTTTAGAACATTGGCTGGAACATTCCCTCCACGCGTTTGAGTTGACGGAGGAGCATGTTTTGCATATGCCCCATACGCCGATTCAAATTCAATGGTCTGTAGCAATTATTTCAACTATTCTGGCTGTTGGTTCGATAAGTTTGGCCTTCTTTGTCATATATAAGGATACGTCAAAAGCGAATTCGGCTCCTGATCCGTTGCAGAAGACACCGATTTGGTGGACGAGCGTCTTGCCGTTAAACACCTTGTATATGGATTATTTCATCCCTGCCTTCAATCGGATGGCGAAATGGGTGGCGATCTCATTGGATTGGGTGTTCTGGCATGATTTTGTTCATAACAGACTTGTCCGTGATATGTTTGTCACTTTTGCCGCCTTCACCTCATCTGTGCTTGATCAGAAGGGTGTGGACGGCATCGTTAATGGGGTGGCTTCGACGACGCGCCGCCTATCTGGCTTCTTGCGCCAGACAGAGAGCGGTTATGTTCGCAGCTATGCGTTAAGTATTTTCATGGGCGCGGTACTTTTAGTTATCTATTTTATGTTTGCAACAGCAGGCTAGGGAATGTGGATTCAATAAATCCATATTCCTAAACAAGTGAGGGCTGCTCCCTCATACTATATCTTCTAATTTGGAGAACAGATGGAAAGTAATCAATTCAACGTCATTCTAACACTTCTTGTGTTTTTCCCACTCATTGGGGCACTCTTGATTTTGTTTCTGAAACAGATGGGACATGAATCTGACGAGTTGGTGAAGCGGGTGGCAACGGCCGTTTCGGCTATTGCACTCGGCATCGCAGTCATCGTCCTGTTTATGTTCGATAAGAACATCCCTGGTTTACAGCTTGTCGATAAGGGCGACTGGATACCTTTGTGGGGAATCAGCTACTATTTAGGAGTTGACGGATTAAGTATTCTCATGCTCTTGCTCACAGGCTTCATCAGCCTGCTGGCTATCATCTCCTCATGGAAGACGATAACAGAGCAAGTGCCGCAATACTACGCCTTTATGCTACTGTTACAAGCGGGCATGACGGGTGTATTCTTGGCACAAGATTTATTCCTCTTCTACGTTTTTTGGGAGTTCACCCTCATCCCGATGTATTTTCTCATCGGCATTTGGGGCGGGCAGCAGCGTGTTTACGCCTCCATCAAATTCTTCCTCTACACGATGGCTGGCTCGCTGCTGATGTTATTGGGTATTCTCTACATTGGAACGACAGCGGATACCTTTTCGCTAACCGCCCTGATTGCGGGACGAGAAGCGTTTGCTGATGTGCAAAATTGGCTGTTTCTCGGCTTCGCCATCGCCTTCGCCATCAAAGTCCCCGTCTTCCCCTTCCATTCATGGCTGCCAGATGCACATACGCAAGCACCGACGGCCGGTTCCATCGTTTTGGCTGGTGTGCTGCTAAAGATGGGTACATACGGCTTCTTGCGCTTCAACATTCCGCTGTTCCCGCAAGCGGCGATTAAATACGCCCCGATGATCGCTGTTTTGGCTATTATTGGCATCATCTACGGCGCAATCGTCTCCTTCGCGCAGACAGATATGAAAAAATTGGTCGCCTACTCTAGTATCAGCCACCTTGGTTTTGTGATGCTGGGTATTTTCTCGCTGAATGAGGCGGGCATTGAGGGCGCGATTTTGCAAGGTGTGAATCATGGCCTCAGCACGGGCGCGTTATTCTTCGCTGTCGGCCTGATTTATGAACGCCGCCATACGCGCGAGATGAAGGAGTTCGGCGGCATTTGGCGGGCGATGCCGCTTTACAGTGTGTTGACGCTGATCGTCGTCCTTTCCAGCATGGGTTTGCCCGGCTTGAACGGCTTCGTCGGCGAGTTCACTATTTTGCTTGGCTCGATGGGGTCGCCTGTTCTTGGCCCGGTCTTCACCGCTTTTGCGACGACGGGTGTGATTTTAGCGGCCGTTTACCTGCTTTGGATGTTCCAACGGGTCTTTATGGGGCCGTTAGATAATCCCAAAAATATGATTCTGGAAAAGATCAGCAAACGCGAACTGTTCATTATGCTCGCTTTCCTGATTTTCATCTTCTGGATCGGCATCGCTCCTTCTGGCTATTTTGGCTTGATGGACAGCACCGTAGCTTCATTGGTACAAAGCATCGGTTTGCCGTAGGTGTATGCAAGGTGCAGACGGCAGTGAGTACAGGCCGCCTGTACAGATGTAGCTTGCCATTCTTATGAAGATTGTTTCTTTTGTTCATATCAGCGATACGCATATTGGGCCAACGGCCGTTTACTCTCGTTTCGGTCATACATCTTATCCATGTGCGGAAAAACTGGTTGACATCATTAACAACTTACCCGTCACCCCCGATTTTGTGATACATACAGGGGATGTGGTCACCGATCCTGACCGTGATTCGTACCGTTTAGCGGCCGATCTATTGGCAAAAATCAATGTGCCAGTGCATTATGTCGTTGGCAACCACGATACGGCCGTTGACATTCGCACCCATATGACGATGGGAGCGCATGAGTCGTTGAGTGACAATCCTGAATTGTTGACTTACGCTTTTGAAGTGAACGGGATTCGTTTTTTAACAATTGACGCTCGCGGCGATGATGAAATTGACCCTAACGGCCGTCTTTCGGACGAACAATTAGCGATCATTCATCGTGAAGCAACGGCCGATGGATTGCCATTGGTACTGTTTATGCACTATCCCGCATTGCCGATCAACTCGCCATGGATGGATCAGAATATGTTGATCCTCAATGGCGAGGAGCTGCATCAACTGTTACTGCCTGCTCGTGACCGCCTGCTCGGCGTTTTTCACGGGCATATTCATCAACATATGCAAGTCGTGCGTGACGGCATCAGCTATAACAGTGTTGCCAGCGCATTTTCACAATTTGCTGCTTGGCCGACAGATGTGACAACTGGCTTTGATTCTGAACATTTGCCTGGTTACGCATACGTTCAACTACTACCTGAACAAACAATTGTGCATCAGCACACTTTTCCAAGACCCAATTGATCTGTAGGTCAAATTTGCAAATTTGACCTGCTATTTCTAAAAATTATGGATTTTCAACCGCCAATAATCAATTTACTAATCGTCGCACCACTCCTCATTACGATGGGGGCTGGGTTATTTTTGATGCTCCTTAACATTTTTTGCAAGAGAGATGGCGTTTACTATTGGCTGACATTGGCCGCCATCGCAGCCGCATTGGTGCAAAATGTGGCGATGTGGGGGCATGAGTATGGGACCTTTATCGCTCGCGGTAGCTATCCGATGGTTGTCAGCGATAATTTTTCCGTCTTTTTGAACAGCATTTTGCTCTTGTCAGGTATTGGCACTTTGCTTATTTCTCGTAATTATCTGCACCGTACCAAATTGGAACGGCCAGAATTTTACATGCTGATGCTGTTCTCCCTCAGCGGCATGATGATGATGGGCATGGCAAATGATTTGATTCTTGTCTTCGTCGCCCTCGAACTTCTTTCCATCCCTCTGTACATTATGGCGGGTCTCGCCGTATCTCGTGATGACTCTAAAGAGTCGGCGATGAAATATTTTCTGCTGGGCGCGTTTTCATCGGGCATTTTTGTCTATGGCATCGCGCTTATCTATGGAGCGACAGGGGCGACGGCATTGCCGGCTGTGTATGCTGTTCTTGAGGCAGGTTCTCCGTTAGCGATGGCCGGCACAGCCTTTTTGATGGTCGGGTTTGCTTTCAAAATTGGGGCGGTCCCGTTCCATATGTGGACTCCAGATGTGTATGAAGGTGCGCCAACGGTCGTTACCGCCTTCATGTCGGTTGGCGCAAAAGTGGCTGGCTTTGCCGCCCTCTTGCGCGTTTTCACCGTCGCTTTGCCCGCTATGAGCGACGCATGGATGGGCGCACTTGCCCTCATCGCCGCCCTGACGCTGATTATTGGTAATGTCGTCGCTCTGATGCAGACGAATATCAAACGGATGCTCGGCTACTCCAGCATCGCCCACGCAGGATATCTGCTCATCGGCGTTGCCGCCGCTGGACAACATTCAGAGGCGGTCGGCTCGGTATTGCTTTATATGCTGGCGTATTTGTTCACCACAATGGGCGCGTTTGGTGTCGTCATCGCTCTTGAGCATAAACTGGGCGAAGGGATTATGCTAGAGGATTACAAAGGGTTAGCCAAGCGTAATCCGTGGCTGTCGGCTGCTATGCTCGTTTTTATGCTCTCCCTAACGGGCGTGCCGCCAACGGGCGGTTTCTCAGGAAAATTCTATATTTTTCGTTCGGCGGTAGAGGCCAATTTGTGGTGGCTGGCAATTATTGCAATTATGACCAGTGTCGTGTCGGGCTATTACTATTTGCGCGTCGTTTTCTATATGTATATGTTTGACGGCGATCGCACAGAGCCAGTTTATGCGGGAACGGCGTTAAAGACAGGATTGCTGATCGCTCTTGTCGGTACACTATGGTTGGGATTTTTTCCTGCTGGTTGGTTTGAGTTGGCGTACAAGGCAGTTATTGGTACGACGCAATTATTGGCAGGCGGCTAATTTTCGGGCATAATTGTGAGCATGATCGATAATCTTGGAATCAAAATTGCGTATGTTGAGGATGAGCCAAGTATCTCCCGCTTGTTGAAAAACGGGCTGGGTTTACTGGGTATCCTTGTCCACCCAATCTTTATGAGTTCGGAGGCGTTACTGGAGAATATCAACCAAGATGAGTTGGGTGAGGTTGATATGTTGTTCTTCGATATTCGTCTGCCGGGCATTAATGGGATGGAGTTGGCTGGCAAATTGCGGGATAAAGGGGAGAAACGGCCGTTTGTCATCGTAAGCGCGTGGCCGCGTCCGCCCCAATCTGAGTTAGATGCGATTAAGGCGAAATTCCTGCCTAAACCATTTAATTTTCCCAATGTGATACAGACGGTGAAGACCTTGAAGGCGGCATAACGTCGAGAAACAATTAAATAAGCATATAAATGAACGGCTGACAATTTGTCAGCCGTTTTTGTTTCCCCATTTCCCCCAATAAGTGTGTCAATTTTGCCCTTTTTACCAAAATGTAACCTGCTTCTGCACTTTTTTGTCTTATAGACAGAGAGAAACACAGAGACATTTTCTTTCTGTGAGAATTATGTAATTGACAAGAAGTTTATGTATCTTCCCAATAAATCGTGGACAAGACTTGACAAATTTCATCAGCACTTTATTTTACACGAGTATCATTAGGGAAATTTGTCAAGTTTCCCCAGAATACTGAGAAGATACAAGTTTATCGTTATTATTAATGATGATTGGCGGTTGGCAAAGGCGAACAGCGACGTAAGAGCGTTACCAGTTACTGGCAGTCAGCCATCAGCAATGTGCGTTTTACGCGCCTTAGGAGCAAGAAAATGGTGAAAAAATTAGCAATTCTATTTATTCTGGCATTGGTTTTTATGAGCGGACAAACAAAGAATGTGGCCGCATGGGGATTTCCTTCGACAGATTGGACGGCCGTTCAATCTGAAGTTAACAATATCGAAACAGGTTCTCTGCTCAATGCGACGCGGGCAGACCAAATCCAAGCCAATATGGCAATTTTGCAAGCGAATGAGACAAATCCTGACGTATTGCGCTGGGCTGAGCAAATCACAGTTTTGGCCGCACATATGGGAGCCGATTCCAATGCGACCGCCGTCACAGCTAACGATATGAATGCACGCATCGACGGCTCGGAAGGGACAACATTGGGCTTGTCCGATGATATTTTGAGCATGGCAGGCGAAATCGGGGTGATGGCAAACCGTATTTTGTTGACAGAAGCGCAGATCGGCATCATGGCTGACCGCATTGTGGATAGTGAACAACTTATTAACGCTGGCAGCTTGGATTTACTGGGAAATAACAATGTATTGACGCTTGCGGGGATAGATACAACCCTGAATATGCTTAGCGGCAACAATTTCATCATCTCTGAATTAGATGGGAATCCGTCAATGCCCAGCGCAGATTGGACATCTGTATTGAGCAGCAATGGGAATGTGCAACAAAACTCATTGATCAATGCGGCACAGGCGGCGTTAATGCGTGAAGATGCGACCAGCATCAGCGCAAATGAGAGCGACCCCAATGTAATCAATTGGGCCAATCAGATTGTGCAATTGAGCGACCAAATGGAATTTGATGCGAACAGCATTTCGACCCTTGCGAATACGATCAATACACGAGCCAATAATGGCGGATCGCCGTTAGAAATGTCAGCCGATATTTTGCTCATGGCTGGTGACATCGGTGTGACGGCTGACCGAATCCTGACATCTGAGGAGAGTATTGGAAAATTGGCCGACCGTATCCAAGCTGCGGATTTAGATTCTGATAATAGTTCGGTGTTAGCGTTAAGCCTCTCTATGCTCAGTAACTCCAGCACAAGCAGAACGAATTCAACGACGGAAAGCAATGATGACACCAAATCGGAAGTTGGTCAGCCGTGGGGACTGCCCTCGACCGATTGGTCATCTTTGCAGGGCAACGCGCTGACAATTCAAGCGCAAGCGATGTTTAATGCGGCACAAGCGGCCGTTATACGGCAAGATGCGACTAAAATTCAGAGTAATGAGAGCAATCCTGCCGTTGTCGGTTGGGCGACGCAAATCATCGCCTTAGCAACGCAAATGGAAATGGATGCGAATGCACTCGCCATCGCTGCCGATGATGTGAATACACGGATTGATAATTCGGAAGGGACAACATTGGGGCTTTCGGCTGATATTCTACGCATGGCGGGCGAAATTGGGGTGATGGCCGACCGTATCTTGGTCACAGAAGACAATATCGGCATCATGGCTGACCGTATTGTGGGTAGTGAATACATGATCAATAGTAGCAGTTTGGTACTGGCCGCCAGAACCAGTCATGTGACACTTGTGGCGATGGATATGAGCAACAATATCATCAGTAATAATGATACGCTTTCTGGATTGGGCAATACATCAAATTAGCAAATTGTTTGAGTGTCGGGCAGAAGTTCAACTTCTATGAGAAGTTGAACTTCTTGCTCTTTTTTGCGGAGTATACGTATCTTCTCAGTATTTCGGGGGGATTACAACCAATTAAGAAAGGAACAAATTTACTTGACTAACGTAATTTGTTCCTTTTCTAATTAGATGTAATCATGCCCCCAACTATTTGAGAAGTTAGGCTATTCATGGAAAATAATGATAATCAAGATTTTGGGTGATTTAAATTTAGAAATGGCCTTACGAGTATGCAAATGTTCTTTTCCGAATCTTTCAGATAAAATCAGTCAAATTTAAGCAGTTTGTAAGCCCTTATTATGTCATTACTCACGGAACAAGAATTAATCATCGCTCTACAAGCACATAAACCGGCCGCTTGCGAGCAATTAATCGAAAGCTATTCTACGCTGGTTTATCGAGTCGTTTACAATATCTTACGCAGCTCTCAAGATGCGGAAGATGCGCTGCAAGAGACGTTTGTAATTATCTATAATAAAATCGGTGATTTTCGGGGGCAATCAAAATTATCCAGTTGGATTTATCGGATCGCCACAAATACAGCCCTCAATTGCATCAAACGTAAACAACGGAAAGAGGATAAAGATGGGCCATTAGGCGATGATGATGATATGGAAATGGCGTTGAGTGATGTTCTTACGCCATTGCCAGAAGAGCTTTTGGCAAGCCAAGAGGCGGTTTCTCTCGTCCATGAGGCGTTGCAGGAGTTGTCTCCTAAATTGCGGGCTGCGCTGGTTTTATTTGAATTAGAGGGGCTTTCGATGAAGGAAACGGCCGTTGCCCTCGATATTTCTGAATCGGCCGCCAAATTGCGTGTCCGCCGCGCTCGTATCACTTTACACCGCATTCTTACTCGGCAAATGCCAGAGGCAACAGACGCATGAACAAACAGACACATATATTGACCCAAATTTCTGATTATTTAGATGGATTGCTCGTCCAAATTGAGCGCGATCATGTAGAGGCACATCTGGTAAAGTGTGAGGCGTGTCAACAAGCGATGAATAATTTACGCCAAGTTAAACGTAAATTACGCGAGATGCCCGCCGTTGAACTGCCGTCCGATGCTAAAGTCAGGTTGTATGATACGCTCAATCAAAACTTGTCCCAAGAGGGGAAGGGGCAGATGCTGATTCCATCTGAGTTATTAGCCAAAGTGAAGGCGAAGTCGCAAACGGCCGTGTCGGGGCGAATAGACAAGGTGATGGGTACACCTGTACTCCATGCGGGGAAGAAGGCAAAAAAGGGTGTGGATGCGGCCAAAACGGCCGTCAAAAAAGGGTTGCAAGCGATCAAAGTCACTCCAGAGCGATGAAGCGGCATCGGTTAAAAACCGAATCAGTACCTTATCAGTGATATGCTTGTACCATGTACAAGCAATTTTCGTATCTTCTCAGTATTCTGGGGAGACTTGACAAATTTTCCTAATGATACTCGTGTAAAATAAAGTGCTGATGAAATTTGTCAAGTCTTGTCCACGATTTATTGAGAAGATACCAATTTTCCGCAGATTAAATGTTTTTATCTGCGTCAATCGGCGAAATTTGCGGGTCATTTTTTCTGGTTCATCCAGATTAGGTTAGTTGTAAACCGCATTTAATAAGGCGAATAGCCCAAAAACAAGGATGATGATACCAGCGATACGGTTTACCCATTCCATTTTATCCGCATTCAGCCGCTCTTTTAGCCAGCTCGCACCACCAGCCAGCGATAGCCACCATAAACTCGATCCTGAAAAAACGCCGAACACAGTTATGGCTGATGTCGTCGTCGTAGATGAACTGCTCGCTAATCCCATGCCGCTAAAAATGAGGGTGAAGGCGATAATGGTCATCGGGTTGGTGATGGTCAGAGCGAAGGTGGATAGGTATGTGCTGATGAGGGAGTTCGATCGATCTAATTGCGGGGCGAGAGAGGGTTTGCTTTTGAAGGTTTTTACGCCTAGATAGCAGAGAAAGAGGCCGCCAGCGATGCCGAGAAGGTGAGATTGGGCGATCATTTGGTTGGAAACGGCCGTTACCCCGAAAACCGCAATCAATCCATAAATCATATCGGCCGTTGCCGCCCCCATTCCAGAGATAAACCCCGCCCGAAAGCCGCGATTCAAACTCCGCTGAATACATAAAATGCCTATCGGCCCCACAGGAGCGGCAATAGAGAAGCCAATAATTAACCCTTTTAAGAAGAACTGTGCCATAAGTAAACCCCAACGGCAGAAGCAATGATGAACACTGCGTTCTGCGCCATGCAATTCAATATCTATATCTATAGGACGATTGCATATGCGTCTTTTACAGAAAATTGAGTTGATCCTTTTTGGAATTGGACATTGATTACGCTGATTTCATTGATTTTTAGACATGGTTCAAAAAAGGAAAAAACATCTTTACAGTTTAACGTCGTAAATAGAACGCGTATGGAGCGGATAAACGCAGGTAAACGCGGATTTTCTTTTTTATCCGCGTTTATCCGTTAAACCTGTGCCGAGCCTGTCGAAGTATCCGCGTGCGAAGCATCCGCGCCCTATTTTTTATGTTAAGACTCCACTGAATGTACTCCATTTTGGAGAATTGCTAAAAATCGCACAACAACAAGCAAATTAAGCCTGTGTTATGCGTAAATACGCCGCAATGAAGCGTGCAAAGAAATTATACTCCGTGCGTCAAAATTTTCGTAAAAACGGCGTATATAGCTGTTAATTTTCCAAAATCGGCCTTTTTTCAGTGGGGTCATGTTAAGACCCCACTGAATTTACTCCATTTCGGTGACTTGCCAAAAATCGCACAACAGCAAGCAAATCAAGCCTGCATCGTGTGTAAATGAGCCGCAATGAGACGCATAAATAAATTGTGCTTTATATGTCAAAATTTTCACGGAAACAGCACACTCAACCACCGATTTTACAAAAATGGCCTTTTTTCAGTGGAGTCATGTTAAGTTATCATATGGGTGTGTTTCAAATGAGTTGAACCAAAGTGATTGTCACGGGGCAAACGGACTTAATTTACCCGAAACTACGCGCCCCGTGACTATCACTTCTACTGAAATGAAACACACCCTTATCATATAACATACTGTAAAGTAAATTCTGTGACTTTTGAACCATGTCGATTTTTATCTTTTTACCTGTGTTCATGTATCTTCTCAGTATTCTGGGGAGACTTGACAAATTTTCCTAATGAT